>CAXTCK010000094.1:0-12525 GCA_964242425.1 uncultured Acetobacteraceae bacterium | reverse complement strand
GCCGGGCTGCCAGCGCTTCGGCGTCCAGCCGCAGCCCGTTCCGGGCGGGGCCGACCGGCGGAGCGCCTGGCGAGCCGTCGACTGCGGCGCGTCCTGGCCGCGTGAACGGAAAGCGCCTCACCCGATCCGCTGGACCAGACCGTCGATGATCGCCGGCAAGGCGGTTCCTTCCGAACGCGCCGCGAAGCTCAGCGCCATGCGGTGGCGCAGCACCGGATGCGCCAGCGCCGCCACGTCGTCGAGGGAAGGCGACAGCCTGCCGTCCAGCAGCGCGCGGGCACGCGTGGCCAGCATCAGCGCCTGCGCCGCGCGCGGGCCCGGTCCCCAGGCGAGCGACCGGCGCACCCGGTCATCGCTCGCGGTTTCCGGCCGGGCGCCGCGCACCAGGGACAGGATCGCGTCCACCACCTTCGCTCCGATCGGCAGGCGGCGCACCAGAGCCTGGGCCGCCACCAGCTCGCCCGGCGCCAGCACCGGCTCGGGGGCCGCGCGTGGCACGCCGGTGGTGGCGAGCAGCATCGCCCGCTCCGCGGCCGCTTCCGGATAAGGCAGGTCGATCTGCAGCAGGAAGCGGTCGAGCTGGGCTTCGGGGAGCGGGTAGGTGCCTTCCTGCTCGATCGGGTTCTGCGTCGCCAGCACGTGGAACGGGGCCGGCAGGGGATGGTTGATGCCGGCCACCGCCACCCGGTGCTCCTGCATCGCCTGCAGCAGCGCCGACTGCGTACGCGGGCTGGCGCGGTTGATCTCGTCCGCCATCAGCAGCTGGCAGAACACCGGGCCGCGCACGAAGCGGAAGCCGCGCCGGCCACCCGCATCCTCCTCCAGGATCTCGCTTCCGGTGATGTCGGCAGGCATCAGGTCCGGGGTGAACTGCACCCGTCGCGCGTCGAGCCCGAGCACCGTGCCGAGTGTCTCGACCAGCAGGGTCTTGCCGAGTCCGGGTGCTCCCACCAGCAGCGCGTGCCCGCCGGACAGCAGCGCGGTCAGCACTTCCGCCACCACCTGCTCCTGGCCGAAGATCACCTCGCCGATGCGCCGGCGCACCACGGACAACCGCGCCGACAGCGCGTCCGCCTCCGCTACCGGGTCCGGCTCTCCGGGGAGCGGGCCGGGCGCGACCACCGTTGCTTCAAAGCCTGGACCTGTCATCGCACCTGCTCCACGCGGCCAATCTGCCATGTCCGGGGGTTTCATCAAGCCGGGTGCGCTTCCTATATCCGAACCCATGGCACTGCATCGCGCTCCACGGGTCGGCCAGGGCATCATGCCGTGAAACACGAGCGCTTCCCCGACCTGTGCACCGCCCGCGTCAACTGCGCTTCCAGCGCCATGCTTCCTTCCAGCCCCTTTGACCGCCCGCCTCCGCGCCAATGCGGACCGCTGCCGTTCCTGATCCAGCGCGACGGCACCTGGCTTTACAAGGGCTCGCCGATCCGCCGCAAGCCGATGGTCTGCCTGTTCGCCAGCGTGCTGCGACGCGATCCGGCCGGACGCTACCGGCTGGAAACCCCGGCGGAACAGGGCGAGATCGAGGTCGAGGACGTTCCCTTTGTCGCGGTCGAGCTGGAATGGTGCGGCAGCGGACGCAGCCAGATGCTGGCGTTTCGCACCAACATCGACGAGATCGTCTGCGCCGGCCCCGACAACCCGCTCGACGTGGACTGGTCCTGCGCCTGCGGCGGCGACGAGGGCACGGCGATCCCCTATCTCGTGGTGCGGCCGGGGGACGGCAGCCGGCCGATCCAGGCGCGGGTCGCGCGTGCGGTGTACTACGAGCTGGTGGCGCTCGCGGTGGAGGGCACCCGCGCCGGCGTGCCCTGCATGGGCGTCTGGAGCCAGAACCGCTTCTTTCCGATCGGCCCGCTTGCGGAGGCCGCGTCGGACGATCCGGCGTGACGGTGCCGCTGCACGACCTGCCCGGCCGGGACGGCTTGTCGCGCGTCTGGTCGCTTCTGCCGGACGCGCGCCTGGTCGGCGGCGTGGTGCGGGACATGCTGGCGGGCCGGACCGTGACGGACCTCGATCTCGCCACGCCCGAGCCGCCGCAGGCGGTGATGGACCGTTTGCGCGGCGACGGGATCAAGGTGATCCCGACCGGCCTCACCCACGGCACCGTGACCGCCCTGGTGGACGGACATCCGCTGGAGATCACCACCCTGCGCCGCGACGTCGAGACCGACGGGCGCCACGCCGTGGTGGCGTGGACCGACGACTGGCGCGAGGATGCGGCACGCCGCGACTTCACCATCAATGCCATGTCGGTCGACAGGCACGCCGGCCTGCACGACTACTTCGACGGCGCCGCCGACCTCCATGCCGGCCGGGTGCGGTTCGTGGGCGATGCCGCCACGCGGATCGCGGAGGACGCGCTGCGCATCCTCCGGTTCTTCCGCTTCCACGCACGCTATGGCCGCGGCGTCGCGGACCCGGCCGCGACCGACGCCATCGGCGCCGCCGCCCAGTCGCTGCAACACCTGTCGGCGGAGCGGGTATGGACCGAGCTGCGCCGGCTGCTCGAAGCCCCGGCCCCGGCCCCGGCGCTCGTGGCCATGCATCGGCTGGGCGTGCTGGACGCGCTGCTGCCGCAGGGCGGCGACCCGCCGCGGCTGATGCGCCTGCTGGCGCTGCAGGCGCCGCCGGACCCGCTGCTCCGCCTGGCGGGACTGGCCGTGGGCGATGCGGCAACCGTCGCGGCCAGGCTCAAGCTGTCCAACGCCGATGCTGATCGTCTCCACGCCCTGATGCACGGTGTCCGACCGCATCCCGGCCTCGACGACGACGGGCTGCGCCGGCTGCTCGTGGACAGCGACGCGGTCTCGTTGTGCGACCGCGGTTGGCTTCTTGCCGCCACGTCGGATGACCCGGCGGATGACCCGGCGCCCTGGTTCTCGTTGTGCCGGCGCCTTCACGCGCTCGACCGGCCGGTGTTTCCCGTGTCAGGACGTGACGTGGTCGCTGCGGGGCTGCAACCCGGGCCGGCGGTCGGTGCCGCGCTGCGGGCTGTCGAGGGCTGGTGGCGCGAGAACGGCTGCCGACCCGACCGCGCCGCCTGCCTGGCCCGGCTCGGATCGCTGCTGCGCGGCTGACGCTCCCGCCGCGTGTCAGCCCTTGAGGTTCCTGACCGGCACTTCCTGCAGCGCGAGCTGCATCACCCGCCCGTCCTGCCACCCGTTCGCCCCGGCAAGCGGAGCGGGCGGCGCGATGTTCGAGCGGTTGCGCTTCTTGTTGGCCGTGGAAACGCCGAAGCGCTTGTCCCGGTCCGCGAGCATCTTCCCATTCACCTGGTTGTCCCTGGTGAACCCCATCATCAGCTGCGGGATGCCCATGGGAAAGTCGCGGTTGGTGTCGATCTGCCAGGTATGCCAGGTCTTGCCATAGGTGCCTGCCAGGTCAGTCATCACGGCGTGCTCCGCCAGGTCCGGAACGCCCGGCGCGATCAACTAGCCCGAGCCCACCTCGTAGTCGTGGCTGTGCCAAAGCTTCTTCTCGTCCTCGGGAAGCGTTTCGAACAGCTTCCTGCTGACGATGTACTCGATGCCGATCAGCTTCGCATCCGACCGGTTGGCGTCATAGATGACGCACTGGTGGAAGTCCTCGTTCAGGTGGGTGCAGAAATGGTTCGCCTCCACCTGCCGGCCCATGTCGTCGGCATAGAAGTGGAAGCCGTTGAGATAGGCGCTCATCGCGTCGAGCGGAGGCTTGGACTGGATGGCGTCCGCCGCAGTATCGAGGACGTGGCTGCGCGTCGAGACCGGAGCACCGGGCACCGGCGCCTCGTGCTTGTTCCTGGCCCTGGCGCTGCGGCCGAGCAGCACGGCGATCGGCGCTGCCACCGCGATCGCAGCCAGACCACGGCTGAGGCAGCGTCGGCAGTGGAGGTTGTGCAGCATCGACATGGCTGGTTCCTTGTCCCGGCCCGAACCGTGCCTGCCCCCGAAGGAGCCCTGAAGGCCAGGCGGCCGGCCATCCGTTGAACGGCAACGGAACACGCCGTCCGCCTGTTCCCCCGCATGGGTCCGGTGCCGACGGTTTGTGATTGCCGGAACCCGCTGGTAAACGCCCGGAATGAACGTCGTGCCAAACCCGGCGGCGGCGGCGGCCGTTGCCGCCGCGAAGCGGCCCGCCGGGTCTCCGCCCAGCCTGTCCTTGCTGCGCCGGCTGTGGCGCGAGGACGTGCGGCATCACCGTGGCCGCCTCCTGTCGATGCTGGTGCTGACCCTGCTGATGGCCGGCCTGACCGCGCTCTATCCGCTGGTGATCCGGCGCGCCCTCGACATGTTCGCGGCCCACGATCCGCGCATCCTGTACCAGGTGCCGGCCCTGGTGGTGATGATCACCGCGGCCAAGGCGGCGGCGCAGTACGGCCAGACCATCGCCGTGCAGGACCTGGTGCTGGTGGTGATACGCGACCTGCAGCGGCAGATGTTCGGCCACCTGGTCAGCGCGGACGTGGCCCGGATCGAGCGGGAAGCGCCGGCCCAGCTCGCGGCCCGCTTCACCACCGACGCCATCACCATACGCGAAGCGATGATCCGGGCGGTGAACTCGCTGGGCGACGCCGTCACGGTGGTCGGGCTGGTGGTCGGCATGTTCGTCATGGACTGGGAGCTGAGCCTGATCGCGGCCCTGCTGTATCCGCTCGCCGCAGTGCCGATCCAGCGCATCGGCCGCCGGGTCAGGCGCGCCTCGGGGGGGATGCAGGAGCAGATCGGCAACACCGCGACCCTGCTGAACGAAAGCTTCGCCCAGGCGCGCAGCGTGCGGGTGTACCGGCTGGAGCAGGCCGAAACCCTGCGCGCCAACCGGTCCTTCGACATGCTGCACGACAGCCTGCTTCGCATCACCCGCGGCCGGGCGCGCGTCGACCCGGTGCTGGAGGTGCTGGGCGGCACCGCGGTGGCGGCGGTGCTGGGCTTCGCCGGCTGGCGCGCGGCCACCGGCGGCGCCACGCTCGGGAGCTTTTCCGGCTTCGTCGCCGCCCTGCTGATCGCTGCCCGCCCGCTGCGTGCGCTGGGCTCGCTGAACGCGGCGGTGCAGGAAGGCCTGGCCGGGCTCGAGCGCATCTTCGGGGTGATCGACGAGCCTCCCGGCGTGGTCGAACGGCCCACCGCGCGGCCGCTCCCGGCGGGGCGGGGGAGGCTGGTGTTCGAGGACGTCGCCTTCCGCTATCCGGACGGACGCGCGGGCCTGCGCAACCTCAGCTTCGTGGCCGAGCCTGGCCTGACCGTGGCGCTTGTGGGCCCGTCCGGTGCCGGCAAGTCCACCGCGTTATCCCTCATCCCGCGCCTGCACGACGTGTCGGCGGGGCGCATCCTGCTGGACGGGATCGACCTGCGCGACCTGCGCCTCGCAGCACTGCGCGACGCCATCGCCTATGTCAGCCAGGACACGCTGCTGTTCGACACCACGGTGGCCGACAACATACGCATGGGACGCGCCGGGGCGGACGATGCCGCAATACACGACGCCGCCGCCGCCGCGGCCGCCGCGGACTTCATCCTGGCGCTGCCCGATGGCTTCGCCACCCGCGTCGGCCCCGGCGGCCAGCGCCTGTCGGGCGGGCAGCGGCAGCGCGTGGCGCTGGCGCGTGCGCTGCTACGCGATCCCCGCCTGCTCCTGCTGGACGAGGCGACAAGCGCGCTCGACACCGAAAGCGAGGCGACGGTGCAGGAAGCGCTGGCACGGCTCAGGCGCGGGCGCACCACGGTCGTGGTCGCGCACCGGCTGTCGACGGTGCGCTCGGCCGACCTGGTGGTGGCGCTGTCCGACGGACAGGCGGTGGAGTGCGGCACCCATGCAGCGCTGGTGGAGCAGGACGGGCTCTACGCCCGGCTGGTGCGCAGTCAGGCCTTCGCCGTGGAATGAGCCGGCGCCGGCGGGCGGTCGCCGGGCCCGAAGCGTTGCTGCGCATGGCCGTACACCACCCGGTCCAGCCGCGTGAGGTGGTCGAGCTCCGCCTCGATCTCGACGGTCATCGGCTCGCGCACGGTGGGACGGTAGGGCAGGAACGCGTTGCCCTCCGAGCGTGCCAGGACGTTGACGCGCGGCGTATGCAGCGGCGGCACGAACCCGGTCAGGGCGCCGAAGCGCGACAGGGTCTCGTCCAGCCGGTCCGACAGCCCGACCAGGTCGAGCGAATCGACCGCGTCGAGCGCGTCGCTCAGCGCCTCCTCCGGCTGTTTGGCCAGCCGGTCGCCATCCAGGGCGGCGTAGGAACCGGTCAGGCGTCGGACGTAAAGGTTGTCGATGTAGTTCAGGATCAGCGGATCGCGCGTGCGCAGGAAAGCGAGCAGCCCGTTCTCCCGGGCGCAACGCACCGTCGGCGCCTGGTCCTCCTGGTTGGCCCGCCAGTAGTAGTAGAGCGACAGGATGCGGGCGCGCGGCTCGCGGAACACGCACAGGGTGAAGCACGGCATCCCGCCCGGCCCAGCCTGGCCTTCGAGCCGGCGCAACGACGGCAGGTCGTAGTGGCCCCACACCAGCGCCGCCCCGGCCTGCGCCCCGGCGGTCGCGTCCGGGAACGGTCGGCGTTCGTGCGGCGGGGCGTTGCGATCCGGATCGGGATCGATCTGCAGCGGGTGGAACTGCGCCGTCAGGGCGTTAACCAGGGACGAGCCCGCCGTCTTCTCCAGGTGCAGGAACCGGACCGGTGGGCCGCGCCACAGCGTCATCGGGTCGCCCATCATCTGCGCCGCGCCGAGTCTGGCCGAGGTTCCGCTTCGCTGTGCGCTCAGCAGCATGGCCCGGTTGAGCAGCGTCCGTGCCGCCGGCACGTAGGCGGCAGCACGAAGCAGCGGCGGCAGGCCGTGCGCATTGGCGTCGAACCCGTCGCAGAACGCCGTCAGCTCGTCCGGCTCGGGCCAGCGCCCCAGCATCAGGCGCAGCGCCAGCTGGCCGAACAGCCCGGCCAGGCCCAGACGCATCGTCCGCCAGGCGAGGCGCTGCGTCCACTTGCCGAGCAGCCCCGGGGCGCGGCCTCCGGCATGGCTCGCCGGCGGCACCGACAACAGCAGCCCGCCGGCGAAGCCGAGCAGCAGGACGCCCATCTCGTCGAGGTGGCCGATCCAGGGCAGCCGGTCGGGGATCAGGTCGATCGGCAGGAACAGGTAGCTGACCCCTGCCGCCAGCACCGCCTTGGGCGCCAGGCCCGACCGCGGGCTGAACAAGCGACGAACGTTCTCGGGCGACGCCGCGGCCGCCAGCAGCGACTCCCCGGCACGAACCGGAAGCCCCGTGGCGGTCCTGGCCGAACGCGTCCTGGTCGTCATGGTCATCCTGCTCGCATCCCGGCTGCCCCGTATCTTGGCTGCCCCGTGTCTCGGCTGCCCCGTTCCGGCCCAGCGCATGACAGCTTGATGACGGAATGTCGTGCCGACTGGTGTAACCCATCGTGTCGGTTGTTGCATGGTGGTTGCAGTGATGCGTCAACCGTGCCGCTCGTCCCGCGGGAACCGCCGCCCGAACCGGGAGCGCCACGACACGGTTCCTTGAGAAGCCGTCGCGCCTGCCGACATTGTCCGCCATGAGGCGCTATGGCAGCCTGACCGGATGGATCGGTCAGCGCAGGCGCGATCGTCAACCGCGCCGGGGGCAGGATGGCCGAGGACGAGCAGTCGCACGACGACGATCAGCAGGACGATCGGGCTCGGCGGCGGCAGGATGGCGACAAGCCGGCCGGGGAACAGGACGACGCGCCGGACAAAAAGGAACCGGACAAGAAGGGCGGCGAGGCAAAGAACAAGGACGACAAGGAGGAGCAGCAGCGGAACAAGGCCAAGCCGTTCGTCAAGATCGGCCTGCTCGTCTTCGTGCTGGTCCTGGTGGCCGGCGGATCGTCCTACTGGTGGCTGACGCGCAACGAGGTGTCGACCGACGACGCCTACACCGCCGGCCGCACCATCACCGTGGCGTCCCACGTGTCGGGCTACGTCACCGAGCTCGACGTCAACGACAACGAGTACGTGCACGAGGGCCAGGTGCTGGTTCGCATCGACCCGCGCGACTACCAGGCGAGCCGCGACCGCGCCCAGGCCAGCGTCGACCAGGCGGAAGGGCAGCTGGCATCCGCCAAGTTCTCCGTGGAGGTCTCGAAGCAGAACTTCCCCGGCCAGCTGAAGCAGGCGCAAGGACAGCTGCTGCTGGCGCAGGCGCAGGAGTTCCGGGCCGAGACCGACTACAAGCGTCAGCACACGGTCGCGCGCGCCGCCACCACGCAGCAGCAGGTCGACTACTCCACCGCGGCGCTGGAACAGGCCAAGGCGCAGGTGCTGCAGGCGGAAGGCCAGCTGCAGCAGGCGAGCCCGGTCAAGCCGCAGATCGGCACGCAGCAGACGCGCGTGACGCAGCAGGCGGGCACGCTCGAACAGGCGAAGGCGGACCTGGAACAGGCCGACCTCAACCTCGGCTGGACGGTGATACGCGCCGCGCACGACGGCTGGATCGCGCAGCGCAACGTCGAGCGCGGCTCCTACCTGCAGACCGGCCAGTCGGTGTTCTCGATCGTCGAACCGGAGATCTGGATCTCCGCCAACTTCAAGGAAACGGAGATCACCCGCCTGCGTCCTGGCCAGCCGGTCCGGATCGACGTCGACGCCTATCCCTCGATGAAGCTGCGCGGCCACGTCGACAGCATCCAGCGCGGCTCGGGCGCGGCGTTCTCGACCTTTCCGCCCGAGAACGCGACCGGCAATTTCGTCAAGATCGTGCAGCGCGTGCCGGTCAAGGTGGTGATCGACGAGGGGCTGGACCCGCTGCTGCCGCTGCCGCTGGGCGCCTCGGTGGAGCCGACGGTGGACGTCCGGTGAGCGGATCCAAGGCCGCAGGCGCCGACCACGGCGACTGGAAGCCCAAGGGCAACATCTGGCTGATCGCCGTGGTGGTGACCATCGCCGCCTTCATGGAGGTGCTGGACACCACCATCGTCAACGTGTCGCTGCCGCACATCGCCGGCAACCTGTCCACGTCCTACGACGACGCGAGCTGGGCGCTGACGTCGTATCTCGCCGCCAACGGCATCGTGCTGACCATCTCCGGCTGGCTCGGCCGCGTGCTCGGGCGCAAGCGCTACTTCCTGATCTGCATCGGCATGTTCACGGTATGCTCGTTCCTGTGCGGCATCTCGGAGAACCTGCCCGAGCTGATCGTGTTCCGGCTGATGCAGGGCTTCTTCGGCGGCGGGCTGCAACCGAACCAGCAGTCGATCATCCTGGACACGTTTCCACCGGCCAAGCGCGGCGGCGCCTTCGCCATCACCGCGGTCGCCACCATTGTCGCCCCGGTGCTGGGCCCGACGCTCGGCGGCTACATCACCGACAACGCGTCCTGGCGCTGGGTGTTCTTTCTCAACGTTCCCGTCGGCATCTTCGCCGTGCTGGCGGTGAGCGCGCTGGTGGAGGATCCGCCCTGGGCCAGAAAGCAGAAGGCGCCGGCCGACGCAATCGGGCTGGCACTGATCACGCTGGGCCTCGGCTGCCTGGAAGTGATGATGGACCGCGGCGAGGACGACGACTGGTTCGGCTCGCCCTTTATCCGCACCATGGGCCTGCTGAGCCTGATCGGCGTGGTCGGCGCGATCGGCTGGCTGCTGACGGCGAAGCGGCCTGCGGTGAACCTGCGCGTGTTCGCGGACCGCAACTTCGCCATCGGCTCGCTGCTGATCGCCGTGGTCGGCGTGGTGCTCTACGCCAGCGCCGTGCTGATCCCGCAATTCGCGCAGCAGGTGATCGGCTACACCGCGACCCTGGCTGGGCTGGTGCTGTCGCCGGGCGGCTTGGTGATCATCGTGCTGATCCCCCTCGTCAACCGGCTGATGAAACGGGTGCAGCCGCGCTACGTGATCGCCGCCGGCTTCACCATCATGGGCTGCTCGCTGGTGTATTCCGGGCACCTGGTGCTGCAGATCGACTTCCGTCACCTGGTCATCTACCGCATGGCGCAGACCGCAGCGCTCGGCTTCCTGTTCGTGCCCATCAGCACGGTCGCCTACCAGACCCTGCCGCGCGAGCTGAACGGGGAAGCCTCGGCGCTGTTCAGCATGTCGCGCAACGTCCTGGGCGCGATCGGCATCTCCGCCAGCACCTCCCTGGTGACCCAGCGCACCCAGACGGAGGAAGCGCACATGGTCCACTGGATGACGCCGTTCCACCAGCCGTACAACGCCTACCTCGACCACGTGGCGCGCACCGCGCGCGCGATGGGACACTCGGGAGCCGCCGCTTCCGCAATGGCGCAGAACCAACTGCACCAGGAGTTCCTCCGGCAGGCCTCGGTGCTGGCCTACAACGACAGCTTCGTGATGTTCTCCATGGTCGCCTTCGCGGTCGTGCCGTTCTGCTTCCTGCTCAAGCCCATCCTGAGAAGCGGCGGCAAGGGTGCCGGGCACTGAACCGGCAGGCCTATTCCCCTTCAACGGCGAAGCGCGCGAACGATCCTGCCAGGACAACGTAGATGTCCTTCTTGAAGCCGACCTCGGCCGACGGAAGCGCTGCGAGCGGCAGCCACTTCCACGCGTCGAACTCCGGGTGCGGATCGAGGTCGAGGCGTATCTCGCGGTCCTCACCCAGGAAGCGAAGCGCGAACCAGCGCTGCCGCTGCCCGCGGAACCGGCCGCCGAGGGCGCGGCCCATCAGCTCCGGCGGCAGGTCGTAGCTGAGCCAGTCCGGATGCTCGCCCAGGATGCGGGCATTGTCGGTGCCGACCTCTTCGCGCAGCTCGCGCAGCACCGCCACCGCCGGGTCCTCGTTGCCGTCTATGCCGCCCTGGGGCAGCTGCCACATTCCCGGCGCGCCTTCGGCGTTGGGCAGGTCGGCACGGCGGGCGACAAGCACCTGTCCCTGCCTGTTGAACAGGGCAGCCCCCACGTTCGGCCGGTAGGGCAGGTGGGCGAAGGAATCGGTCATGGGACGCTCGCTGTGGGATGGGGTGCCGCGACCGGACGTGGCGGCGGCAGGGCGCTGACCGGGACCAGGGTGATGCCGCGCTCCTGGAGGTCGCGGCTCCAGGCGCGCAGCCGCTCGATCACCACCGGCCGCAGCGGGCCCGCGACGCCGAGCGCGCTGCCCTGCGCCACCGCGATCTGTTCCAGTCGCGCCAGCCGCGCCTCGATGTCGGGCGCGTCCGGATCGTCATCCAGCGTGAGGTCGGCGTGCCGGGCGAGACCGGCCGGCATCGCCGCCACCGTGGTTCCGTGCGGCGCCGTCCCCGCATCGACATACAACAGGCCGCGCGCCGCCAGCACCGTCGCCACCACCCCGAAGGCGAGCGAGTTGGCATACCGGTCACCGCGCAGGCCGCCCAGGGCGTTGGTGACCCCGACATAGCCCTGCATGCGCGACAACGCCCATTGCAGCCGCCGCCGGTCCTCGTCGAGATCCACCGCCGGGTCCAGCGCCTGCGGGCCTTCCTCGTCCAGCGGGCTGCCGGCTGGCTGCATCGGCAGGCAGAGCCAGGTTTCGTGTCCGCCACGACGCGCCTGTTCCAGCAGCGGATCCGGCGTCGGCCGGTCCAGGGCGGGGGCATAAGGAGAAACCCCCAGCGATACCGCCGCCGGCAGCGTGTCGATCGCGTCCTGGCTGATCGATCCCGAAAGCCCGAGCCCTTCCAGCAGCACCGCCACCTGCGGTCCGTGTGCCGGCAGGCCGGGCAGGGCGGCATAGGCGACGGAGGGCCTGTTTCCGTTCGCGCCGATCCGCGGCAGCATGCGACCGGGAAAGTCGGGAGCCGGCTCGAGCAGGGCCGGCTCGGGTGCCGAGATGGCGGTGCGCGCCGGCGGCACGGGCGGCGAGCTTGCGGCGAGGCGGCGTGGGCCGGTGGGCGCCGACGGCTGCACCAAACCCTTCGGCGGCGACAGGCTGCCACGGACCGGCTTCGGCAGCGGCGGTCCGAGCCATTGCAGCGTCAGCGCACCGGCACCGACCAGAAGCAGGAAGGCGGCCCAGGCGCCGAGCAGGCCGCGAGCCGCCGCCCTCATGTCAGGGCGAGCCGTTCGCCTCGGCCGTGGCCTGCGCGACCGGCGCCGGGCCCGCGCTGCCGGCCATCGCGTTGACGACCTTCAGCCCTTCCTGCAGCTGGAAATCGGTGGCGGGCTTGGTCGGGTCGAAGCTGGGCCAGTTCGCGGGCGGCGCATCCGGGATCGACTTCGCGATCGCCGGCAGGTCGGTGCGCGGCGTCGCGGCGCCCTTGGTGCCACCCTCGTTCTTGATGATGTGGTTGAGGTCGCCCTCGCGCAGCAGGAACTTGCTGTCGTCCTCGCGGCTTTCACGCACCTTGATGTCCGGCGAGATGCCCAGGCCCTGGATCGAGCGTCCGGAGGGCGTGTAGTAGCGCGCGGTGGTGAGCCGGATCGCGCCGTTGTCGCCGGCGAGCGGGATCAGCGTCTGCACCGAGCCCTTGCCGAACGAGCGCACGCCCAGGGTCACGGAGCGGCGATGGTCCTGCAGCGCGCCGGCGACGATCTCGCTGGCGGACGCGCTGCCCTCGTTGATCAGCACCACCAGCGGCAGGCCGCCGGTGATGTCGGTGCCGTGC
>CAXTCK010000093.1:0-12593 GCA_964242425.1 uncultured Acetobacteraceae bacterium | reverse complement strand
GCGGCGACAAGATGGACGAGGCGATCATCTCCTACATCCGCCGCAACTATAACCTGCTGATCGGCGAGACGTCGGCGGAGAAGATCAAGATCGAGCTCGGCGCCGCCCGGCCGCCGGACGACGAGTACGACCACGGCCCGCTCAAGGAGGTGAAGGGGCGGGACCTGATGAACGGCGTGCCGCGCGAGGTGGTGGTGGGCCAGCGGCACATCGCCGAAAGCCTGGCCGAGCCGGTCAGCCAGATCGTGGATGCGGTCAAGACCGCGCTGGAGAACACCCCGCCCGAGCTCGCCGCCGACATCGTCGACAAGGGCATCGTGCTGACTGGCGGCGGCGCGCTGCTCTACCGGCTGGACGAGGTGCTGCGCGAGGCGACCGGGCTGCCGGTGGTGGTGGCGGAGAACCCGCTGTCCTGCGTGGCGCTTGGCACCGGGCGGGCACTCGAGGAGATGAAGCGGCTGCGCAACGTTCTCACCACCATGTACTGATCCGGCCCGATCTGCCGGAAGCGGGGAAACCGCATCGCTCGCGCCGACTTGAACAACTCATCACCAACGATTGAGCATCCCTGGCAGGGACGGAGGGCCCATCGTGTTCCGTCTGTCGATCCAGCTGCGTCAGGCGCTGTCCAGGCTGACCCTGCCGTTGCTGATCGGCCTGGCCTGCATCGTCATGCTCCTGGGCCAGGCGGACCGCCGGCTGGCGGAGCGTGCCCGCATGGCGGTGTCGGACTCGGTGGCGCCGTTCTATGCGCTGGTGGCGACGCCGATCGAGCAGCTGCGCGCGCTCGGTGGCGAGGCGCGCGGCCTGGTCGACGTGGCGGCGCAGAACGAACGGCTGCGCGCCGAGAACATCCGCCTGCGACGCTGGTACGACGTGGCGCTGGCGCTGGCGTCGGAGAACGCCACGCTGAAGGCCAACCTCCGCTGGATGCCGGAGCCGGCGCCTTCCTTCGTCACCGCGCGTGTCGTGGCGGATGCAAGCGGGATCTACGCCCGCTCGGTGCTCCTGTCGGTGGCGCCGGGGCGGAGCCTGTCCAAGGGCATGGTGGCGATCGACGCCGCCGGGCTGGTCGGCCGGGTGACGGAGGTGGGTGCCCGCTCGGCGCGCGTGATGCTGATCACCGACATGACCAGCCGGGTGCCGGTGACCCTGGAAGCATCGCACGCAAACGCTATAGTAACGGGAACCAACGCGGCGGCGCCGAGACTGATGGACTATCCCGAAGAGATCCGTCCGGAGGAAGGCGAGCGCGTGGTCACCAGCAGCGTGGCGGGCGCGTTCCCGGCCGGGCTGCCTGTCGGCACGGTGCACTATCTCGCGCCCAACGAGGCGGTGGTGGAACCGTACGCGCAGCTCGACCGCGTGACGGTGCTTCGGCTGTTCGACTACGGGCTGTCCGGCATCGTGCCGCCGGAAGCGCCCGGACACGTGTCGCCGGAAGGGCCGGGACGGGCCGCGACGCCCATCCAGCTGCCATCCGAGGCGCCGCACGCGCTACCCGGCACGGTCCCGGTCGGGCGCGGATGAGGGGCCAGTTCCATGCCTCCCCAGGCGCGGCCGGAGCGCCATCCGGGCATCCGCCCCAGGCCCACCGTCTGGCGCAGGCTGGATGCGGCGGCGAGGCGGGCGCTGCCGGCGACGTTCAGCGTGCTGCTGGTGCTTCTGCTGTGCGCGCCGCTGGGGCTGCCGCAGCAGCAGGCGCTGCTGCCGGATGCCGCCATGGGCTCGGTGTTCTTCTGGTCGGTGTTCCGGCCCGCTTCCATGCCGGCACCCGCTGTGTTCCTGCTCGGGCTGCTTTCCGACCTGCTTTCCTTCTCCCCGCCCGGAATGGCAATCCTGACGCTGCTGATCGTTCACGCGGTCGGGCTGGGCGCGCGTCATGGGCTGGCGCGGCAAGGGTTCCTGCTGGTGTGGATGGTGTTCCTGCTCGTGGCGACCGGTGCCATCGCGCTGGACTGGGTGCTGGCCTGCGCCTTCGCCCTGCGCCTGCTGCCGCTGCAGCCGGCCTGCTTCGAGCTGGCGCTGGCGGTCGGGCTGTATCCGCTGCTGTCCGCGCTGTTCACCTGGGCGCATCGCGGCATGGCCGATCCGGACCGCGCCTGATTCCGGGCGGGAAGGCGGCATGACGCGCCTGTCCGGTCGTTTCTCCAGTCGTTCGTTCAGTCGCTCCCCGAGCCGCGCACCCAAGGACGTGCCGTCGCGCGGGATCTTCACCCGGCGCGCCCTGCTGCTGATGGCGGCCCAGGTGGCGGCCCTTGGCGCGCTGGGCGACCGGCTGTACCGGCTCCAGGTCGCCGACGGCCGCAAGTATGCTGCCCTGGCCGAGAACAACCGGGTCAGCACGCGCGAGCTGGCGCCGCCGCGCGGCCGGATCGTCGACCGCTTCGGGGTCAGCCTGGCCGGCAACAAGGTCAACTGGCGCGCCCTGCTCCTGGCCGAGCAGACCACGGACGTGCCGGCCACGCTGGACCGGTTCTCCGCCATCATCCCGCTGGACGCGCGCGAGCGGGTCCGGATCGACCGCGAGCTGAAGCACGGCCGCAAATACATCCCGGTGGTGGTGCACGACTTCCTCACCTGGGACGACATGGCGCGCATCGAGGTGAACGCCCCCGACCTGCCGGGAATCCTGATCGACGTGGGCACCACGCGGCTGTATCCGCAGGGGCCGACCATGGCGCACGTGGTCGGCTACGTAGCACCGGCGAACGAGCGCGACGTGGCGGCGGAGCCGGACCTCGCACTTCCGGGCATGCGCATCGGCCGGGCCGGCATCGAGCAGTTCCACGATGCGGGCCTGCGCGGCACCGCGGGCTCGGTGCAGATGGAGGTCAACTCGGTCGGCCGGGTGATGCGCGAGCTCGATCGGCGCGAAGGCGTGCAGGGCGAGACGGTTGGGCTGTCGGTGGATCTCGGGCTGCAGCAGGCGGTGCTGGCGCGTATCGGCGACCAGGCGGCGCACGCGGTGGTGATGGACGCGCGCAACGGCGAGGTGCTGGCCATGGTCAGCACGCCCTCGTTCGACCCGACCCTGTTCGACTCTGGCGTGAGCGAGGCGCAGTGGGAGCAGTGGACCAGCGACGAGCGCACGCCGCTGATCAACAAGACCATCGCCGGCCTGTATCCGCCGGGCTCGACCTTCAAGCCGGCGGTGGCGATGGCGGCGCTGCAGGCCGGCACGCTCAGGCCCGGCGACCGCATCAACTGCCCGGGCTACCTCGACATCGGCGGCACCCGGTTCCATTGCTGGGCCAAGCACGGCCACGGCTCGCTCGACCTGCATGGCGGGATCAAGTTCTCCTGCGACGTGTTCTTCTACGAGACCGCGCGTCGCACCGGCATGGACGCGATCGCCGCCGCGGCACACGGCTTCGGGCTCGGCACCGCGCTGGACATCGAGCTGCCGCACCAGCGCATCGGCGCCATCCCGACGCCCGCCACGCGCCGCGCGAAGGGCCATCACTGGAACGGTGGCGACACGATCAACGCCGGCATCGGCCAGGGCTTCGTGCAGGTGACGCCGCTGCAGCTCGCCACCTACGCGTCGCGCATCGCCACCGGGCGGGCGGTGCAGCCGCACCTGACGCGCTCGGTCAACGGGGTACTGCAGCCGCAGGCGCTGCCCGCGACCTGGCCGACGCTTGGCCTGCCCGACGATCATCTGGCCGCCCTGCGCGCCGGCATGTTCGCGGTGGTGAACGAGGCACACGGCACGGCGCCCAAGGCGCGACTGTCGCTCGCGGGGATCCAGATGGCCGGCAAGACCGGTTCCGCCCAGGTGCGACGCGTCAGCCGGGCCTTGCGCGAAAGCGGGCACTTCAACTCCGCCCGCCTGCCGTGGGAGTTCAGGCCGCACGCGCTGTTCATCTGCTTCGCGCCCTACGACAACCCGCGCTATGCCGCTGCCGTGGTGGTCGAGCACGGCAACGCCGCCGCCGAGGTCGCCGCCCCGCTCGCCCGCGACATCATGACCGACACGCTTATCCGCGACCCGGCCAACCGCCGGGACGCGCCCGGCCAGCGCGTCGCCGACGCGATCTGACGCCCGAGCGGGCCGGAAGCAACGGACGCTTCGTGGAGGTATGACGCATCACGGTCCTGAACACCCTGCTTCGTCCGCTCGACGCCGTGCGCCCGCGCACGGTGCGCATCGGCGTCACCGGCCTGGCGCGCGCCGGCAAGACGGTGCTGCTGACCTCGATCGCCGCCACCCTGCTGGCGCCGGGTGCCATGGGCGGGCGCATCCGCCGTGCCGCCCCGGCGCCGTCCGGGGCGGAGGAACTGCCACGCTTCGATCCGGCCGCCCACTTGGCGGCCCTGGCGGCGACCCCGCCACGATGGCCCGCGCGCACCAACGCCGTGTCGCTGCTGGCGCTGGACCTGGAGCTGGCGCCCTCCAGGCTTCCGACCGGGTGGCTGCCGCCGCGCCGGTTGCGCCTGGAGCTGCTGGATTATCCGGGCGAATGGCTGCTGGACCTGCCGCTGCTGCAGCTTTCCTTTGCCGACTGGTCGGAGTCCGTGCTGCGACGCCTGGAGCGGCCGGAGTTGGCCAGTGCTGCGCGCGGCTTCCTCGGTTTCGCCGCAGCACTGCCGGCGCAGGCGGGGGACGACGAGGCGCTGGCGGCGTCCGGGCACCGGCTTTATGTCGCCACCCTGACCGGCCTGCGCGATGCGCACGGGATGTCCCTGCTGCAGCCGGGCCGGTTCTTGATGCCGCCGCCGGGTGTGTCGCCGCCGTGGATGGCGTTCTTTCCCTTGCGCGGCGCCTCGCCGCTGGCCGGGCTGTTGCGCCGGCGCTACGACGCCTATGTCGCCGCCACCCGGGACGCGCTGGTGTCGCCGGCCTTCGGCCAGATCGACCGGCTGGTGGTGCTGGCCGACCTGCTGGGCGCGTTGCACACCGGCCCGGATGCGTTCGCCGACGCGCAGGCAGCGCTGCGAGCGGCATCGCGCGCGCTGCGCTGGCAGGGCGACTGGATGGCGACGATCGCCTCGCTCGCGGCACTCCGCCTGCCGCCACGGGTAATCCGGCGGGTCGCCTATGCCGCCAGCAAGGCTGACCACGTGTCCGAGCGGCAACGCGGCAACCTCGCCGCCCTGATGGGCGCGCTGACCGGCCAGGGCGATGCGCGGGTGTCGCAGCGCGGGCGGGACCGAAGCTTCGCCATCGCCGCCGCCCGCTGCACGGAGGACTTCGTGTGGACCCTGGACGGGCATCCGGTGTCGGCGGTGCGCGGCCGGCTGCTGGGCGATGAGCGGCTGACCCGTTCCTACCCCGGCGAGGTGCCGGACCGGCCGCCGGGCCCCGAATTCTGGAGCCACCCGTTTCTGGCGTTGCCGGCGTTCGAGCCAGCCCGCCTCGCGCAAGGCGGACGGCTCGGCGTGCCGGAGATCGGGCTGGAAGCGATGCTGGGCTTTCTGCTGGAGGACGTGCTGTGAGCGACACCCCCAAGCGGGTGGCGCCGCGGATCGAGACCGAGACAGCGCGGGCGCCGCGGATCGAGATCGCCAGGCAGGTGCTGCCAGACGTCCTGCCGGATGCGGTGCCAAGCCCGGATGGCGACAAGCCGGGGAGCAACAGGCCGGGCAGCGACAAGCCGGGGGCGGTTGATCCGCGCTGGAGCATGCCCGCCCTGGTGCTGGGCGGGTTCGCGGTGCTGGCGCTGGGGCTGGCCGCGCTGCAGACCGGCAACTTCGTCGCCGCCGAGTTCGCGCGATCGCCGGTGCTGGGCGCCTTGACCCTGCTGGTGGCGGTGGCGGGCTTCGGGCTGATCGGGCTTGGCATCTGGCGCGAACTCCGGGCGCTGGCGGCGCTGCACGCGGTGGACGGGCTGCGCCGCGACCTTGCCTCCAACGATCCGGTGCGCGTGGTCGCGGCAGCCAAACGATGGCTGGCGCGGGTCGAGGGCGGTGCTGCGCTGCTTCCGGCGCTGGACGGCCTGAACGACCCGGACTCGGTGCTGCCGCTGCTCCGGGCCGGGCTGGAACGGGCCCTGCGTGCGCGGGCGGACGGGCTCGGACGGCGGGCGGCGATGCAGGTGGTGGCCGGCATGGCGGCGACGCCGGCACCGTCGCTGGTGGTGCTGCTGGTGTCCTGGCGCGGCTTGCGCCTGATCCGGCAGATCGCGACGCTCTACGGCCTGCGGCCGGGGGTGTTCGGCACGCTCGGCCTGCTGCGGCGCACCGCCTATGCCGCCACCGCGACCGCGGTCACCGAGGCCGCGATCAACACCGCAGCACACGCGGTGCTGAGCACGCCGCTGCTGACGCACCTGGCGGGCGAGATGGCGGGCGGCGCCGTGGCGGCACGGCGCATGATCGTGCTCGGCCGCGCGGCTTCCGTCGCCTGCACCCCGCTGCCGCCGGAATAGGTCGCGATGCAGTTCGACGTGATCCTGGTCGGCGCCGGCTTGTCCGGCGCCGCCTTTCTGGCCCACCTGCTGCGCGACCATCCGGGGTTCCGCGGCAGCGTGCTGGTGATCGAGCCGGCCGAGCGGCTGGGAGCCGGCCTGGCCTACGGCACCCGCGACCCGGCGCACCGCACCAACGTTTCCGCCGGGCGGATGTCCTTGTTCCCGGAACATCCGGAGCATTTCACGGACTGGCTCGTGGCGCGCGACGAGCTGGCGCGCGATCCGGAGGCGATCGGGGACGGGATGGTGCACGCAAGGCGCGCGGTCTACGGCGACTACGTCGACGACACGGTGCGGGCGCAGGTCGCCGGGTCCGCCGCCATCGTGCGCCACCTGCGCATGCGGGCGTGGTCGGCGGCACCCCGGCCGGGAGGCGGCTGGCGGGTGGCGCTGGAGGACGGCGCCGTGGCGGCGGCGCCGGTGCTGGTGCTGGCGGTCGGCCACACCGCGCCGGACCTGCCCGCAGCACTGGCACCCCTCGCATCGGACGCGCGCATGGTGGCCGACCCATGGGGCCGGGCGGCGCTGGACCGGATTGGGCCCGTGGATCCGGTGCTGGTGGTGGGCACCGGGCTCACCGGCTGCGACGTGGTCGCCAGCCTCCGGGCGCGCGGCCACCGCGGCACGGTGCTGGCGGTGTCCCGTCGCGGCCTGCTGCCGCGCCCGCGCACCACCATGCCGGTCGGTGAATGGGGCGACTTCAGCAGCCGGCCCGCCGACACGGCGCTGGCGCTGCTCCGCAGGGTGCGCGACGCGGTGGCGGCGATGGAGGCCGAAGGGCGGCCCTGGGAGGACGTGGTCGCGGCGCTGCGCACGCAGGCGCGCGTCGTGTGGGGCAGGCTATCCGTGGGCGAGCGTCGACGGCTGCTTCGCCACCTGCGCCCGTTCTGGGACGTGCACCGGTTCCAGTGCGCGCCGCAGGTCGCGGCCGTGGTGGCGTCGGGGCAGGCAGCCGGTTGGCTGACGGTGCGGGCGGCGACTCCGGTCACGGCGCGTGCCGGTCCGGACGGGATCGAGGTGCTGCTGCGCCTGCGCGGCGGCCGCGCGAGCGAGACCGTCCGGGTGGCGGCGGTGGTGAACTGCACGGGGCCGGGGCACCGGTCGGTGGTGGCGGCGCATCCGCTGCTGCACAGCCTGGCGGAGGCCGGCCATCTCCGTGCCGACCCGTGCCGCCTCGGCATCGACGTGGACCATCAGAGCCGCGTGCTCGACGCGTCGGGCGTTGCCTTCCCGGACCTGTTCGTGGCGGGCCCGCTGGCGCGCGGCACGCACGGGGAGCTGATGGGCCTGCCCCAGGTCACCACGCAGCCGCGCGAGGTGGCGGCGGCCGTGGCGCGCCTGGTCGCGCCGGTCGCGTGAAGCGGGTGGACTTCCGGGTCCCCATCGCGGCATTGCTCCTGCCATGATCACCGACAAGCGCCTTCTGCGCGCCGAACCGAGCTTCCGGGTGCTTGCCAAGCTGTGGCGGGTGAGCTGGCTCTACGTGCTGCTGATCTGCGTGCTGGCGGGCGTTGGCTACGGCGCGCTGTATTCGGCCGGCGGCGGGTCGGCAAGGCCGTTTGCGGGGCCGCAAAGCCTGCGCTTCGGCTTCGGGCTGCTGATGATGCTGGGCGTGGCCATGGTCGGCCCCCGCCTGCTGGTGCGCCTCGCCTGGCCGCTCTACGCCCTGTCTCTGCTGCTGTTGGCCGCCGTGCTCAGGATGGGCCATGTCGGCAAGGGCGCCGAGCGCTGGCTGGTGCTGGGCGGCGTGCAGCTGCAGCCGTCGGAGTTCGCCAAGATCGCGCTGGCGCTGGCGCTGGCGGCCTGGTTCCACCGCATCGGCCAGAACCGCATGGGCAACCCCTTGTTCCTGCTGCCGCCGGCGCTGATGGTGGCGGCCCCGGTGGCGCTGGTGTTGAAGGAGCCCAACCTCGGCACCGCGGTGATCATCGCCGCGGTGGGGGGCGCGATCTTTCTCGCCGCCGGGATGCGGTTGTGGCAGCTGGTCGTCCTGCTGGCGCCGCTGCCGTTCCTGGGCCGCATCGCCTATGCCCACCTGCACGACTACCAGAAGGCGCGCATCACCACCTTCCTCCATCCCGAGAACGACCCGCTGGGGGCCGGCTACAACATCATCCAGTCCAAGATCGCGCTCGGCTCCGGCGGGATGTGGGGGCAGGGCTACCTGCACGGCACGCAGGGACAGCTCAACTTCCTGCCCGAGAAGCAGACCGACTTCATCTTCACCATGATCGCCGAGGAGTGGGGCCTGGTCGGCGGGCTGTCGGTGATGGCGCTGCTGCTGGTGATGGTGCTGGGCGGCATGCTGATGGCGCTGCGCTGCCGGCACCAGTTCGGCCGGCTGCTCGGGCTCGGCATCGCGATGAACTTCTTCCTGTACTGCGTGGTGAACCTGTCGATGGTGATGGGCGCGATCCCGGTGGGCGGGGTGCCGCTGCCGCTGATCTCCTATGGCGGCTCGGCCATGCTGACGGTGATGTTCGGCTTCGGGCTGCTCCTGTCGGTATACGTGCACCGCGACGCCCCGTTCGGCGACAACGCCGCGTGATGCGCCCGCCATGACCGGGCTGCTGCCGCCGACGCCTGCGGTGCTGCGCTCCTACCGCCTCAGCACCTATCGCGCCGGCACCGTCATGGCGCGGATCGGGCGATGCCCGGCCGGGCTCCACGGAGGGGGCCGGGTCCCGTCGGTGCTGCTCAGCGCCTGCAATCCCGGTGGCCGACGCCTGCCCGACGGCTGGAACCGCCGCATGATGCAGCGTCTCGGCGAGATGCTGCGTCGCGTTGCCCACGTCCAGGGCGAGGGGCGGCTGCGGCAATGGTCCGAGCCGCTGGTGCTGGCGGCGATGACGCCGGCGCGGGCGGTGGTGCTGGCCCGGCGCTTCCGGCAGAACGCGGTGGTGCTGCTGCATCCCGGGCGTGCGGCGCGGCTGCTGCTTCTCGCGGCACCGCGCCGGACCAGTGGTTGAGCTATTCCGCCTCGGCCCGCTTGGCGGCGTGCTTGGCTTCCGCCGCGGCGGCCTCGTCCGCCAGCGCCCGGTCCGCGTCGGCCTTCTGGCTCGCCAGCCCGGTGTAGATCATGGCTGCCTCGGTCGCGTGCCGCGTGCCTCCCTCGCTGTGATCGATCGAGGCGGTGCTGTAGCGCTCGGCCTTCTCGAAGTTGCCGGACCCGGCATGCTTGGCCGCTTCGCGATGCGCCTCGGCGGCGTGCGCGAACGCCTGCGCGGCGGCCTCGTGATGCGCGACCGCTTGTTCCTTTGTCGCCTGCATGGCGCTTTCCTTCCCGTTTGCCGAACCTGACCCGAAACGATCCCCGTCCGGGACGGTTCCTTCCCGCGGGAGCAGGAGCATTTCTTGAAGAGCCGCCATGGTCTGGAGATACGTGCCGCCTCCAGCGTCGACGCGCCCGGCTTGGTGGAGCTGTGGGGTCGGGCCGGGGTCGTGATCGCCCCGCACGTCCTGGCGGAACGGCTGGACGCCGTGCGACAGGGGGCCGGAACGGTGCTGGTCGCCCTGGAATGGGGCCCGCCAAGCGGGCTGGTGGCGCTGCACTGGCACCGCGTGCTGGAAGCGCCGCATCCGGTCGCGCAGATCACCACGCTTCTGGTGGATCCGGAGGCGCGGCGCAGGGGCATCGGCCGGCTTCTGGTCAAGGCGGCGTCGCAGGCGGCCCGTGTCGCCGGCTGCGACACGCTG
This sequence comes from uncultured Acetobacteraceae bacterium, assembly GCA_964242425.1. Lineage (GTDB taxonomy): Bacteria > Pseudomonadota > Alphaproteobacteria > Acetobacterales > Acetobacteraceae > Lichenicola. The sequence continues at coordinate 2,481 of CAXTCK010000093.1, read as the reverse complement.
GAACTGGTGGTGCCGGCGGGGGGTGCCGACCTGGACGGCTTCTGCCGGGCCACGGGCTTCGCGGATGCCGGCTCGCGGTTCCGTCGTCCGCTGCGCAAGGCCGCCCTGGCCGACTGACGGGACGCCGTTCCACCTCGACCGCCCAAGTCCTGCGACGTGGATCCCCTGCAACGCGGGTCCTGCAACGCGGGGCCTGCAACGTGGGGACGTTCCTGGTCACGCCGGCGGCGATGGCTGCCGATCAGTCGCGCGGCGCGACGTCGCGATCCTGGCCCGGAGCCGCGTGGCCGCTATGCAGCACCATCAGCGCACGGCGCAGCCGGTTGATGCCGCTCCGGACCAGCCCGGCGTCGCATAGCCGGCGGCCGTCCTGCGTCAGCGCCCGCACGGCCGGCGGCAGGGTCGGATAGGTGCGGACCTCCGCCAGCAGGGTTTGGCAGTAGGCGCCGGTATCGCTGGTGACCACCATCGGCACCACGGTGTTGCGGTCCTGGGCCTGCAGCTGCCCGGACGATAGCAGCAGCAGGCAGGCGAGCACGGGAAGGCGGTTCATGCCGGAAAGGATAGCCGAACCCGGTTCACCGGCTCATGGTCCGCAGATGACGGCGGCTCCATGCCCGGCCGGGCCGTCGTCGTGCCGCGCGACGTGCCGGCCAGCGGCAGCAGCAGCACCGCTTCCAGCCCCGCCCGGCCGCCATCCGCGAACGCGTCGGGCTTCCGCAGGATGAAGGAGCCGCCATGCAGCTGCGCCACCGCCTGCACCAGGGACAGGCCCAGGCCGGAGCCCGGCGTGTTGCGTGCCGCCTCGGCGCGGAAGAAGCGCTCGGATGCCCGGGCGAGCTCGGCGGGTTCCATGCCGATGCCGTGGTCGCGCACCACGATCCGTGCCTGGGCGCCGTCGCTGGACGCGGACAACCGCACCACCCCGCCTTCGGGCGAGAACTTCACCGCGTTGTCCAGCAGGTTGGCCACCGCCTGCTGCACCAGCTGGCGGTCGCCGTCCAGGGTGATGGCGGGCGAGGGAAGGCGCTGCAGGCGCAGGCCACGCTCCTCCGCCACGGCCGCATACAGCTCGGCCAGGTCGTCCAGCAGCGCCGACAGCTCCATCGTCGCGAACGCGGAGCGCCTGGCGCCCGCCTCGATCTCGGCGATGCGCAGCAGCGCCTCGAACACTGCCGTCACCCCGTCCAGGTCGGCCACCGCGCGGTCCACCGCCGCGCGCATCTCCCCCATCCCGGACGCATGCAGGGCCGCGTCCTCCAGCCGGGCGCGGGCGCGGGTGATGGGGGTGCGGAGGTCGTGGGCAATGCTGTTGGACACCTGCCGCACCCCGTCCATCAGCCGGGCGATGCGGTCCAGCATGTCGTTGATGGTTTCCGCCACCCGGTCGAACTCGTCGCCGCTGCCGGACAACGGCACGCGCTGCGCGAGGTCGCCGGCGGCGATGGAGCGGGTGGTGCGGGCGACGTTGCGCACCATGCGCCGGAACAGGGAGCGCACCACCAAGGCGCCGCTCAGGCCCAGCACGGCCACCATCAGCACCGCCCACACCAGGGTGTCAGTCAGCAGCCGCCTGAGGATGGCGCGCGCGCGTACGTCCCGGCCCACCAGCAGCCGGAACCCGCCCGGCAGGGCAAAGGCGTGCACCTCGGCCAGGCCGCGCTCGCCGGCGCGCGAGATCGCCAGCTGGTAGGTGACGTCCGTGCGCGCGACGTCGCGCGGCCATTGCAGGAGGTTGCCGGCGATGCGGGAGCCGGACGCGTCCACCATCAGGTAGAGCGCGTCGTCGTCCACGTTGTCCGCCAGGCGCTGCTGGATGGTCTGCGCCAGCGCCGGCAGGCCGCCCACGGTCCACTGCTCGGACAGGGCGCGGGCGTCGGTGTCGATCTGCGCGTCCACCTCGCGTTCCAGCAGGCCGATCGTCGCCCACCAGATGAAGCTCATGAACACGATCGCGCTGAGCATGAACAGCAGCGCGTAGACCAACGCCAGGCGCAGGCTGGCTGAACGGAGAATGTCGGAGCGGCGGCCGCGCCGGATCACCGGTCTGGCCGCTACGGCGTCACTCGTCACGCAGCATGTAGCCGGCGTTGCGCACGGTATGGATCAGCGGCCGGGGGAACGGCTTGTCGATCTTCTGCCGCAGGCGCGACACGTGTACGTCGATCACGTTGGTCTGCGGGTCGAAATGGTAGTCCCACACCCCTTCGAGCAGCATGGTGCGCGTCACCACCTGGCCTGCGTGCCGCATGAGGTACTCGAGCAGCCGGAACTCCCTGGGCTGCAGGTCGATCTTCTGCCCAGCCCGTCGCACCAGGCGCGACAGCAGGTCCATCTCCAGGTCGCCGACGGCGAGCCGCGTGGTCGGGCCGCTTTCCCCCTTGCCGCGACGCCCCAGCGCCTCGATCCGGGCCAGCAGCTCGGAAAACGCGAACGGCTTGGTCAGGTAGTCGTCGCCGCCGGCCTTGAGCCCCGCCACCC
>CAXTCK010000092.1:2638-12654 GCA_964242425.1 uncultured Acetobacteraceae bacterium | reverse complement strand
GTGGATGACCACGATGCTCGCGGCGATGCCGCGTATCGAGTCCAGTTGCTTATAATGAACAGGTTCTGCGCCGGGGATCGTTGCGTTCATGCTGCTCTAATTGTTACGCCTCTGGCGCAGTGCACCGAACTACTTCCTTATGCAACATATGCGGCGGTCTTCGCGCGTTTTTAACGACAACGGTTAGTTGCTGGTTGTGATCGTCACCCCTGGATAGCTGATTTTCTCAATAGCTTCCGCGAGCACCGGCAGCGCGAAGCCCTCCCCGTCCTCATCCAGCCCGTAGCGCTCGGCTACGTCATCGTTCTCGTGACCCATGACGGCATCCCGCAGCGTCTTCTCCACACCCGCGTTCCGCATGGTCAGCTTCACGGTGTGCCGGAATGAGTGGAAGACCTTGCGCTTGTCCGGGATCACCTTCCGGGCATAGCGACCCCACCATTTCGACCAGGGCGCGGTCGCCTCGTCCAGATCGCTCTTGATCGCCGGGAACACCTTGGCATCCGGTCGCGTCCCGCGCGCCTTCACGTAGTCCAGGAAGCCCAGCCGGACCAGCTCGCTATGGATTGGCACCTTGCGCCGGGCGTTCCGGGTCTTCCCGTCCTTAATGAACAGGAACCGGACGCCATCGCGCTCCCGAACATCGCCCACGGTCAGGGTGCCCAGCTCATCCAGTCGCGCCCCAGTGAACAGCGCCAAGATCGGCAACCATACCGCTGCCTCGCCACCACCAGCGACAGGCCGCTCCCCGGCGGTGAATACCGGCAGGGCAAAGATGGTCTTTAGATCGTCCGGACCGTATGGCAGGCGGCTCGGACCAGCGGTCCGGGCTTCCTTGACCGCCACCCGTGCCGCCACGTTCTCCCGGACTAGATCGTTGTCCAGGGCATAGTTCAAGGTGGCCTTGAGCGCCGCCAGCGCCTTCTCATTGATCGTGGTCGGCGCCAAACGGGGCACGTTCTTTCCCTCAGCAGCCGCAATCAGCTCAGGCAGCGTCCCGCGCCCAGCAGCCTTCGGCAACCGAAGCATCGCGTCCTTAAACTCGATCACATGCCGCTTCTGGATATGGTGCAGGTCCAGATCGCCGTGCAACTCAGTGAAGCGCCGGATGGATACCCCAAAGTCAGCCTTGGTCCCATCCTTCATCGGGCTGGCGCTGGTGTAGCGGCGGAACACCTCAGCCAACGTGACACCCGATGCCTTCGGACCAGCCTTCACAGGACTCACAGAAGACGCTGGGGCGGCTATCGGTGCCGCTGGCACCACCACTGCAACTGGGCTTGGAAACAGCGCCTCAGGCAGCTCAGGCGTCCAGTCCGGGGTATATGCCTCATCCCCTTCCGCCCACCGCACTTGAGCGTCCGACAGGTTGCCCTGAGCCTTCATCACCTCACGGGCAATGACGGTATAACGCCGGTCGTCCTCGGCTATGGGCGCGTCCAGCTCGCTCAGGATTTCCCGCGCCGCTGGGTATGCCTCGCGGTAATCCTGCACCCGGTAGTCCGCCGACAGCCGGTCGCATCGCTGGTCCGCCAACTCGCTCATCAGGTATCGAGTCTGTGCCCGACGCTCGCCCGGATCGTCGATATCCCCGACCAGCAGCCTGACCTCAGCCCCGGTAGTGAACTGCTTCCAGGCGACGCCTAGCTGCCGATCGAACCAGCGCCGGATCAGCCGCCTGACCTCGTTCTCGGACCCAGCCTCGATCATCCCCAGCTCGCTCCACAACCCTTGGAGTCTGGTGCCAAGCGCGGCGGAAAGGAAGCGAGCAGTTGCAGCGTCGCGCGTCCCCAGACCCCGGACCAGATGCCTGATCGGCACCCGCTCATACACCCGTGCCGGCACCGCACACCGGAAGGAATAGCTATCGCCCCGGCGGTAGACGAAGGTTCCCAAACTCATGCCTGCTACAGCCCCCTGCTACAAAGGCTGCTACCAAGCTAAATTTCTGGGATTTCCAAGCCAAATCAATGACTTGGCGGAGAGGGTGGGATTCGAACCCACGGTACGCTTGCGCGCACAACGGTTTTCGAGACCGTCCCGATCGACCACTCTGGCACCTCTCCGGAGGCGGTGGCGGTCGGCATATAACCTCCAGGGGTGCCGCCTGACAACCGATTGACAGGAACCATGTCGATCGGATAGATGCTGCGCGTCGCTTCAGGCTGGTTCCAGCCGGAAGAGGCATTGCCGTGTCCCCGCCAACGGGGGCCCGGCCCATCACAAGAAGCGACTGGGTTCGCCGGCACCCGCACCAGCGGGAAGCGGGCGGATCAAGAGATCGGAAAGCCAGAACCATGTTCGCAGTCATCCGCACCGGCGGAAAGCAGTATCGCGTCACCCCGAACCTCGTGCTCAAGGTCGAGAAGCTCGACGTGGAGGCCGGCGCCACCGTGACCTTCAGCGACGTGCTCGCGATCGGCGGCGGCGAAGGCGGCACCAGCATCGGCGCCCCACTGGTGCCCGGCGCCAGCGTCACCGCGACGGTGATCGCCCAGGACAAGCTGGACACGGTGATCATCTTCAAGAAGCGCCGCCGGCAGAACAGCCGCCGACGCAACGGCCATCGCCAGCCCGTCACCGTGCTGCGCATCGGCGAGATCAGCGCCGCCTGAAGCGGTTCACGGGGAACCAGCTTCCCCGGACCGGCGTCGGCAGCACACAGGCACAGGAACGCAGTTCATGGCACACAAGAAAGCAGGCGGCTCGTCCCGCAACGGTCGCGACACCGCCGGACGACGCCTCGGCGTCAAGAAGTTCGGCGGCGAGGCAGTGATCGCCGGCAACATCATCATCCGCCAGCGCGGCACCAAGGTGAAGCCAGGGCGCAACGTCGGCCTCGGCCGCGACCACACCATCTTCGCGCTGATCGACGGCAACGTGAAGTTCGAGACCCGCGCCGAAGGCCGCGTGCAGGTTTCGGTCGACGCCCAGGCGCTCGCCGCCGAATAGGGCGTCCCGCCCCTGCCGGTGGACGCGCAAGGGTCGGCCTCCGGGCTGGCCCTTTTTCGTTTCCGCGCGTTTCCCTGCTCCACGCGTTTCCTGGTCGAACCCGGCCGCAACGGACCGACGCCAGCATGAAGTTCCTCGACCAGGCCAAGATCTACGTGCGCTCAGGTGACGGCGGCGACGGCGTCATCGCGTTCCGCCGCGAGAAGTTCATCGAGTTCGGCGGTCCGGACGGCGGCAATGGCGGCCGCGGCGGCGACATCGTGTTCGAGGCGGTGGCCAACCTGAACACGCTGATCGACTTCCGCTACACGCAGCATTTCCGCGCCCGCAAGGGCGGCAACGGCTCGGGGTCCGACCGCACCGGCGCCGGCTCGCCGCCGGTGCTGATACGGGTGCCGATCGGCACGCAGATCTTCGACGAGACCCGCGACGTGCTGCTCGCCGACCTGGACCAGCCGGACAAGCGGATCGTGCTGTGCCACGGCGGCGACGGCGGCTTCGGCAACGCCAGCTTCAAGACCAGCACCAACCGCGCGCCGCGACGCGCCGACCCCGGCTGGCCCGGCGAGGAGCGCTGGGTCTGGCTGCGCCTCAAGCTGATCGCCGATGCCGGGCTGATCGGCCTGCCCAATGCCGGCAAGTCCACCTTCCTGTCGGTCGCCTCCGCCGCCCGCCCGAAGATCGCCGACTACCCCTTCACCACCCTGCATCCGCAGCTGGGCGTGGTGCGGCTGTCGGATTCCGAGGAGTTCGTGCTGGCCGACATCCCCGGCTTGATCGAGGGCGCGCACGAAGGCGCCGGGCTGGGCGACCGCTTCCTCGGCCACGTCGAGCGCTGCGCCGTGCTGCTGCACCTGGTGGACGGGGCGGCCGGCAACGTGGTGGACGCGTGGCGGACCGTACGCGATGAGCTCGCGGCCTATGGCGGCGGGCTGGCGGACAAGCCGGAGATCGTGGCGATCAACAAGACCGACGCGATGACGCCGCAGCAGCTCGGCACGCGCAGGCGGGCGCTGGAGAAGGCCACAGGCGCTCCGGTGCTGATGCTCTCGGCCGCCACGCACGGCAACGTCGCGGAAACGCTTCGGGTGCTGCAGGACCGCGTGACCGAGGGCCGACGCACCGGATGAGCCTGCCGGACCCCTCCTCGCGGGTGCCGTCGCTGCACCAGGCACGCCGCCTGGTGGTCAAGATCGGCAGCGCGCTGGTGGTCGATGCGGAAGCGTCCGCCTTGCGTGCCGAATGGCTCTACGGGGTCGCCGCCGACATCGCCGGCCTGCGGGCGCGGGGGGTGGAGGTGATCGTCGTCTCATCCGGCGCCATCGCGCTGGCGCGCCACGCGCTCGGGCTGACGCGACGCAGCCTGCGCCTGGAGGAGAAGCAGGCCGCCGCGGCGGTCGGGCAGATCCGGCTGGCGCAGGCCTGGAGCGTCGCCCTGTCGGCGCACAAGCTGGTCGCGGCGCAGCTGCTGCTGACCCCGGACGACACCGAGGACCGGCGGCGCTACCTGAACGCGCGGGCGACGCTGTCCACCCTGCTCGGGCTCGGCTGCGTGCCGGTGATCAACGAGAACGACACGGTCGCCACCGCCGAGATCCGCTTCGGCGACAACGACCAGCTGGCGGCGCGGGTGGCGGAGATGATCGGCGCCGACCAGCTGGTGCTGCTGTCCGACATCGACGGGCTCTACACAGCCGACCCGAGGCAGGATCCGCACGCGCGGCACATCCCGCTGGTGACGGCGCTGACCGCGGAGATCGAGGCCATGGGCGGGGCGCCGCCGCCGGGCTACTCCTCGGGCGGCATGCGGACCAAGCTGCTGGCCGCCGGCATCGCCACGCGCGCCGGCTGCGCCATGGCGATCGCCGCGGGCAACGTCGGGAACCCGCTCCGGGCGCTCGGGACGGACACGCGCTGCAGCTGGTTCCTGCCGGCGCCGGAAGGGCGCTCGGCCTGGAAGCGCTGGATCGCCGGCAGCATGCGGCCGGCGGGGCAGCTGGTGATCGACGGGGGGGCCGCGCGCGCGCTCCGCGCCGGTGGGTCGCTGCTTCCGGCGGGCGTGCGGGCGGTCGAAGGGTCCTTCGGGCGGGGCGACCTGGTGCTGGTGATGTCGGAAGACCGTGTCGGGATCGGCCGCGGGCTGTCGGCCTATGGCAGCGCGGATGCGGTCCGGATCATTGGCCACCGCTCGGACGCGATCGAGACCCTGCTCGGCTGGCGCGGCCGCGACGAGATGATCCACCGCGACGACCTGGTGCTGGCGCCAGCCTGAACCGCGGCCGTTGGGGGGTCGGCGCCGCAGGCTCAGCGCGGAGGCCAGCGCAGGGTCGGCTCGGACCGGCTGCGCGGGACGCGGTCCTGGTCGCCCCGGGGCGGCATGGTGCGCAGCGGACGCCTCGGCGCCATCTCCTCCTCGTCGAACGGGGACGCGTCAGGCCAATCATCGTCGCGAGGACGTCTCGGCACGTCGAACCCCGGCGCCACCTGCGGCGAGAACACCGGCGCCGCCTGCGGCGACACGGGCGGAACCGGGACGGGCTGCGGGCGGGGGCGCGCCGGCGTCGGACGCGGCGTGATCTCCTCCGTCACCGGCTCCTGCTCCGCGGGACGCATGGGCCGCCGCGCCACCTCCGGCAGCCGGGTTCCCAGCATGCGCAGCTCGGCGTGGACGTCGTCGAGCTGCGCCTCAATCAGCTCGAGCCGGCTTTTCAGGCCGAACACCGCGAACGGCATCATCAGCAGGGCGAAGCCGAACAGGATCGCGATCATCAGGATCGCGAGCTGTATCCACCACGGCATCCAGTCCGGCAGCGTCCAGTTCATCGGGGGCCCAGTTCATCGGGGGCAACGTCGACGGCACGCTCGACTATACCCCCAAGCGAATCCGCGCCGCCAGACCGCGCACCGCCAGACTGCGCACCGCCAGACCGGGGAACACCGCTGCCGTGCTACATGCCGAGGGCGCGCCGGTAGATGTCGAGCAGGGTTTCCTGCTCCTCGACGTCGGACGGCTCCTGCTTGCGGATGCGTATGATCTGGCGGATCACCTTGACGTCGAAGCCGGCCGACTTGGCCTCGGCGAAGATGTCCTTGATGTCGGAGCCCAGCGCCTTGCGCTCCTCCTCCAGCCGCTCGACCCGCTCGATGATGGAGCGCAGCCGGTCCGCGGCTATGCCGCCCACGGCGCTGGCCGCGCTGTCCGCGGGTGCGTCGTCGTGCCCGGCCGCCCGGTCCGCCGCTTCCAGCGTCATGATCCTTCGTCCCCGCCCCGGCGGCGGTCCCGATCGACCGCCAAGGCCGGGGGGCTTACCTTGGCAGGACGCGCCCGGTCAATGACAATGCCGGCAGCGCCGTCACGCCGGACGGGCAGCAGGGAGGCGATGGGATGCCAGCAATGAGCACGGTGGAAAGCTTCGACTACGTCGTCTTCGGCGCCACCGGCGACCTGACCATGCGCAAGCTGCTGCCGGCGCTGTATCACCGGTTCCGCGACAAGCAGATCCCACCCGACTCGCGCATCATCGGCGCCGCCCGGTCGCCGTTGTCCGACGACGACTATCGCGGCCGCGCGGAAAAGGCGCTGCGGCGCTTCGTGAAGGCGGACGCGCTGGACGACGCGCTGGTGGCGCAGTTCCTCGGCATGGTGTTCTACGCCAGCGTCAACGGTGCGGAGGCGGAAAGCAGCTGGGAGAACCTCCTGCGGCTGTTCGGCGATGAGGTGCGGGGCAGGATACGGGTGTTCTACCTGGCGACCTCGCCAGACCTGTATGGGCCGATCTGCGCCAACCTGTCGGCGAAGGAACTGGTCACCGAGGCGGCCAGGATCGTGCTGGAGAAGCCGATCGGGCACGACCTCGATTCCGCGCGCCGCATCAACGACGAGGTCGGCCGCTTCTTCGACGAGAAGAAGATCTTCCGCATCGACCACTACCTCGGCAAGGAAACGGTGCAGAACCTGATCGCGCTGCGCTTCGCCAACCCGGTGTTCGAGCGCATCTGGAGCGCCGACGCGATCGACCACGTGCAGATCACCGCCGCCGAGACCGTGGGCGTCGAAGGGCGCGGCGACTACTACGATCATTCCGGCGCGCTGCGCGACATGATCCAGAACCACCTGCTGCAGGTGATGTGCCTGGTGGCGATGGAGCCGCCGGGCTCGCTGGAAGCGGACGACCTGCGCAACGAGAAGCTCAAGGTGCTGCGGGCGTTGAAGCCGATCACGGAAGCCGACGTGCAGCACGTCGCGGTGCGCGGCCAGTACGGGCGCGGCCAGGTCGGCAAGGAAATCGTGCCGGCCTACCTGGAGGAGCTCGGCGAGGGCCGGCAAAGCGACACCGAGACGTTCATCGCCATCAAGGCGGAGGTGCACAGCTGGCGCTGGGGCAAGGTGCCGTTCTACCTGCGCTCGGGCAAGCGCCTGCCGGCCAAGGTCAGCGAGATCGTGGTGCAGTTCCGCGAAACCCCGTGGTCGATCTTCCCGACCAGGCTGGAAGCCAACCGCCTGATCATCCGGCTGCAGCCGGAGGAAGGCATACAGCTTTCGGTGATGAACAAGGTGCCGGGCGGTGACGGCATGAACCTGCGCCCCGCCAACATCGACGTGTCGTTCGAGCAGGCCTTCGGCGCGCGCTACCCGGATGCCTACGAGCGGCTGCTGATGGACACGGTGCGCGGCGACCCGGTGCTGTTCATGCGACGCGACGAGGTGGAAGCGGCCTGGACCTGGGTGGAGCCGATCCTGAAGGCGTGGCACAGCCATCCCGGCACGCTGCATCACTACAGCGCCGGCACCTGGGGACCGGAAGCGGCCCGGACGCTGATCCGCTCCACAGGCCACAGCTGGCACGACCAGATGAGCTGACCGGCGCTCCCGCGCATGGGGAGCCCCGAAGCGGGCTGGCGCAGCACGGCGCTTCGCGCGGAGGTGAGCCTTGCGGTCGACGGCGCGATGCCGGAGCTGCCACCGGATCTGGAACAGCAGGTCGCCTCGATCTGGGCGGCGGAACGCGCGCTGCGGCTGGACCTGTTCAACGGCCGGGTGTTCTGCGCCGACCGGATCACGCCGGACCGGATCACGGGCCACTGGACCGAGTACCGGCGCGTGCTGGCGCAGATGCGTCGTCCGGCGCTGTTCGACCGGCTCGGGATACGCGCGCTGGCGGTGAACGGCCTGATCGAATGCCAGGACGGGCTGGTCCTGGGGCGGCGCCAGGCCGGGGCGGTCTACCTTCCCGGCTTCTGGCAGGCGCCGCCTGCCGGCAACGTCGAGATGCGGAACGGCGCAAGCGCGATCGACCTCGCCGGCCAGCTGCTGGCAGAGCTGCACGAGGAGCTCGGGCTGGAGCCGGCCGAAGCCCGGGACGTCCGCGCGGTCGCGGCGATCGAACACGCGGAAACGCATGTGGTCGACGCAGGCTTCCTGCTCCGGACCCCCTTGTCCTTCAAGGCGGTGGAGGCACGACGGGTGCTGGCAGGAAACCAGGAGTACGACGCGCTCCGCGTGGTGGCGCCGGACGACGTGCCTCGGCTCCTGGCGGGAGCCGATCCGATGCTGCTGCCGTCGGCCCGCATCCTGATGCACTGCTGGAACGACGGGGATAGGGCGCGTCCCGTCAGGCGGCCTCGGCGAACAGGACCACGATCGCCTCGCAAAAGGCGGGCAGGTCCTGGGGGTTCCGCGAGGTGACCAGCCTGCCGTCCCTGACCACGGTCTCGTCCACCCAGGTGGCGCCGGCATTGCGCAGGTCGGCCTGCAGCGACGGCCAGGAGGTCATGGTACGCCCGGCGACGCCGCCGGCGTTGATCAGCATCCAGGGGCCGTGGCAGATGGCCGCGATCGGCTTGGCCGCCGACACGAAGCCCTTCACGAAGCCGACCGCGTTCTCGTCCAGGCGCAGCTTGTCGGGATTGGTGGTGCCGCCCGGCAGCACGAGGCCATCAAACGATCCCGCGTCGGCCTCGGCGACTGTCAGGTCGACCTGATGCGTGCCGGCCGGGTTCACGTCCTCGTTCATCGCCTGGATCCGCCCGGCCTTGAGCGACACCAGGGTGATGGTGGCGCCGGCCGCGCGCAGCGCCTCGACCGGCTTGACCAGCTCCACCTCCTCGACCCCGTCGGTCGCCAGCACAGCGATCCTGCGTCCGTTGATGTCGGGCATCCGCGTCTCCTGCACGATGTGGTGCAGCGGCAACGGCCGATGACACGGCGTGTTCCCCCCGGCCACGATCGCAGCCGGGGGCAACCGGATGGTTCTAGCCGAACAACCCGTCCGTGTTGGTCACGTGAACGGCGTTCAAGGAGATCGAGCCGCCGCCCGACAGGTTGATGACGGTGCCCGCCCTCGAGTGGATGAGGCCGGTGACGGTGGTGCCGGACAAGGCCAGGTGGTCGGTGCCGAACCGGAAGCCGTTGACGGTGGCGTGGTCCGTCCTGCCGGACGAGAACAGGGTGGCGCCGCTGCCGGAGGCGATGCTGAGCAGGTCGGTGCCGCCGCCGCCGAAGATGCTGGCGGTGCCGCTGCCGGTGGTGATGGCGCTGGCGCCGGTGGACAGCACCACGTGGTCCGAGCCGCTGCCGAGCTTCATGGTGACGGTGCCCGAGCTGTTGCCGCCGAGCAGGGTCTCGTTGCCGGCGCCGGCCTGCATCCAGGTGGCACCCCCGGCTGCGCCCACCAGCACGTCGCCGTTGGCAGCCCCCTGCAGGAAGGTACCGCCGCCGCTCGCCTGCAGATAGCTGTTGCCGCCGGTGCCGGCACCGAACCAGCCGCCGCCGGAACCGGCATGCACCGTGTCGGATCCCGTGCCGCCGGTGACGACCGCAGCACCAGCGGAGCCCTGGAAGACCAGGTCGCCGCTGCCGTTGTAGACCACGTTGTTCGTGCCGGTGCCGCCGCCGGCGACGGTGGCGCTGCCGTCGGTGAGCGTGACCACGCTGTTGCCGCCGTCCACGCTGAGGGCGCCGCTGCCACCCGTGATCGATGCCGTGCCAGCACCGCCATGCACGGTGGCTGTTCCGGCGCTGCCGTCATAGGCAAGCGTGCCGCTGCCGACCGAGATGCTGGTGG
>CAXTCK010000092.1:0-2538 GCA_964242425.1 uncultured Acetobacteraceae bacterium | reverse complement strand
GTTCCGGCGCTGCCGTCATAGGCAAGCGTGCCGCTGCCGACCGAGATGCTGGTGGCGGACCCGGCCGCGCCGCCGGTGACGGTGGTGGCGCCGCTCGACAGGACGAGCGAGCTGGAGCCGCCGGAATGGTAGAACAGGTTTCCCTCGCCGGCCCAGACGGTGTTGCCGCCGGTGCTGTCGACCAGGACGCTGCCGGTCATGCCGGCGCCGTTCAGGACCAGGGTGGCGTTGCCGCCGGTGTAGTGCAGCGAGGACGGGCCGCCGAACAGCACGGTGCCGGACGGGCCGGAGGTGGTCACGTCGACGGCGCCGGTTGCGTTGGCGGCGAGCACGATCATGTTGCTGTCGGTCGCGGCACCGCCGCTGATGGCGATGCTGCCGCTGCCGACCTCCAGCGTGCTGTTGCCGCCGCTGACGTAGCTGAGGGGTGCCGTGCCCACCCAGACGGTGTTGCCGCCCTCGCTGTGCACCGTGGTGCTGCCCGTGCCGCTGAGGTAGAGCGTCGCGTTGCCGCCGGTGAAGTCGAGCGAGGCAGCACCTCCGGTGACGGTGGAGGCGGTGGTCCCGGCGTCGATGACGGCCGCCTGCGACGCGTCGCCACTGACGACGTAGCTGGAGTTGGTCTGCACGAAGGCGGGCGCCGTGGTTGCGACTGGCGTGGGCGATGCCGGAGGTGCCACCACGACCGGCGTCACCACCACCGGTGCCGCCGCGATCGTCAGGCTGCCGGTGACGAAGCTGCGCTGCGCGTCGTTGGCCAGGATCAGCTGGTAGCTGCCGGAGGAGGATGACGTGAGGCCGGCGGTGGGCGTCAGCATCACCTTCGACAACGCCGCCTGCACCTGGGCGGCGGTGCCGCTCATCAGGATGGCGCTGGTAGTGATGTCCGGGCGCTGGATCAGCGTCGCCGAAACATCCGGGGAAACGTTCGCGATCGACAGCGTGCCTTCCGAGGCCCCGAGCAGCAGCGTGGCCGACACGATCGACCCGTCGCCGCTCGTCACCACCGGATCGGGAAGAAGGAACCCTGGCTGCCCGCTGATGGCGGTCGCGGAACCGGCACCCGTGATCTCGACGCTGCTGTCTTGCGTGCTCATGACGTTCGTCCTGCTGGCTGGAACAAGCTGTTTCGAGCCGACAGGAGATCGGGAACCGGATGCCCGGACTGCTGCCAGCGACAGCTGCCATTGCTAGGAGGCCGAACTTAAGGATTGGTAAAAGCGCTGGGGCCCGACGGGCAACGCGTCAGCCGGGATCAGCACCGATCTGCTTGATGTCGAAAAAGTGAAGGCCGGCGTTCATGTCCGCGGTGCGACGCATCATGAACGTGGAACTGGCCAGGAACACCGGGGCGCCGTCCATGTCGTCGGCCATCGCGGACCGGTTGGTGGCGACGAAGCCGGCCAGTGCCGTTTTGTCGCCGTCGACCCAGCGCGCCAGGGAATACGGCGTGCTTTCGAAGCCGATGCTCACGCCGTACTCGCCGACCAGCCGCGCCTGAAGCACGTCGAGCTGCAGCGTGCCGACCACGCCGACGATGGGCGGGCTGCCGTCCTGCGGGCGGAACAGCTGCACCACTCCCTCCTCCGCCAGCTCCTGCAGCGCGGAGCGCAGCTTCTTGGCCTTCATCGCGTCGTCCAGCCGCACCCGGCGCAGGATCTCGGGCGCGAAGTGCGGCACCCCGGTGAAGCGGATGTCCTCGCCCTCGGTCAGGGTGTCGCCGATGCGGAGCGTGCCGTGGTTGGGGATGCCGACCACGTCGCCGGCGAAGGCTTCCTCGGCCAGCTGCCGGTCGCGGGCGAAGAAGAACTGCGGCGTGTGCAGCGCGAACTGCTTGGACGAGCGCACGTGCCTGACCCGCATGCCGCGCGACAGGCGACCGGAGCAGACCCGCGCGAAGGCCATGCGGTCGCGGTGGTTCGGGTCCATGTTGGCCTGGATCTTGAAGATCAGCGCGGTCATCGCCGGCTCGTCCGCCTGCACGATGCGGCCGTCCGTGGCCTGGGCGCGCGGGGGCGGACCGAAACTCACCAGCGCGTCGAGCAGGTCGGTCACGCCGATCTCGCGCATGGCGCTGCCGAAGAACACCGGGGTGAGGTGGCCGGCGTCGAAGCCGTCGCGGTCCCACTCGGGCAACGCCGCCTGCACCAGCTCCAGCTCCTCGCCGAGTGCCATCATGCGCGGGTCGGATTGCGGCAGCGGCGTGGACACGTGCACCGCGCGGGCGCGCAGGTCGTAGGTGCCGGCGAAGGTGGCGGCGCGGCCGATCGGCCAGGTGGCGGGGGCGGTGTCCAGCGCCAGCGCCTGGCTCACCTCGTCGAGCAGGGCGAACGGGTCCTGCGCCTCGCGGTCCATCTTGTTGACGAAGGTGATGATCGGGATGTCGCGCAGGCGGCAGATCTCGAACAGCTTGAGCGTGCGCGCCTCGATGCCCTTGGCGGCGTCGATCACCATCACCGCGGAGTCCACCGCGGTGAGCGTGCGGTAGGTGTCCTCGGAGAAGTCCTCGTGGCCGGGGGTGTCGAGCAGGTTGAAGAT
>CAXTCK010000091.1:0-12814 GCA_964242425.1 uncultured Acetobacteraceae bacterium | reverse complement strand
CAGGGCCTCCCGAACGCGCGGGGCCCGTGGCCGGAGACGCGCCCGGCGTCGGGGTGGGGCCGCGCTTCTTGCGCACCTCCACCTGCACCACCTTCGAACGGCCATGGCTGAAGCTCTGCCTCACGGACCCGGCATCGACCGTCCGTCCCACCTCGAGACGCGCCGCCGGCCTGAGCGACAAGCGCCCCTTGCCCTGATCCTGATCGCTACCTTCGCTCATGCACCCGCCTGTTCCAGCCCATCCGCCGCACCGGGCAGCTGGTCGCTGCCACCCTTGTCCGGTCGGATCGGGGCCGCCAGCCCGGCAAGCCCCGCAAATCGTCCACTTTCCAACACCAAGCGATCGGCCAGGGCCCCTCGCGACAGCGCCGCATGCACTACATGGTCGCGTCCGAACGACGCGGCCAGCCTTGTTCCGGACATGACTGCCACGACCGGAAGCGTCCGGGCGCCGGACAACAGCCTGGACCGCTCGTCCGGACTGCCATCGACCGCCTGCACGATCACCGCCGCCCGTCCCTCGACGATCCACTCCCGGACCTTGGCGTAGCCGCACACCGCTTGTCCGGCACGGCGCCCGAGGCCGAGAAGATCGGCGATACGGCGGAGCAGCCCGTCCTGCAGCAGGAGGCCGAGATCCGGAGGGATCGTGACCTGCCCGCGCGCGGCCCGGGCGAACGCTCCACGCGTCCGGGCGGTTTCTAGCACATCCCTATGCGCACTCAACCAGATTCCCCGTCCGGGCAGGCGTGCAGCCAGGTCCGGGGTGAGCACGCGGTCCGGCGACACCACGAAGCGGATCATCCGCTCCTTGGGCATCCGCTCGCGTGTGACGACGCAGCGGCGGAGCGGACCCCGCTCCGGCTCGTCCGCTTCCGCATCGGCGTCGGATGGTGCCGGCTCAGACGTGGGACGCTTCCTCCGTTTCCGCCGCGTCTGCGGTCCCGTCCGCAGCCCCGTCCGGCGCCGGCGCGGCGGCATCCTCGCCCTCGAACCAGTGCGCGCGGGCAGCCATGATGATCTCGTTGGCCGCTTGCTCGTCCATGGCCTCGGCGCCCAGGATCTCGACCAGCTCGTCGCCGGCGAGGTCGGCCAGCTCGTCCAGCGTCCGGACCTCCTTCTCGCCCAGCGCCACCAGCATCTGGTTGGAGAACACTTCCAGCGCGATCAGCTCGGCCGTGACGCCCAGCGCCTGGTGCCGCTCCGCCAGCTCGTCCTCGCGCCGGTTGAGGAAACCTTCCGCGCGCCGGATCAGCTCTTCCGCCACCGTCTCGTCGAAGCCCTCGATCTCCGACAGCTCCTCCAGCGGCACGTAGGCCAGCTCCTCCACGGTGTTGAAGCCTTCGGTCACCAGCAGGCCGGCGATCACGTCGTCCACGTCCAGCGCTTCCACGAAGGTGCCGGTGCGACGGCGGAACTCCTCCTGGCGGCGCTCGCTTTCCTCGGCCTCGGTCAGGATGTCGATGTCCCAGCGCGTCAGCTGCGAGGCGAGCCGCACGTTCTGGCCGCGACGGCCGATGGCAAGCGACAGCTGCTCGTCCGGCACCACCACCTCGACGCGGCCGGCCTCCTCGTCCATCACCACCTTGGACACCTCCGCCGGCGCCAGCGCGTTGACCACGAAGGTCGCCGCCTGCGGGCTCCACGGGATGATGTCGATCTTCTCCCCCTGCAGCTCCTGCACCACGGCCTGCACTCGGCTGCCGCGCATGCCGACGCAGGCGCCCACCGGGTCGATCGAGCTGTCGCGCGAGATCACCGCCATCTTGGCGCGCGAGCCCGGGTCGCGGGACACGGCCTTGATCTCGATGATGCCGTCATAGATCTCTGGCACCTCCTGCGCGAACAGCTTGGCCAGGAACGCAGGGTGGGTGCGGCTCAGGAAGATCTGCGGCCCGCGCGGCTCGTCGCGCACGTCGTAGATGTAGGCGCGCACCCGGTCGGAGTTGCGGAAGCTTTCGCGCGGGATCAGCTCGTCGCGACGCAGCAGCGCCTCCGCATGGCCGATCTCGACCATCAGGTTGCCGTACTCGGTGCGCTTGACGGTGCCGTTGACGATCTCGCCGATGCGGTCCTTGAACTCGTCATACTGGCGCTTGCGCTCGTACTCGCGCACCCGCTGCACGATCACCTGCTTGGCGGTCTGGGCGGCGATGCGGCCGAAGTCGATCGGCGGCAGCGGATCGACCAAGTGCTCGCCCACCTTGATCTCGGGCTTGAACTTGACGGCGATGTGGACCGGGATCTGGGTTTCCTCGTTCTCCACCACCTCCACCGCCTCGGTCCAGCGCGACAGCCGCACGTCACCGGTGCGCCGGTCGATGGTGGCGCGTATGTCCTTCTCGTGGCCGTACTTGGCGCGGCCGGCCTTCTGGATGGCCTGCTCCATCGCTTCCAGCACTTCCTCGCGGTCGATCGATTTCTCGCGCGCGACCGCGTCGGCGACCAGGAGCAGCTCGGGACGGGAAACGGCGGTGTCCATGGCGATGACCTCTTGATGCTCGTCCGGAAACGATGGGCTAGTGCGGCTTGCGGCTCGTCTTGTTCTTGTTGCCCGGCGCTTTGCCAGGAGGCGCCTTGGCACCGGCTGCCTTCGCAGCGGGCGCCTTGCCGGTCCGGTCGCCGCCGACCCTGGCGCCACCGATGCGGGCGCCGGTCTGGCGGCCGTCCGCCTGGCGCGCGACCGGCTTTTCCGGATGCAGCTTCGGCACCTGCGGCGCGTCGGGATCGTCCGCGTCGTGGGTGACGCCGGCCATCTGCGCCGACGCCTCGATCAGCGCGTCGGTCAGCACCAACCGCGCCTTGCGTATCTCGGCCAAAGGCAACGCCGCTTCCGAGCCGTCCTCGACCCGCAGGCGGCCGATCCCGTCCGCGGCACCGAGCACGATGCCGGCGAAGCGCTTGCGCCCGTCGACGGGCATGTTGGTTTCCACACGCGCCAGATGGCCGGAAAACCGGTTCCAGTCCTTCTCCCGCGTCAGCGGCCGGTCGATCCCGGCCGAACTGACCTCCAGGTTCCAGGCGCCGCGGATCGGATCGTCCACGTCCAGCACCGCGCCCACCGCGTGGCTGATCGCCTCGCAATCCTCGACCCCGATCAGGGAGCCGTCGGCGCGGTCGGCCATGATCTGCACCGTGGGCGTGGTGCTGCCGGTCACGGACACGCGGACCAGCTCGTAGCCCATGTCCACGAGGGCGGGGGCGACCATGGCGGCGATGCGCGCGTCCAGCCCGGTGAGCTGGAGAAGATCTGTGTCCAAAGCAGAAAAGGCGGCCCGTTAAGGCCACCCCCCGAATAAAGCGGAAGATATAAGGTAAGGATGCGAACCTAGTCCCCTGCCCGCCCCTATGCAAGCCGCAGCCGTCGGCCGGCAGCGGGCAGGCGTCGCCCGGCCGAACCAGGGTTCACTTCACGGCCCCCATTGTCAGGCCACGGGCGATGTACTTGTGCACGACGATGCCGCCGATGATCACCGGCGCGCACACCAGCGTGGCGCTCGCCATCACCTTGGGCCACGGGATGACGTAGCCGCCGAGATAGGACAGCACGATGGTGGACGCGGTGCGGCTGTCCGGCGACGGCGTCAGGATGAACGCGTAGAGCAGGTCGTTCCAGGCGAAGATGCCGGACAGGATCGCCGACACCGCGAGCCCCGGCTTCACCAGCGGCAGCGCGATGCGCAGGAAGATGCCGAACCGGCTGAGCCCGTCGAGCTGGGCCGCCTCCTCCAGCGCCACCGGCACCGACGAGAACTGGTCAACCATCAGCCACACCACCAGCGGCACGATGAACACCTGGTACACCAGGATCAGCACCAGCAGGTTGTTGATCAGGTGCAGCTTGGACGCGGTCAGGTAGAACGGGATCAGCACCACCACCGGCACCAGCATCCAGTTGGTGACGTACCAGAACCACACGTCCTTGCGGCCGCGGAAGCGGTAGCGCGCGATGCCGTAGGCGGCGGGGGCACCCACCACCAGGCCGAGCAGCACCGCGCAGGACACCACGATCAGCGAGTTGAGCAGGGTTTCCAGCACGTTGGAGTCGTTGATCGCATCGGCATAGGCGGCGAGCGTCGGCGTCCAGATCCAGCGCGGCGGGATGGAGAACAGTTCCTGCTCGGTCTTCAGCGAGCCGGCCACCATCCAGTAGATCGGGAACAGGATGACCACGAGCACGGCCACCATCGCCACCCCGTGCAGCACACGCAGCAGCGCCGGGCGGAAGCGGTCCATGTTTCAGTCGATCTCCCGGTAGAACGCACGGATATAGATGCGCGCCAGCAGGATCGACACGATCAGCATCAGGATCGACTCCGCCGAAGCCAGGCCGACGTCGAAGCCGCGGAACGCCATGCGCTCGATCTGCATGACCGCCGTCTCGGTCGCGGTGCCGGGGCCGCCGCGCTCGATCGAGTAGATCATGTCGAACTCCTTGATCGTGAACGCGGTCTGGAACACCAGCGCCGCGGTGATCCCGGGCCACATGAACGGCAGCTGGATGTCGCGGAAGCGCGGCCACCAGCGCTCCGTTTCCAGCATCGCCGCCTCGTCGATGTCCTTGGGGACGGTGGACAGCGCCGCCGACAGCACCAGCGCCACGAACGGGGTCCATTCCCACACCTGCACCACCATCACGGTGCCGAACGCAGCCGTTGGGCGACCGAGCCAGTCGATGCCGGGCAGGCCGAGGGCGCGAACGAGATAGTTGATGACGCCCAGCTGGTCGTTGAACATCAGCTGGGTCAGCAGCCCGACCACCGACGGCGTCACCGCAATCGGGATCACCAGGCAGATCTGCAGCAGCCGGCGCAGCACCGGGAAGGCTTCGGAGTCCAGCGCCAGCGCGATCATCATGCCGAAGGCGAGCTCGATCGGCAGCGTCACCACGATCAGCACGAGCGTGCGCAGCACCGAGCCCCCGAAGTCGCTGGAGGTGAAGGCGTGCACGTAGTTGCTGACGCCGCCGAACGAGGGCGGCGCCATGCCCATCACCCAGGTCTGCAGGGAAGCGACCAGCGTGTAGATGGTCGGGTACAGGCCGATCGCCAGCAGCACCACCACCGAGGGGGCGATGAAGAACCACGGCTCCAGCCGCTCGCGCCACGACGGCAAGGCTGCCGCCAAAGGCGGCGCCCGTTCGGTCACGGGTTCGGCCACCGCCGCGTCGCTCGCCACGCCGTTCCCTCCCCGGCTACTTGTAGAGCGCCATCGCCTTCTGCGGGTCGTTGCTCTTGCCCCAGCAGTTCGAGGTCTGCATGTAGCTGGTCAGGTCCTTGGCCATGCTGTCCAGGCCGGATTGCACCGCCACCTGCTTCAGCTCGATGCGCGAGCCCCAGTCCGACACGATGTCGGAGAAGCGCGGATAGCATTCGAGCTGCGGGCGCCAGTCCGGCACCACCGAGTTGCGCCAGGTTTCCACCATCGGCGCCAGGTTGGGATGGTTGCCCTGCACCGACGGGTCGGTGTCGGCGCCGATGCGTGCCACCACGGCACCCCCCTCGATCAGGGGCTTGGCCATCTCCTTGGACGTCAGCCACTGGATGAACAGGTAGGCCGCGTTCTGGTGCTTCTTGTTCACCTGCGCGCTGACCATGTACGAGAACCCGCCGAACGCGGCATAGGCGCCGTTCGGCCCCTTCGGCTCCGGCGCGATGCCGAGGTCGGACCCGAGCGCCGAAGTGCTCAGCGTCGGGTAGAACGCCGACCATTCGGTGATCATCGCCGTGCGCTTCTGCGACAGCATCTCGACCACCTGGCTGTGGTCGTCGGCGACGATGCCGTCGGGCATGTTGCCGAGCAGGCTTTGCCGGAAGGTGATGCCGGCGACCGACTTGGGATCGTTCACCTTGACCGTCTTGGAGGCGATGTCGATGAACGAGCCGCCCCAGGGCCACAGGAAGCGGGCGAAAGCGTCCGCTGTTTGCGTTTCGCCGCGCGCGGACTGCAGCGCGTAGCCGTACACCCCCTTCGCCTTGTCGGTGAGCTTGGGCGCATAGGTCTGCGCCAGCTCGTCCCAGGTCTTCGGCGGCCCGTCGAAGCCGGCCGCCTTGAGCATCGACTTGTTGTAGTACAACAGGCCTGCATAGGAATCGAATGGCAGGCCGTACAGCTTGCCATCCACGGTGAAGCTCGCGAGCCAGACCGGGAAGAAGTCCTTCATGTCCAGCGCCGGGTCGGCCAGGGCAGCGTCGCCGGTGAAGTGGCTGAGCGGCAGCACCCAGCCCGGATCGGCGAAGTTCACCGGCCACACCACGTCGGACAGGATGGCGTCGAACTGCTGGCTGCTCGACACGAAGTTAAGCGTTTCCTCCTTGAGTGTGTCCTCGTAGGGGAAGATGTTCCAGTTGACGTGGATGCCGGTTTCCTTCTCGAACTGCGGCGTCAGCGTCTGCGCGATCTTGTAGCTGGGGCGGTCCAGCCCGACCACGGTGATCGAGGTCCCCTTGTAGGGAGCGGCCGCGTCCTTGAGCGACCACACCTCCGCGCGCGCGCTTCCGATGCAGGCCGCCGCGACCGCGGCAATACCCAGGCTCAAGCGTCCCATGTCCCGTTCCTCCCCCAAGGCGTACCAAGGCGTGCCGCACCGGAGCAGGCTCATACCGGATGGAACCGGAACGATCATTCCAGATCGACGCCGAATTGTTCTTCTTCTTCCAAGCGTGTATGGGGACGGCAACAACGTGTCAACGACAACCGTTGCGGCACGCCGGGGAGGATGCGATGGCGGAAGTCGTGATCGAGCGGCTGCACAAGTCGTTTGGCGACCTTGGCGTGCTCAACGACATCTCGATGCAGGTGCGCCACGGCGAGTTCATGGTGTTCGTGGGCCCCTCCGGCTGTGGCAAGAGCACGCTGCTGCGCACCATCGCCGGGCTGGAGCGGCCCACCGCCGGCCGCATCTCCATCGGCGGCGAGGACGTCACGCGCTGGCCGCCGGCGCGTCGCGGGGTGTCCATGGTGTTCCAGTCCTATGCGCTGTATCCGCACATGACGGTGCGCGAGAACATCGCCTTCGGCCTGAAGGTGGCCAAGGTACCCGTGGCCGACATTGACGGCCGGGTGCGCGAAGCCGCCGCGGTGCTGCAGATCGACCACCTGCTGGAGCGTCGCCCGAAGGCCCTGTCCGGCGGGCAGCGCCAGCGCGTGGCGATCGGCCGTTCCATCGTGCGCCAGCCCAAGGCGTTCCTGTTCGACGAGCCGCTGTCCAACCTCGACGCCGAGCTCCGGGTGCAGATGCGCGTCGAGCTGGTCGGGCTGCACGAGCGGCTGGGCGCCACCATGATCTACGTCACCCACGACCAGATCGAGGCCATGACCATGGCCGACCGCATCGCGGTGCTGAACCGCGGCCAGGTCGAGCAGATCGGAGCACCCCTGGAGCTGTACCGGCAGCCGCGCAACCTGTTCGTCGCCGGCTTCATCGGCAGCCCGCGCATGAACCTGTTCGAAACGGACGTGGTCGCCACCGGCCCGGACGGGGTGTCGGTGCGCCTGCCCGGGGGTGCCGCAATCCTGGTCCCGGTGTCGGCTGATGGGATCTCAACCGGGGACAAGCTGACGCTCGGCCTGCGCCCGGAGCACCTGGGCATCAACGAGGCGGCGGGAGGTGCCGCGGACGCCACCATGACCGGGCAGGCGCAGCTGGTGGAGCATCTCGGCGGCGAGATCCTGGCCCACGTGGTGCTGGACGACGGCACCCGCCTCGACGTCAAGACCCACGGCCACAGCGAGGTGCAGCGCGCGGCGGCGATCGCGGTCGGGGTACGCGGCGAGCTGTGCTACCTGTTCGACGCGGCCGGCGACTGCCTGCCGGCGCTGCGGCCGCGCGCCCTGCCCGCATGAGCCCGCTCGCGGGTTATGGCCGGCGCAGCAGCGTCATCGCGACGATCGCGGCGGCGGCCGCGAGCGCGAACGGCGCGTCCGGGAACACCAGCGGGATCAGGTGGGTGGTGAAGGCATAGAACAGCCCGGCGGTGAGCAACGGCGCCACCACCGCGGTCAGCCCTTCCACCGCCGCCAGCACGGCCTGCATCTCGCCCTGGTTGTCCACCTGTCCCCGCCCGGCCACCCTGGCCCGCACCGACGGCGTGGCCAGGCCGCCCACTGCGATCAGCACCACCGCCGGCACCACCGTCCAGCCCGCCAGCGCCAGGGCCAGCAGGCCATAGCCGACCGCACCCGACACGTAGCCGATGATGGCGGTGCGGCGCTCGCCGAGCCGGCCGGACACATGCCGCAGCAGCAGCCCTTCCACCACCGCCTGGCTCAGGCCGACCGCGGCCAGCACCAGCCCGCTCAGCATCGCGCCCCAGCCGAAGCGGTAGTTGGTAAACAGCACCAGGCTGCTCTGCACCGCACCCAGGCTGATCCATGTGCAGGACCACGACACCGCCAGCCGCGCCAGCGCACGGTCCCGCGCCACCTCCAGAAGGCGGTGGAACGGGTTCAGCGCAGACCAATCCACCGGGCGCCGCTTATCGGCGGACAGGCTTTCGGGAAGCACGAAGATCCCGAAGCACACGTTCACGAAGGACAGGCCGGCGGCCACGACAAAGGGCAGCCGCAGCCAGACGTCGCCCAGCACCCCGCCCAGGGCAGGACCCACCACGAAGCCGGCGCCGAAGGTCGCCCCGATCAACCCGAATGGTCGCGGCCGGTCCTCGGGCGGCGACAGGTCGGACATGTAGGCGGTGGCGGCCGCGACGTTGGCCGAGGTGACGCCGGCGACCAGCCGGCCTGCGAACAGCCACCACAGGCTTGGTGCTGCGGCCGGCAGCACGTAGTCGCAGCCGAGCCCGAACACCGAGGCGAGGATCACCGGCCGCCGGCCGAAGCGGTCGCTGAGCTCGCCCAGGATCGGAGCGGCGAAGAACTGCATCGCGGCGTAGGCGGCGATCAGCGCGCCGACCCAGGGTGCCGCCCGCTCCGGCGGCAGATGCGCCAGCTGGCGCACCAGCCCCGGCACGATCGGGGCGATGATGCCGACGCCTGGGGCGTCCAGTCCGAGAGTCACCAGCACGAACACGACGGAGGCACGGCGCTGCTGGGGCATCGAGCGTGCAGATGGGAGGATCGGCAGCATTTGCAGCGACCGCACGCCGTTTGGGTATTCGCAAGCCACCGACCGGCACGTCATGCTGGCCGCGTGCCAGACCGCTCGCCCCTGCCGCGCTTCATGGCCCTCTACACGGCCTTGTTCGCGGCGTTCGGCGTGGCCTCGCCGTTCCTGCCCGGCCTGCTGAAGCAGGACGGCCTCGATCCCGGCGCGATCGGCATCGTGCTGGCGGGCGGGACCGCGATCCGGCTGCTGTCGGGGCCGCTCGGCGGCAGGCTGGCGGACCGTACCGGCCTGCCCTCGGTCATTCTCGGCGGCTTCGCCACCGCGTCGGCCGTGGTCGCCCTCGGCTACGCGCCGGCACGCGGCCTGCCGCTGTTGTTCGCCGTCAGCGTGGCCCACGCCGCCGTGCTGGCGCCGCTGACGCCGCTGGCCGACGCCCTGGCACTCGGATCCTCGCAGCGCACGCCCCGGTTCCCCTACGGCTGGGTGCGGGCGGCCGGATCGGCCGCGTTCATCGCCGGCACGCTCGTGTCCGGGCAGATGGTCGGCCGGTCCGGGCTGGGCGTCATCGTCTGGCTGAACGCCGCCTTGCTCGCCGTCGCGGCGGTGCTGGCGCCGATGCTGCCGAATCGGGTGGCGGGAACGAGCGATGGCGGCGCCGCTCCGACGCGGGACCGGTCGTTCGGCACGCTGCTGCGCATCCCGGTGTTCCGGCGGCTGATGCTGGTGGCGGCGCTGATCGGCGGCAGCCACGCGTTGCATGACGGGTTCGAGGTGATCCGCTGGCGCTCGGCCGGCTTGTCGGCGGCGCAGGCCAGCGTGCTGTGGGCGATGGCGGTGGCGGCCGAGGTGGCGGTGTTCTCGTTCGCGGGCAGCCGGCTGCTGCGGTGGCTCGGGCCGGGGCGCGCGCTGATGCTGTCGGGCGTGGCCGGGATCGTCCGCTGGGGCACCGCGGCGCTGACTGCCCGCTTCGCCGTCATGGCGCTGGTGGAGCCGCTGCACGGCCTGACCTTCGCGCTGCTGCACCTGGCCTGCATGCAGGTGATCGGCCGGGTGGTGCCGACCGAGCTCGCCGCCACCGCGCAGGCGTTCTACGCCACCGTCGCCATGGGCGTGATGCAGGCGGCGGTGACGCTCGCCTCTGGACCGCTTTATGGCCGATACGGCGCCGGGGCGTTCTGGCCGATGGCGCTGATGTGCGCCCTGGCGATCCCGGTGGCGCTCGGCGTGCGTCCCGCCGCCGCGGCGCGCCAGGCGGACGCGTCGCCACCGGTTCCGACCGCCGCCGGACGCCTTTGATCGAGCGAGGGATCTACAAGGCACGCCACATGTGGACGCCCGGATACTCAACCTCGGGCGCCAGCAAGTAGCTGATCCGTCCGATCTCCTCGAAGCCGAGCGACCGGTAGAAACCGACCGCGTTCAAGCCTGCATAGGTCTCGAACCTTCTGATCCCGCGCTCCTGTGCCTGAACCTCGGCACGCTTGTAAATGCGCCGTCCTATTCCCTTCCCCGCCCCAGTCCGCGTGGGTGGCGAAATGCCGCATGTGCCCGGTCCCGGGCTCATGCACAACCGTACCCGGCTTCTCGCGCGACCATCCGCCGCAACCGACGATCGATCCATGGGCATCCATCGCGACGAAGTAGGTCCCGGACCGCAACAGGACTGGGTTCGCCCGGCATATCAGGGGCAGACACTGGCGCAGGACATCCGGATCGTAGTGATCCCTGGCCAGCACCGGAAACGCAGCCTCGAGAACTGCGGTCACACCATCCGCATCCTCCATCGCGGCCGTCCTGACGGAGAACTCCCAGCCAGGACCTGCAATCATCAAACGTTCGTCCTCAGCATCGCCGGCATCCATCTGCATCATGCTTGATCTCGCTGCTCCGGGCTCCGGCATCAGCCCGGCCGCTCGTTGGATCAGCGCCGCACCCCGCGCGCCTGCCCCGCCGCCAGCCGCCGTTCCGCCACCCGCGCCAGCCGCACGAACGGCAGCCCCAGCAGCAGGTAGGCACCGCCGATCAGCAGGCCGGTGCCGAAGTAGTCGTAGTACGTGGTGGACAGCCGCACATAGGCCTGGGTCAGCTCGGTCAGGGTGATCACGCTGACCAGCGAGCTGTCCTTGAGCAGCGAGATGAAGTCGTTGGTCATCACCGGCACCACGAAGCGGAACGCCTGCGGCACCACCACGTGGCGCACCGCCTGGGCCTGCGTCATGTTCAGCGCCAGTGCCGCCTCCATCTGCCCGTGCGGCACCGACTGCAGCCCGGCACGGTAGTTCTCGGCCTCGTAGGCGGCGTAGTTCAGCCCCAGCGCCACCACCCCCGCCAGGAACGGGTCGAGCCTGACGCCCAGCGACGGCAGCCCGTAGAAGATGAACAGGATCTGGATCAGCAGCGGGGTGCCGCGCACCACCTCGATGTACAGGGTGGCGGCGGTGCGCAGCGGCCAGGACCCGTAGCGGCGCGCCAAGGCCAGCAGGAGCCCCCAGGCCACCGCCAGCACCATGGCGCAGGCCGACACCGCCAGCGTCATCAGCGCCGCCCGGCCGACCAGCGGCAGGAAGCCGGCATAGCGCAGCAGACGGTCGCGCCAGCCCGGCACCGGCCGCGTCGCCTGGAGCCAGTGCTGCCAGGCGGTGGGCGGCACGACCTCCGTCGAATGATCGCCGGTGAAGGCAGCCATCTCCGGCGTCCACATCGCCCAGCGCTGCAGGATGCGTCGCAGGGTGCCGTCGCGGCGCAGGGCGTCCAGGCCGTCGTCGATGCGCGCCCGGAGCGCGTCGTGCCCCTTGGCGATGGCGATGCCATACGACAGTGCGCCGATCGGCGCCCCCACCAGCTTCAGCCGCGGGTCCGGCACCGCGTAGTACAGCGCGATCGGCGCGTCCAGCATCACCGCGTCGAGCCGCCCGTTGGCGAGGTCGGAGTACGCGTTGGTCTCGTCGTCGTAGGACCGCAACGTGATCCCGCCTGCCTGTTCCAGCAGGCGCTGGCTCAGCGTGTCCTTGAGCGTGCCGACCACGTGACCGCGGAGCGCGGGCACGCTGTCCAGCCCGGTCGCATCGCGACGCACCGCGATGCGCTCGGCGGTGCGGTAGTACGGCGTGGAGAAGTCCACCGCCGCCTGGTGCTCGGGCGTGATCTCGATGCCGTCGATCACCACGTCGTAGAGGTTGCGCTGCAGGCCGGGGATCAGCCCGTCCCAGTCGTTCTGCACGAACACCGGATCGCTGCCGATACGCCGTGCCAGCGCCTCGATGAGGTCGAACTCGAACCCGGTCAGGCGCGACTGGTCGGCGGGATCATGGAACACGAACGGCGCGCCGGACTGCGCGTCGGACGCCCAGCGCAAGGGCGCCGCGGACGCAGCGCCCGCGCACAGAAGCAGCAGCAGCGCCGCCAACCTTGCAGGCAGCAGCCGGATGCGCGTCACAAAAACTGCCGAAGGAAGCGGCGGGTGCGCGGGTCGGCGGGTGCGGTGAACAGCCGGTCCGGCGCCGCCTCCTCGACGATCCGGCCCGCGTCCATGAACGCGATGCGGTCGGAGGCAGCGCGGGCGAAACGCATCTCGTGCGTCACCACCAGCTGGGTCATGCCGTCCGCGTCAAGCTGGCGCATCACCCCCAGCACCTCCTCCGCCAGCTCCGGATCGAGCGCCGAGGTCGGCTCGTCATACAGCATCACCCGCGGCGCCATCGCCAGCGCCCGCGCGATCGCCGCCCGCTGCTGCTGCCCGCCGGACAGGGT
>CAXTCK010000090.1:11756-13373 GCA_964242425.1 uncultured Acetobacteraceae bacterium | reverse complement strand
CGCGCGCCGCCAGCAGCGCCGCGTCGAGCGGCGTTTCCAGCGCCGGCTGTCCCGCCACCAGCTCGTCCAGCCGCCGCCGCAGCCCCCGCGCCCGCGACCGGCTGCCTTCCGCCCCCAGCAGCCAGCGCCGCAGCTCGGCCGCTTCCAGCCCGGACAGCTCGGCCGAGAACGCCCCGTCGGCCGCTTCCAGCAGGTGGTGCCCCTCGTCGAACACGTAGCGGGTCGGCACCGAGTCCTCGTCCGCACCCGCGCCGAACTGCCCGTGCCAGGCCGCCTGCGTCATCACCAGCGCGTGGTTCGCCACCACCAGGTCCGCGTCCCGCGCCCGCCTGATGCCGTGCTCGATGAAGCAGCGCGTGTAGTGCGAGCACGCCCCGTGGATGCATTCCCCCCGCCGGTCCGCGAGCCCCGAGGCCGCGCCCGCCCCGAACAACTCGCCGAACCAGCCCGGCAGGTCGCCCCCCAGCACGTCGCCATCCGCCGTGGCCGACGCCCAGCGCACCAGCAACGACAACGGCACGACGCTGCCGCCCCCATCCCCGCCCATATCTCCACCCCGGGACACGGCCCCATTCACCGCTTCCTCCAGGTTCAGCAGGCACAGGTAGTTCTCCCGCCCCTTGCGCAGCACCACGTGCCGCCGCCGCACCGCCGGATCCGGATGCAGCCGCGCCAGCTCGCTCTCGATCTGCCGCTGCAGGTGCCTTGTATAGGTGCTGACCCACACCGTGCCGCCGTTGCGCTCCGCCCACAGGCTGGCCGGCGCCACGTAGCCCAGCGTCTTGCCGGTGCCGGTGCCGGCCTCCGCCAGCACCACCTGCGGATCGCCCCGCACCAGCCGCGGCGCGAACGCCGCCGCCGCCGCGTCGGCATAGTCCGCCTGGCCCACCCGCTGCTCCGCGTCCCGCCCCAGCAGCGTCGTCAGCCGCGCCCGCGCTTCCGCCGGCGCCACCGCATGCTGTGCCGGCGCCGGACGCGCCGCCGTGTCCTCCCATTTCGGCAGCCGCCGCCACACCCGCAGCGCCTCCACCGGCTGCATCGCTTCCGGCGCCAGCATCGCGCCTACGCCCAGCCGGTCGCACAGCGGCGCCCCCCAGCTCCACCGGGCCTTGCGCATCCCCAGCGCCAGCGCCGCCATCTCCGCCCCGGACGGCGTGTGCGCGAGTTGCTCCGCGCGCTCCAGCAGCATCGCCGCCAGCTCCGGCAGCAGGCTGGCATCCACCGTGCCGATCGCCTCCCCCTCGATTCCCAGTGCCAGCGCCAACCCCCGTGGCGTCGGCGCCGCCGCCCGCGCCGGCATCACGAACGCGAACAGCTCCAGCAGGTCGTACGCCACGATCTGCCGCAGCCCCAGCCGCCTCGCGCTGGACGGCCCATGCACCACCAGCGGCGGCGGCATCTCCCGCAGCATCGCCACCGCCCCCGCCCGCTCCAGCTCCAGCAGCTCCCCGTCCGGTGTCAGCAGCGAAACCCTGCCATAGCCGGCGATCAGGGCCGGGACGGTGGCGGGCGGGGAGGTGTCGGACATTCCTCCCTATCTAGTGCGGCGTCGGGCCAGGGAGAACCGTCCTTCCAAAACGCCCGCAACGGCCCGCCAATCGCCCGGCTGCATCGAGG
>CAXTCK010000090.1:0-11656 GCA_964242425.1 uncultured Acetobacteraceae bacterium | reverse complement strand
AACCGTCCTTCCAAAACGCCCGCAACGGCCCGCCAATCGCCCGGCTGCATCGAGGGTCGCCGATGTGCACGCATGGGCAACGCGCATGAAATGTCGCGACGCCCGACGAACATGACGTTGCCGGAAACGCTGCTTCTTGAGGCGCGCACCCTCGGCATCAAACCTGTCCCAGGCCTGCGAGCGCCGTCTGGCCGCGTTGGCTTGAGCAGAACCGCCATGCGATCGACCACGACATATCTCTCGCCCTGCACGGCCTGCCGTTGGCTGCCCTTCGGCAGTTCTGATGCCTTGACGAAATTTTCTGATTGTTAACCAATGCTCCTTAGCGTCCGCGCGGTGGATGCTTGTGGACATACGGTAAAACACGGTTGTATTAGGCAGGACTTTGGCTCAATTCTATCTTTCTAGACGTGGGTTGCGCGCTCCAACCAGCTTGATGCTTGCCGGGCTTATGATTGCCTTGTGCGGCGTGTCAGGAATGCTGTTGTTGGAAGAACGTCAGGAAGCCTGGTCTTCCGGCATTGCTTCCTCGCGCAACCTTGTCACATCGGAAGCAGCGAGTATTGGTCGTTCATTAGCCATTTACGACGTATCATTGGCCGCTGCCGTTTCTGCATATGGTGATCCGGAAGTAACCGCCGCCCCCACCCGGCTGCAGCAGCGCGCTTTGTTCAATCAGATCGGTCAGGAGGCCTTCCTCGGCCCGACACGGATCATCGACGCCGCTGGCAACGTCGTCGGCGACTCTTCCGCCCTGCATCCACCTCCTGCAACCACCGCGGAACGGCAGGCGGTGATGCTGCAGAAGCTCAACCCTGCGGGCGGCTTGCTGTTCGGCAGCCCGTTCATCAACGGACTGGAACATGCCGACATCACCATGTCGCGGCGCATCAACCGACCGGATGGGCATTTTGTGGGCGCGGTTGTCGGCAATGTTCGTCTGGACAGCATCGTCTCGGAGTTCCGCCAGCTGAGGCTGGGACCACACGACGTTTTCAGCCTGTTCCTCGAGAACGGAACCATGCTGGCTCACGCACCTGGAGATCCTCTCATCGGACGCAGCATCGCGGGTACACCGGTGATGCATGCCTTCTTGGCCCGACGCAGCGGCACGATCGTGCTGCCTTCGGCGCTGGATCACGAGGTGCGGGCCTATACCCTGACCCACATCGATCGGTTCCCGCTCGTGCTCGATATCGGGCTGTCCGTCCACGACCTGTATGCGCCCTGGCGGCACAGGGCATTGCTGCTCGGCTCGCTGATCGCAACGATGGCTGGCCTCACCGTTCTTCTGCTGGTCCGACTGCAACGCGAACTCGATCGACGACTGGCAGCCGAGGCAGATACCCGGCTGGGCGCAAGGCGTTACAAGCTGATCGCCGACAATGCGTCGGACGTGATCGTCCACTTCGATGCCTGCTTCGTCCGGACCTACGTCTCGCCTTCCTCCCGGTCTTTCGGCTACGAGCCCGATGAACTGCTTGGCCGGACGATGGACGACTGGACGCATCCAGACGACCTGGACCCGGCGCGCGACGCGCTCCAGGCTGTCAGCCGAACCGGCGGGGATACCATTACGACCTACCGGATCAGGCGGAAGGATGGCTGCTACATCTGGGGTGAGACGCGTTGCAGCGGATTGCCGGATGGCAGCGTGATCGCGATCGTGCGCAACGTCGACGAGCGGAAGAACAGGGAACTGGAGCTCCTTGAGCTTCACGACACCCTCGGCCGCCTCGCCCTCACCGATGGTCTGACCGGGCTGCGGAACCGCCGAAGCTTCGACGAGCGCCTGGCCGAAAGCTGGCGTCTGGCCCAGCGCGACCACAGCCCGCTCGCCATGCTGTTCATCGACATCGACCACTTCAAGTTGTTCAACGACACCCACGGCCATCAGGCAGGCGACACGACGCTCAAGCAGGTTGCGGGGCGCATCCAGGCCTGCCTCCGCCGTGCCGGTGACACGGCATCGCGCTATGGCGGTGAGGAGTTTGCGGTGATCCTGCCCAACACCGACCTTTATGGCGCCATCGGGGTCGGCGAGAACATCAGGCAGAGCATTGTCGACGCCAACCTCTTCCATGCGGGAACCAGGAACGGCACCTTGACGGTCAGCATCGGGGTAGCCAGCACACTTCCGGCTTTGAGCGGCACGGCACAGGACGCCCTGCTCAAGGTTGCAGACGAGGCGCTCTACGCCGCAAAGGCTGCAGGCCGCAACCATGTCAGCGCCAAGCTGTTGTCTGTAGATCCGGTAGCGACGGCTGAGCAAAGGAACTTGTTTCAGTAAACTTACAGATCTCGTCACCGTCGGCCGTAAGCTGCCGGTCTGCTTCGGAGCGGTCGGAGCACGATAACGGACATGCATCGGAGCGTGTGAGCCGCCAGCATTCGGCGCCGGGTAGAACAGGCGACGCAGCTGTCCCTCGTTTGCAGTCGGGGCCTCGCGCCGAAGTGGGGCCTGGGCCCGGGCGGCGCGAGCCGGCTGGCTGGGGCTCTACGCAGCTTTCGCCCGGCGAGCGTTGGGCCGAGCAGGTGCGAGCCGTCCCACGTCACGCGAGGGCGGAGCACTGAACGTGCGCGTGTACTCGCGGCTGAACTGGGAGGCGCTCTCGTAGCCAACGGCGTATGCGGCGGCGGCGACCTCGCGGCCTGAGGCGATCAGGCGGCGGGCCTCTTGCAGACGCAGGGCCTTCTGGTACTGCAGCGGGCTCATGGCGGTCGCGGACTTGAAGTGGCGGTGCAGCGAGGCCGGGCTCATGCCGGCGTGTTCCGCCAGCGCCTCGACGTGGATCGGCTGATCATAGCGGGCGCGGATCAGGGCGATGGCGCGGCGTATCCGTGACAGGCGGCTGTCGGCCCGGGTGATCTGGCGCAGCATGGCGCCCTGAGGACCTTGCAGCAGGCGATAAAGGATCTCCTGCTCGCAGAGCGGGGCGAGGACGGCGATATCCTGCGGCGTGTCGAGGAGGCGGAGCAGGCGCAGCCAGGCATCCAGCAGCTCCGGCGTGACCGGGTTGACGGCAAAGGCCGCTTCGCCCGCTTGCGGCAGGTCGGCCGCCTCCGGCAGCAGCGGCGCCAGGCGGTCGCCGTCCAGGTCCAGGCTGACCGCGAGATAGGACTCGTCGGGCTGGTTCAGCCGTACGCAGCCGGAGGCCGGCAGCTCGACCGTGGCGATGAAGTAGCTGGCCGGGTCATAGCGCAGGCGCCGGTCTCCGATGGCGATCTCCTTCGCCCCGCGGAGGATCATCGCCATTACCGGCAGGTAGATCCCCGAGACCGGCTTGGGCGCGGCTTCGTCCTTGTAGAGCGCGACGCGAGGCAGGGCGTTCGGCTGGCACGGTCGGGCTGCATGCCGGTCAACGATGTCTCGGATCTGGTTCAGCGTGTCTCGCATCGCCCCAGGATCAGGCGCGGCGCACGGTCTGACAAGCGGTCCGCATCGATCGGCCGGGGCATCTTGAGAGGATCAGGCAAGGCGAAGAGGCGAAACGACATCCGCCGCAGACCAGCGTGCGCCACCTTGGACGCAACATGGAGGCTCCACATGGCGGAAAGACCGACGGCGCTGGTCACAGGCGCGAACAAGGGCATCGGGCTGGAGATCGCCCGAGGGCTGGGGCGGCTCGGCTACCGGGTCTGGATAGGCAGCCGCGACCCCGACCGCGGCACGGCGGCCGTGGCCGAGCTGAGGGGCGAGGGCCTGGAAGCCCATGCGCTCCGGATCGACGTGACCGATGACACCAGCGTGGCGGCCGCCGCCGACGCCCTGGCGAAGGAAACCGACCGGCTGGACGCCCTGGTGAACAACGCCGGCATCTCGACAGGCTGGAGGCCGCCAAGCGAGGACACCATCGCGAACGTCCGGGCGATCTACGAGGTCAACGTGTTCGGAGCCATCCGGACCACCCACGCCTTCCTGCCGCTCCTCAGGGCATCCCCGTCGCCGCGCATCGTGATGATCAGCAGCAGCCTGGGCTCGCTCGCCTGGGCGTCGGACTTCGAGGCGCCGATGGCTCAGGTGAACCTTCTTGGCTACAACAGCTCCAAGTCGGCGCTGAACGCCGTCACGGTTGCCTTCGCCAAGGAGCTGGGCCCGCTCGGCTTCAAGGTCAACGCGGGCTGCCCGGGCTACGTCGCCACCGACCTGAACCAGCATCAGGGACACCGCAGCGCGGAGCAGGGGGCGGCGATTGGCGTGCACCTGGCCACCCTGCCTGTCGACGGGCCGAACGGCGGCTTCTTTGACGACCAGGGCGTGGTGGCCTGGTAAGCGCGGCACCAGCGTCGGCATCGCTGGCAAGGTGATCGCCGTCACTGGTGCCAGCGGCGAGGCAACGGGCCGGCCCCCTGACCAGACGAGTACGCGGCTCGTGCTGGATGCCGCCGGCGCGAGCGGCTGGAGGCGCTGCGCCTGCCTTGAAGGTTCTCCGTGGCGTTGACCTCCGACGCATGACGAGCGCCGTGGGCGAGCGGTTCGACGAACGTCCGCCGAATGCGTTGTAGGCGCGAAGCGGTTCGGGAGATGAGCGGTGTTCGGCTGGAGCAAGCCCAAGCGGCCCAAGGTTGTCGCGTTTGATGCCATCGGGACGATGTTCCCGCTGGAGCCGATGCGCCCCTCGCTGATGGCGCTCGGCTTGCCGTCGGCCGGTCTGGAAAGCTGGTATGCCACTGCGGTGCGCGACGCCCTGGCCTTGACCGCTTCTGGCGACTTCAAACCGTTCGTCACGGTGATGGAGGGAGCCCTGGATCAGGTGCTGGGCGAGCAGGACCTCGCTCCGCCTCGCGCGGCACGGCAGGCCCTGCTGGCGCAGTTCAAGTACCTGCCCGCGCGTCAGGACGCCGGGGAAGCCCTGCGCCTCGCAGCGCAGGCCGGGATGCGCCCGATCCTGCTGACCAACGGCAGCGAAGCGAGCACCAGGTTCCTGCTGCAACAGGCGGGGCTGGACCGGATGGTCGAACGGGTCGTGTCTGTGGAAGACATGAGGTTGTTCAAGCCTCGTCCCGAGGTGTATGCGCACG
Organism: uncultured Acetobacteraceae bacterium; assembly: GCA_964242425.1. Lineage (GTDB taxonomy): Bacteria > Pseudomonadota > Alphaproteobacteria > Acetobacterales > Acetobacteraceae > Lichenicola. Next base: position 6,634 of record CAXTCK010000090.1, on the reverse strand, counting down.
CGGCGCGGCGATGCCGGGTGCGGCTGAACCGGATGGCGCTGGTTGCGGTGCATCCCTGGGACATAAACGGCGCCAAGGCGGCGGGCTGCACCGGAGCCTACGTCACGTCGGACCGGCCATTTGCCAGCACCATGCGAGCACCGGACCTTCAGGCACCCTCCCTTGCGGCGGCGGTCAGGGCGCTGGCTGCGTTGTAGCGTCGAAGACACGGGCATGGAGAAGCGGCTTATCGACCGCATGAACTCCGAGGCCGTTTCCTATGCGCGACGTCACCGGCCAGCAGGCGCTCATGGTTCTTGCTGACAGTGCCATGATGTTATCAGACCGATATGTCCATGGCATGTCTCGATCGGGTGTCACGACCAGAAAGCGTGAGCATTGGCCGTAAGCGGCCGGTCCGCTTTCGGATAAGATTTGGAGGAAGCGGACATTCGACAAGGCTAGATCCGGGAACTCGATGGTGCGGGGCTTTCGCAAGGTGTCCGGGCGAACCAACCCCAGCAACCGCGGATCCCCACTCAGGCCGCGCGGCAGTTAGAACGCAGCCGGGGTTCACGGGCGATATAGCTGCGCGCACTCCTGGCAGACAGCGGGCCTCCGTGACCGACGAAGAACCGCTTGGCCCCGCGATCGAGCAGTTGAAGCAGGCTGCGTCGCACGGCGGCGGGATCGTCCTCGAACGGCGGCTTCCTGACGTGTCCCTTGAACGCGATGCCGCCCAGGAAGGAGATGCCTCCAATGGCGAGATCGCCCGCGAGCACGTCGCCGTTCGGGAAAAGCGCCGACACGGAGCCTGTGGTGTGCCCCGGAGTGTGGAGGACGACGCCACCCGGCACGCCGTAAGGCGAGAGGTCGAAGTCGCCGCGGATCACGATCTCAGGCTCGCACGGTTCGGTGGACTGTCCCGGTAGACCGGTCAGATTGAAGAAGCGGCCACCCAAACCCGTTGGCGGCCGAGTGCCGCCGTCTCCTGCCCGGAGCCAATCCGCATCGAGCGCGTGCACGGCGACCGGAGCGCGGGTGGCGCGCTGCAGCTCCGCCGCGCTGCCAATGTGGTCCACATGGCGATGGGTTATCAGGATGAGCGACACATCCCCCGGAGCGAAACCCTCGCGGGCGAGCGCCGCCAGGATCTTGGGGGCGCTACCCGGCATGCCAGAATCAACCAGCACCGGCCGTTCGCCGACGAGAATGAAGCTGTTCAACATGTTGGCGGGTAGGACCGGCACGGTGACGATGCGATGGGTGTTCATGGGGTTTTCCATGTCCTCTAGTTCCAGGTTGAAACGGCAGTGAAAGTGAGCGCGGCTCGCGCTACTGCCATTGTCAAGCTCAGCCCAATGAGGGTTACAGGTGGACAACTGTCCCGCAGTGCCAACCAGAATGTCATCGACCGCTTGCATTTCCTACCGTCTAGTAGATAAATGGCCCGGTCAAGTCTTTCCTACCGAGTGGTAGATAAATGTCAGAAGCCAAGCCTCGTGGACGGCCGCGCACTTTCGACGAGGATCGGGTCCTAGGGTCCCTCCTCGATACGTTCTGGACTAAGGGTTTCACCGCTTGCTCCATGGACGAGCTCGCCGAGGCCGCTCGGGTCAGCAAGCCAAGTCTCTACGCCGCATTCGGCGACAAGCGGGCGATGTATCTCCGCGCTATGGAGCGTTTCGCGGGCGAATTCGAAGACGCGGTCGAGGCAGCACTTGGACCGGACCGCCCACTCGCGGACGGATTGCTCACTTTCTACCGTGCAAGCTTGGAGCGGTTCCTATCCGGCGACCACGGTCCTCGGGGCTGTCTCGTGCTCTGTACGGCGACGACGGAGGCGGTGGTCGAGCCTGAGATCAGAGACGTGCTCGCGGGTCTTCTATCCAGGCTCGACTTTGCGCTGGAGCGCAGCTTCGCAGCGGCGATCGCGTCCGGACAGATTACCCGCGATGTCGATCCACGGGCGTTGGCGTCGCTGGCCGCTGCGGCATTGCACAGCCTCGCCATCCGCGTTCGGGCCGGTGAATCGCGCGATCGGCTGGACGCGCTGATCGTTGCTGCGGTTCGAGCATTCGCCGCTCCGTAGCCGGCTGCCTAGAAGAGGTGTGATGCGTCAACTTGCTAGGTCTCCTTTAGAGCTCGGATCCCACAACAGTACACGCCTTCCCGGCTGTCCAGCCCTGGCCGGAAGCAGCCGTTCCGCTACGGAGAAGGCGGTTGGAGGAAGCGGACATCCGGCATGCCTGAGCCAGAGACCGCTACTGTCAACCCGAAGCGGCTAGACGCCGGCAGGACGGATTGCTCCGGCAGCCTGTCGCTCAGCGGCCCGCGAACCGCTGCCTCGCAGCGTCGGTGACGGGCGTGTACAGGGACACGAGCGTTCCTTCGGGATCACGGAACTGCACCGTGCGGTTTCCCCATGGCATGACCTTCGGCTCGTGCACGACTTCGACCTCGTCCTTGAGCCTGGCGAACTCGGCATCGACGTCATCGACCATGAACTCGAGAATGGCAGTGCGATTGGCGGCAGGCTCGGCACTGCCCTCCTTGAACAAGGCCACCGTGTCGGCGCTGCCGAAGGCGAGCGTGGCACCGGGCGTGACGATCTCGGCGAACACGGGCGCGAGCCACTCGGCCGCCTGCCCCGTCACCAGTTCATAGAATCCGACGACGGCCTTCATGTCGGCGGCGACGAGGCGAGTAGAGGCGAACTTTATGGCATGTCCTTTCTGTGGGCCTTGGGGGCGACGGCCTGTTGCGCTTGTAGCAGGGGGGTGCTGACAACATCCTGGCAACAGGAGTCATCGTTCGATGCGCCGCGCCGATCGTTTGTTCCAGATCATTCAGATCCTTCGCCGCACAAGCCGTCCCGTCACGGCCGCGGCCCTCGCCGAGGAACTCGAGGTCTCCAGACGCACGGTGTATCGGGACATTGCCGACCTCGTCGCGCAACGGGTTCCGATCGATGGCGAGGCGGGGTTGGGCTACCTGCTCGAGCCAAGCTACGACATGCCGGCCCTGATGCTCACATCCGACGAGATCGAGGCGGTCGTGCTGGGCGCGCAGTTGGTGGGCAGGCTCCCCGACCCAGTGCTCGCCAATGCCGCCCGCGATGTGGTCGCCAAGATCGCGTCCGCAGTGCCGGATCATCTGCGTCCTTTCATCACCGAGGCAAGCGTAGCGGCGAAACCGGCGGACAGCGTGCCTCGAAACGTCGATGCGCGGCCGCTCAGGTCGGCGATCCACGGGGGCCGCAAGTTGCGGCTCCGCTACCGGTCCGGTGCGGGCGAGGAGACGGAGCGGATCGTCTGGCCGGTGGTCCTCGGCTACGCCGAGGCACACTGCCTCCTGGTCGCGTGGTGCGAGATGAAGCAGGCTTTCCGCCACTTCCGCACCGACCGCATGCTGGACGCGACGGTTTTGGAAGAGGCCATCGGGATGCGCAGGGGCGACCTGCGGCAACGCTGGATGCGGTGGCGCGAGATGAAGCTTAGCGGACGCGTGGCTGGCTGAAGGGCTGATCGGATGGCTGCTTGCTGCAGGATTGCTTCTACCCACCAGCACGCATCAGATTGGCCGGGAGCGGACCGTCTGCTGTTGGACAATATATCAGACAAGCAGACATTCGGAGCTACCGGCAGGTTGACGTTCCGTTCCATAGGGCAAGCCTGAACATTCGTGTGGAGAGGTAGGCGTGCGGGTTGCGGCATCCAGTTCATTGGCGACTCGGCGGCTGGTTAGGGGGTTCGGCAACCGCCCGCTCTTCGCGATCCTCTCCTTGCTCCTGCCGGTCGGCACTGCCACCGCCGCACGAGCTGGAGACCATGAGGGGCCTTGCGACATCCTCGCACGAGCCGGTGCAGCCTGTGTCGCAGCCCACAGCACTACCCGAGCGCTCTACCAAGCTTATGACGGTCCACTCTACCGCGTGCGCCGGGCCGATTGGCGGACCCGCGACATCCGTCCGCTCAATGCCGGCGGCGTCGCCGACGCAAGCGCCCAGGATGCGTTCTGCGCCGGCAGCGTCTGCGCCGTCATCCGAATCTATGACCAGTCTGCCAAACACAACGACCTGGAGATCGAGGGCGCAGGAGATGCTGGCGGTCGAGACCGCGGTGCCAACGCGTCTGCCCTTCCGATCAAACTCGGCGGCCACGGCGTCTATGGCCTCTCCATCGAGGCAACAGTGGGCTACCGGAACAACGACACCGCTGGCGTCGCCCAGGCTGGGCAACCGGAAACCATATTCATGGTCACCTCCGGCCTCCACGCCAACCGCGGCTGCTGCTTCGACTACGGCAACGCCGAGACGAACAACAGCGACACCGGCAACGGGCACATGGACGCGCTGAACTTCTCCTTCATCTGCGGCCCGCGCCGGAGCTGCCTCGGTCCAGGCCCATGGGTGCAGGCCGACATGGAGAACGGGCTGTTCATGTCCGCCCACGGCGGCAACCGGGATTCTCTCTATCGCGGAGATCCCGAACCCTTCGTCGTTGCGGTCCTGAAGAACAACGGCCAGGATTTCTTTGCTCTGAAGTCCGGCAACGCGCAGACCGGTGCCCTGAGCTTGATCTACCGGGGTCACGAACCGCTCAAGAGACCGGGCTACGCGCCGATGCATCAGGAAGGTGCCATCGTGCTGGGCACCGGCGGCGACAACAGCAACCGCGCTGTCGGCTTCTTCTTTGAGGGCCTGATGACCGCCGCAGTCACCTCAGCCACCGCCGATAGCGCGGTGGCCGCAAATATTGCCGCTGCTCACTACAGCGGCTTTGGCCACTGACCCGCTAGATGCGCGATAACGTTGTCAGAAGCCAGTGGAAGGGGATCTTTGGCCGATACCGGACCTTCCGGTTTGGAGCGCGCTCCCGAGAAAGCAGAGATTTCATCATGGTCCAATAACCGCTGCTTTCGGTCCCTCAGCGTTTAGGAAGACCATCAAGCCAGCTAATGACAGCGGTCTCGAGCGCAATCCTCTTCCCGGAATAGGAGTGGTCAGTCGTTAAATGCACTGCCGTCACCGGATCTGGGCCCAGCTTGTGCATGGCCTGTTCGAGGGCTGCGCTGGCACCGGCTAGCCCATCATCCGACGTCACCAGCAGTAGCGGATGTTTCGATAGTTGCGGCGCGAACGTGACAAAATCCCAGTGTCCGGCATTAGCCTCGATCTCGGAAGCCATCCCACCCGGGGTCACGCCGACCAGTGACTCCATGTTCTCGGCCATCGTTGACGTGAGCCGAGCGCGTGCCTGCTCCGACCGGTCTCGGCCGAACTCGCCAAAGTCGGCGGCAGAGATGAGACCCACACCCGACAGGCCTGGATTGTTCCGCCCAAGGATGGAAGCCGCCATGCCGCCTAGGCTGTGACCGATTACGACAATACGGCCCCTGTCGAGGCTGTAGCGTGCCGCGATAGCGGGATCGCGTGCGAAATCCAGCGCGGCCTGCGCATCCTCGAACACATGCGTGAACGAGTATATGCCTGGGCTTCCCCAACAGCCGCGGTAGTGGAAGGTCAGCACGGACCAGCCGTTCCGGCGTATTGCCTGCGCCAGATCCAGATTCTGTTCGTTGCCCGGGAGGCCGTGCAGCAGCAGGACCACCGGATGCAGCCCGGCCCCGGCCGCTTTCAGGATGATCCCGTTCATCTTTACGCCGTCGCTGGGAATATGCACGACCTCCAGCGTGGGCGGGTAGGCTGGATCGTACTGCGGGTCGACGGAAACGGCGGTTGGCGCTGCATGCGCTATGATATGGCTGGCAACCAGGACCCAAAGAGCAGCGATCATAATGCGCACGGAGACAAAATCCTTCAAACTAACCGCGAAGATGACATGGTCAGGTTCGGATGTGCCAGCGCGAATGGCCGGATGCGGACAGTCCGCTTTCACGCGCGATCCGAGCGAAGCGGACATGCCGGGCAGCGTCGAGACTGGTTGTGTGCGGCCAGGGCCCGTCGTCTACTCCCCGATGTTGATGGCGATTTTTCCGAAATGGCTTTTACCTTCGGCAAGGTACGCATAGGCCGCCACAGCATCGCTCATCTCGAACACCCGATCGACCACCGGCACCAGCTGATGCGCAGCGATGGCCGCGGAGGCGGCACGCAACGCGGCAACCGGACCGGTGTGGTTGCCCTGGATGCGCACCTCCTTTTCCATCACCGGAATCACGTCAAACGTGGGTTGCGTGCCGGTCAGAAAGCCGATCACGAACACCGTTCCGGCCATCGCCGCGGCGCTCACCGATTGAGCGAACGTTTCCGCACCTCCGGTTTCGAGCACCAGGTCGGCGCCGCGGCCAGCCGTCAACCGCAGGGCCTCGGCAGCCCAGTCCGGCGTCTGGCGGTAGTTGATGGTGCAGTCGGCGCCGAGCGCCCGGGCTCGTGCCAGCTTCTCGTCTGAGGACGAGGTTATGATGACCCGGGCTCCATGCGCCTTGGCAAACTGGAGGGCAAAGATGGACACGCCGCCGGTGCCGAGCAGAAGCACCGTGGAGTGCGGGCCGATCGCGGCCGAGCGGACGGCGCGCCAAGCCGTGGTGGCGGCCACCGGCAGGGTTGCGGCCTGCACGAAGCTCAGATGGTCCGGCACGGCCACCAGGGATACAGCAGGCACGGCGACGTATTCAGCCAGGCTTCCTGGAC
>CAXTCK010000089.1:0-13514 GCA_964242425.1 uncultured Acetobacteraceae bacterium | reverse complement strand
CGCGGCACCGCCGCCGCCCTGCAGCGCCGACAGCAGCTCCTCCACCGCCTGCTCCAGCTCCTGGATCTCCGAGCCCTGCCCGCCGCCGGCCGCATCGGCCTGACCCGGCGTGCCTTGCGCCGCCGCGTCCTGCGGCGCGGCGGATGTCCCGCCGGCGCCATCCTGCGGTGCCGAGCCGGCGCCGCCCGAATTGCCCTGCAACGCCGACAGCAGCGCCTCGACCGCCTGCTCCAGCTCCTGGATTTCCGAGCTCTGCCCGCCCGCGGCGTAGTTCTGTTGGTTCTGGTTGGAAACCGACGAAACGCTTCCAGACATCAGACGCATCCCTTTCTGGTGCAGCCCGGGCCCAGGGACCCACGGAAACTGCTGTTGAAATCAAGGTTCTTGCTGCGACGCGCCGTCAACGGCGCTGCACCATCATGCCGCTCCGATGGCAGAAGCGGCCTGCACTCCGAGCGTGGTCCGGTGGCCGCGCGCACCGTTCTCGGCCTGGTTCTGCCCGATCGTGCTGATCACGTTGATCCGGAAGCCAGGGGCGACCTCCGGATGGGACAGGACGCAGGCGTCCAGCCCGTGACGAACCAGCAGCTCGCGCAGGTGGCGGCGCAACTCCAGGGTGGTCACCACCACCGGACGGCCGCCGGCATGCACCACCTCCTGCGCCTTCTGGCGCAGCCGGGCCACCAGCTGCTCGGCACCCGACGGCTGCAGGATGTCGCCGGACACGGTCTGGCGCATGGAGCCGAGCAGCTCCGCCGCCAGGTCGTCCTCGATCAGCATGGCCTGCAGGGTCATGTCGGGGCCGGCAACGGCGTGGCAGATCTGCTGGCGCAGGCCGATGCGGACGTATTCGGCGAGCATGGCCGGGTTGGCCTCGCGCGGGGCCCATTCGGCAACGGACTCCAGCACCTGGCGCATGTTGCGCAGCGACACGCCCTCGCCCACCAGGCGGCGGAACACTTCCGCCAGACGCGGCAGCGGGGCGGAACGCACCGCTTCGCGCACCAAGTCGCCATAGGCGCCCTCGATCCGGTTCAACAGGATCTGGGTTTCCTGGATGCCGACCAGCTGACCGGCGGAGCGCAGAATGGTGTCGCGGGCGAACAACGGCACCATGGCGATGGCATCGAGCGCGCGCGCCTCGCTCGGCGCCACCTCGCCGTCGAGCACCGCCCATTCGTGGCCGCCCGGGCCGATGCGCCGGGTGCCGGCGCGGCCGGGCGCATCAAGCCAGATCTCGCCGGAACGGAGCGGCACGGACAGCAGCGGGATCTGGTTCATCTCCAGGCGCAGGCCGGGCGCGTCCGGCTCCACCGCTTCCAGCACCTGCAGCCGGGGCAGGGACACGCCGAACTCGTCCGCCATCTCCTTGTGCAGAAGCGACAAGGAGGTCTCGATCTGCGCCCGCTGCTCGATCAGGGTGCGGCCCAGGCGCACCTGCATCACCGACAAGCCGCGCAGGTCCTCGATCGCATCGCGCATCGCGGCCTCATCCGCCACGGCCCGACGATGGCGCTTGCGGTGCAGGAACCAGCCGGCGGCACCGACTGCGGCCGACAAGGCGAAGAACACCAGCATGGGAAAGCCGGGGATGAGCCCAAACGTTGCCATGATCACCGCGGCGACGATCAGCACGCGCGGGTCGGCGCCGATCTGGGCGATGATGTCGGTGCCAAGGTTGGTTTCGCCGTCCGCGCCCACGCGCGTGACGATCAGGCCGGCGGTGAGGGAGATCAGCAGCGCCGGGATCTGAGCGATCAGACCATCGCCGATCGCCAGAAGCGAATAGGTGGCGCCCGCTTCCCCGAACGACATGCCGTGCTGCGCGCAGCCGATGGCGATGCCGCCCAGCAGGTTGACCGTGATGATCATCAGGCTGGCGATGGCATCGCCCTTGACGAACTTCATGGCCCCGTCCATGGCGCCGAACAGTTGGCTTTCTCGCTCGAGCGCCTTGCGCCGGCGCTTGGCCTCGTCGCCCTTGATGATGCCGTTGCGGGCGTCGTTGTCGATGCTCATCTGCTTGCCGGGCAGCGCGTCCAGCGCGAAGCGTGCGGCGACCTCGGCGACGCGCTCGGCGCCCTTCGTGATCACCACGAACTGCACCACCGAGATGATCAGGAACACCACCAGCCCGACCACGACGTTGCCGGAGATCACGAACTCGCCGAACGTGCGGATGATCTCGCCCGCATCCGCCTGCGTCAGCACCAGCCTGCTGGTGGTGATGGAAATGGACAAACGGAACACGGTGGTCAGCAGGATCACCGTCGGCAGGGTCGAGAACTCCGACGGGCTCGGCAAGTACACCGCCACCATCAGCAGCAGCACGGAGATGCCGATGTTGACCGCGATCAGTATGTCCGCAGCCATGGTCGGCATCGGCAGCACCATCATGGCGAGCGTGCACATGATGAGCACCACGAGGGCGATGTCCTGCCGTATGGGGAGTCGGCGCAGGAGGCCGCCCAATCCGGCAGGGGCTACGGTTCCGGCGGTCGTGGCGCTCATGTCGGCAGCCTCATCGCGCTGTCCTCAGGGCTTGTAGCGAAGCGAAACGACCTGCGGGCCGCGTTTTGCCAGCACACTTCCGGTCTCGATCCGGCCGACAAACCATCCGTCGCCGATTGCGGCACCCGGATGGAGCCGCTCGCCGTGGTCGTCCACGACATAGGGATGGGCGCCGGCCCACACGGCGGCGATCCGCAACGGCGGCAGCGCGCCAGGTGCGTCGAAGCGCTCCACCATCACCATCCCGTTCCCGTAGTGGCCGTCGAACCATTGGCGGATCCCGGTCCAGGCCGGCTCGTCCCCCGCCGTGAGCAACCCGCCCACCAGCACTGTTCCGTCCGGTTGCGTGGATACGGTGATGCCGGGCAGGCCCGCCTTGGCGAGACGGGTACGCAGCGCTTCCACCACGTCCCCGACGCGTGGGGATGCGGGGCGGTGAAGCGACATGGTGGCCGCCAGCGCCGGCTGCACCCCCACCGTGACACGGTGTCCAAGCCACATGCCGGTTCCCAGCACGGTGCCGAGGGTTGCGAGCAACAGGCTCGCCAACGGCGCGAAACGACGCCGACGCGCAGGCATCGCTGCGGAAGCGGAAGAAGGTGCCGGCTCGGGCACCGGAACTTCCAACAGGAAGCGGGTGCCGCCGGCGGAGAAGGCTGTGGGACCGGACAGGGCGAGCAACGCGCCGGATGCCAGCGCCGTACCGTCCGGCAGCGTCACGGGGCACAGGGCCCGGAGCGTGGTGGTGTCGCCGACCACGATCTCGAAGTGGTCGGACCGCATGGCCGGGTCCGCGACCACGACCGCGCAATCGGTCCCCGTCCCGATTAGGCTGCCCCCGCTTGCCAGCCTGGTCCGCGATCCGGCCTGAAGGCCGTCGAGGATGGTGAGGACGGGAGCAGCCATTTTCAAAAGCCAGGCACCGAGGATGCGGGGATACCGCCCATCTGGGCGGAACCCCGCATCGCCGGAATCAGCCGCCGACCTGCGCGCCGGACGCCTTGTCGGCCATCTTGCCCTCGGCCTGTAGCTTCTGCATCTCCATGTTGAACTTGATCTCCTGAGCTTCTTCCTGCTGGTACTGCCCAAGAGACTGGTTCTGCAGGCCAGCCAACGAGTCGCCGCCGCCACTGCTGGAAACTGAATTGGAACCGGACATGGGTATCCTCCTTGATTGCCGACGCTGATGCGTCGTGATCGGGCAGGGAAACATTCCTAGCCCATGTAAGGGAACGCGATCGATCTCCGATGAACGCGATCCGATCTTCAGGTGCCGCCACTGGGCGGCTTACCGCCCGGAAACAATAGCGTCCAGGAACCTAACGAAACGCATCACTGGATCTGCATGCTGGAAGATTGGCTTCCCCTGAGGATGACCAACTCACGCGAGACGTTCCGCGCTGACGCTTTCGCGTTTCCGACACGAGCCTCGATCGCCTCCTTCATGACGGTAACAAAACTTGGTGGACCCGAGAGGATCGCCGCATCGCCGCCGATCTGCTTCGACATGCGGAACTTAACATCAAAAAGTTTCTGCTCTTCAAGTTCTTTTTTCATGACATCGAACGAAAATCCGTTCAGCGGGACGACCGCGGTTTGCTCGTCCGAGGACGGTGACACGTAGACGACCGTTCCGTCCGAATACCAGTCGAGGTCGTTTGCCTTGGTGACATCATCAAGAAATTGTCGCGCGGTGCCGTCACCGGAACGGCCCTGCACGACACCCGTCACCCCCGGCGCGACCATGACCCGCACTTCGGCATTGTAGCCAAAGTTTCTCAGGACATCCTGAACGTTCTCGCTGACCACGCTGTACGGATAGGGCCTGTTTTCCCATGCAGCCGTCGATGCGTCCGCTCCCCATACGCCCCCTGCGGAAGCAACCAACAGCGTGGCCACCAGGCAGGAACGAGTAAACCCGGATCGCGTCGACATCATAAATCCGGTCCTGCAACGTGATGTTGCGCCGCACATTATAGATGCTCTGAACGTTGCTGCATCGACGACGGCACTCTTGTTCTAGATGGCCACGCTTGTAAAGATCTTGCATTGGCGGTGCATCGTGGAGCAAAAGGCGTTTGCCGAATGGTGAACTGGCTCGGGACAAAGGGCTTCCCGATGTGCCTTGACATGGATGTGATGTCCGATCGACATGCACGGATCCGGCCTTCATCCCGGTTCGTGATTGCCTATGAAATCTCACGAGAGGATCCATGAGCGGACTGAGTCCCATCGGCCTATCCATGCCCGATCCCTCGACGCTCCAGCAGGCCCAGCAGGGCGTCCAGCCAGGCGGTGCGCTCAACCAGGGTGGGATGGCGCAACACGAGCAGGCGTTTGCCGACGCGGTGCAGCGTAGCCAGCCGGTTCAGCAGATGGATGCCCAGCCAGCACTCACGGGCAACGGCTTCATGTCCAACATGACGCAGCGGCTGGATGCGGTGGCATCCAACCTGCGCATCGAGCCGGCGGGCGAGGCAGACATCATGCACCAGCAGGCGTTGTTCTCCGGTGATCCCGCATCCGCGAAGGGGGCACAGGACGCCGCAGCCAAGCCGTCGGAAAGCGTGCACGACCTGATGGAACGGGCGCTCGACAACTACCGCAGCACCATCGTGTATTCCGTGGAAGCGCAGGTCGCGACCAACGGGTCCTCCACCAGCACAAAGACGTTCAACGATCTGATGAAGGGAAGCTGACCATGCAGCGGATGATCGGCTCCGCGGCATTGATCAGGACGTCGCTGCTGTGCTCGATGCTGCTGCTGGCCGGGTGTAAGACGGAACTCTATGCATCCCTGCCTGAACAGGAAGCCAACGAGATGATCGCGTTGCTCATGCAGCGCAACATCGTGGCGGATAAGATCATGGCCAAGGATGGCACCGACACGATCATGGTGGAGAAGAACCGCTTCGCCGATGCGGTCGACACGCTTCATGGCGCCGGCTTCCCACGCAAAACCTTCGAGAGCATGGGGGACGTTTTCAAGTCCGGTGGTTTGGTCGCGTCGCCGATGCAGGAACGCGCTCGCTTCCTGTATGCTCTGGGACAGGAACTATCGGGAACCATCTCCCAGATCGATGGCGTGCTGTCGGCACGGGTCGCCGTGGTTCTGCCGGAAAACGACATTCTCGATCGCAGCCCGACGCCGTCCTCGGCATCCGTGTTCGTGCGCTACGATTCCGCCTCCAGCGTCGACCGCCTGGTGCCGCAGATCAAGATGCTGGTGGCGGACAGCGTGCAGGGGCTGAGCTACGACAAGGTTTCGGTGGTCCTGGTGCCGGCACTGCGTCCCGTGCTGCCAGCCCTTCCCCTGGCACCGCAGGGCAGCTTGTTGGACGACTTGGCCGGGATCCTGGGCGGCATGGTCCTGGCAGCCGGCCTTGGCGTCACCGGCTTCGTGTTCAGGGGGCGTCTGCAGCCGCTGGTACGCGCCTATGACCGCGTATCCCGCCGCGCCACCGCCTCCGCCCGCTCGGTCGAGACCCTGACCGGGCCCGGCAGATGACCGACGCCGCGACCGCCTGGGCCCATCCCCAACGGCTTGCGGAATGGCTGGGACACGGGGTCGACGTGGAGCTCGTCAGCCGCATGACGCTTGTTCCGCGGCTCCAGGCGCGGTGCGACGTGCTGATCGGCCGTCGCCTGGGCGACGTCGTGCAGGCCTCGGCGGCCCAGGCTCTGGCGCTTTCCCTCGACGGGCTCGGCGTGGCCGGTCTCATGCAGCAGGCCGGAGCGGTATGGCACGGCCGCAGCATCATCCGGGTGATCGACGGCGTCGACGTGCGCAGCCTTGTCGGCGAGATCGGACCCGGGCTCAGGATGCTCGCGATCCGGCATGCGGCATCGGCGCCGCTGGAGGTCGAGCCGCGGACGGGCGGGGCACTTCCGGCGTTCATCGCCCTTGACGGCCTGTGCTGCGTTATCGCCTGGTGCCTGGCCCAGCCCGGCGCGATCGGTCGCCGATTGTTGCTGCGCCTGCCTCATGTCGCGGAACCGGACGCGAAACACCGGACGAGCGGGCCGCCGATCGTGGATGCCCTGTTGGCAGGGGAGCCATGAGCGTGATGCAGGACGACGACGCCCTGGTCCTGCCGCGCTCGCCCTGGATCGTGCGAGGCGAGATCCTGGATGCGCTCAGGGACGCCGACGAGATCAGGAGCGCCGCCAGGGCCGAAGCCGAGGCGATACGAGCCCAGGGAGCTTCGGACGCGATCGCGATCGGGGAGGCGGCACGACAGGACGGCCTGCGCGACGGCGCGATCAGGGCCGCACGTCTGCTCGCGGAGGTCGAAACGGCGGCGGCGGCATTTCGCGCCACCGGCGAGCGCGAGCTCGTGCCGCTCGCCTTTGCCATCGCCCACCGCATCCTGGGCGCCTTTCCGGAGGAGGAATGCCTGGTTCGCGCCGTCACCACCGCGCTGGAAGAGCATCACGGCACGTCCGGCCTGCGCCTTCGTACCGACCCGCAGGCGGCGTCCCTGCTTCGCGCGGCACTTCGGCAGGCCGGCCGTGCCGATGCGGTGCTGGTCGACGTGGACGACGAGGCGGCCCCGGGCACCTGCACGCTGGTGCATCCGCGCGGACGGGCCGCGATCGGTCCGCTCGACCAGCTCAGGACCCTGTTCGGAACCGCGCTTCCCGAGGGTGACGTGCGGTGATCCCGCAGCTCGATTCCACCCTGGACGTTTCGGCCCATCCGGACGGGCCGTCGGGCGCGCCGCCGGCCACCCGGGCTGTTCTTCCCGGGCTCGACGGCCTGGCGCTGGCGCTTCGCGGCGGCAGCCCGCGGCCGATGCGCGGAAGGCTGGTGCGGGCGATCGGCACCGTGTTGCGCGCGGTGATGCCCGATGCGCGGGTGGGCGAGCTGTGCCGGCTCGACGATCCCGGGCTGCCGCAGCCGTTGATGGCCGAGGTGGTCGGGCTCGACGGCGACGAGGCGGTGCTGGCGCCGATCGGTGACGTGCGCGGCTTGTCGATCGGCGCGGAGGTGGTGGCGACGCGCGACGTGCTGCGCGTGCCATGCGGGCCCGGGGTGCTTGGGCGCGTGCTGGACGGGCTCGGGCGGCCGCTCGACGCCGGGACCGCGGGACCGTTGCGGGATTGCACCATGCGGCCGTGCGAGGCGCCCCCGCCGGACGCGCTGAGCCGGGAACTGGTGGAACGGCCGCTGCCGCTCGGCCTGCGCGCGATCGACGGGCTGCTGACCTGCGGCGAGGGGCAGCGCATCGGCATCTACGGCGAGCCGGGCGGCGGCAAGTCGACGCTGCTGGCGCAGCTGGTGCGCGGCGCCGCGGTGGACGTCGTGGTGGTGGGCCTGATCGGCGAGCGCGGACGCGAGGTGCGCGACTTCATCGAGAACCAGATCTCGGAGGACGCGCGGACGCGCACCGTGCTGGTGGTGGCGACGTCGGACCGTCCGGCGGTGGAGCGCATGAAGGCGGCGATGACCGCCACCGCGATCGCGGAGGGATTCCGCGACGAAGGCAAGCGCGTGCTTCTGGTGATGGACAGCGTCACCCGATACGCACGCGCCCTGCGCGAGATCGGGCTGGCCGCCGGCGAGCCGCCGACCCGTCGCGGCTTCCCGCCCTCGGTAATGGCCGAGCTGCCTCGGCTGATGGAGCGCGCCGGTCCCGCCGCGCGTGGCTCCATCACGGCGTTCTACACCGTGCTGTTCGAGGGCGACGGCGCCGGCGACCCGGTGGCGGAGGAAACCCGCGGCATCCTGGATGGGCACATCATCCTGTCGCCGAAGCTCGCCGCCAGCGGGCACTACCCGGCGATCGACGTGCTGGCCAGCCGCTCGCGCGTCATGGAGGCGGTGGCGGATCCGCGCCACCGCGCCCATGCGCGGCGGCTGCGCGACCTGCTGAGCCGGCATGCCGAGATCGAGTTCCTGGTGCAGGTGGGCGAATACCGGAAGGGCGTGGACCCCTTGAACGACATGGCCCTGGAGCGGATCGAGGCGATCCGCGCCTTTCTGCGCCAGCCGTCGGAGGACCACACCGGCTTCGCGCAGATGCTGGCGCAGCTCGAGCGTCTGGCTGCGTAGCGGGCCGGGCGACGCATGCCAGGATCTGCAAGCCGTGCCGACCGGATGAGGCTGCTGGCCCGGGTGGAGGCGGCACGCGAAACCCGGTGTCGTGCCGCTGTGAAAGCGGCCGAAGCGATGCATGCGAACGCGGTGGCGGCGGCGGAAGCCGCAGCAGCCCGTTCGGTCCAGGCGCGAACGGATCGGCAAACGGTGCTGCGACAGGATTACCAGGCCATGCTGGGGTTGCAATCCTCGCTGGACATCCAGGCACTTCGCGCCGTGGAGCAGCAGATGGCGGCACGCCAGCATGAGGCGGACGCGCAACAGCGGGATGCGGAGCAGGCCGCACGCGAGGCGGGCGTTGCGCTCGAAGGCGCACGGGACGCGCTTCGGCTGGTGTCGCAGCGGAGCCTGCGACGCAGCCGCCTGGCGGACACGCTGCGCCGGGTGGACGCGCTGGCAGCGATGACGGCCGAGGAAGAAGCCGTCGCCGACGAACTGATGGACCGCGTCGGCGCGATGACGACGTGATGAACGCCGTGGTGGATCCGCTGGTCCTGCCGTCGATGTCCCGCACGGAGGCGGACCGGCTGAACCGCATCGCGCGTTGGCGCGTCCCGCTGCCGCTGGCCGGCAACGAAGCGTACTCGCTGCACCGGCTGGAGCGCGAGGCGCCCGAGCCGGAGCGGCCGGTCGACCGGCTGCTGGTCAGCCTGTCGATCGGGGATGACCCGCTGCGGGCAACGATGCCGCGGCCGCTGCTGGTCGATCTGGTCCGCTCGCTCGACCCGAAGCTGCAGCTCAGCCCGCTGCCGCCGCCCGACCTGATGGCCCTGCTTCTGGAGGCGGTGCTGTTGCCGCTTCTGGATGTGCTCGAGCGCAATTCCGGCCGTACCATCTCGCTGCACGAGGTGGCCGAGCCACCGGACGCGGCCCAGCCGGCGGAGGCGGGTGTCGGCGCAGGCCTGCTGGTCGGGCTGCGTGGTCCGGGCCTGCACCAGAGCCTGACGGTGGACGCGACGATCGGGGCGGTCGACCGCCTGCTGCTCATCTGGCCGGTCGGGCAACGTCCGCTCGACGCGCTTCCGGTCGAGGCGGTCCTGCTGGCGGGCAGCACGTCCTTGCCCGTCCGGCTGCTCCGGTCCCTGCGTGCGGGCGACGCGGTGTTGTTGCAGGACCAGGCGGCGGCGCTGTCGCCGGACGGCGCGCCTTCCGTCATGCGCCTGGTCGTGGCAGACACGTTTCATGCACGCGTGCGCGTCGTCCAGGGGCGCTGGCGTCTCGACGCACCGCTGCAGCCGACCACACGGGCAGGCCAGATCTTGAGCGACAACGCAAACTCCGATCCGGCCGGCGTCGCGCCGGCGGTGGCCGATCTCGACGAAATCCCGGTCCGGCTCGTCTTCGAGGCGGCCCGGCTCGAGCTGTCGCTCGGCGCGCTGCGCCAGATCGGCGCCGGTTCGGTGCTGGATGTCGACGCGGTGCCGGGCACGGTGCGCATCCTCGTCAACGGGCGGCGTGTTGGCGACGGGGAGCTGGTCAGCATCGATGGCCGTGCGGGGGTGCGGATCACCGCCTTCGCGTCAGGTCTCGATGGAGCCTCCCTTCCGTGAACCCGGCGATGCCCAACGTCGTCGAGCTGATTGTGGGCATCACGTCGCTCGGCTTTCTCGCCTTTGTCGCCGTGACGATGACCTCGTTCATCAAGATCTCGGTGGTGCTGTTCCTGCTCCGCAACGCGCTCGGCATCCAGCAGACACCGCCGAACCTCGTGCTCTACGGGATCGCGCTTCTGCTCACGAGCTACATCATGGCGCCGGTGGTGCACAGCGCATACACGCTGGCGCTCACCGACCAGCCGATGACCAACTTCAGCGACTATGCGGCCGCGATGGAACGGGCGTCGGGGCCGGCCAAGGCGTTTCTGCTTCGCTTCACCAGCCAGGGCGAGCGTGAGTTCTTCACCAGCGCCACGCGCCGGGTGTGGGGGCCGGACGCGCACATGGACGTGACGCCCAACGACATGATCGTGGTGATCCCGTCCTTCGTGCTGTCGGAGCTGCGACGGGCCTTCGAGACCGGCTTCCTGCTCTACCTGCCCTTCATCGCGGTCGACCTCGTGATCACCGCGATTCTGATGGCGATGGGAATGTCGTCGGTGTCGCCGACCACGATCTCGGTGCCGTTCAAGCTGTTCCTGTTCGTCGCCGTGGAAGGCTGGACGCGGCTGATCCATGGACTCGTGCTCGGCTATGCGAGCTAGCGCGAGCACGTTGCGTGGAGCAGGACGCGCTCATCGACCAGCTGCATTCGATGCTGGGCATCGTGCTCTACATGGCGTTGCCGCCGCTCATCGCGGCCGTCGTGGTCGGGCTGGTGGTCGGCATCATGCAGGCGGTGACGCAGATCCAGGACCAGTCGCTGCCGCTCGCCTTCAAGCTGCTGATCGTCATGGCGATCCTGGCGCTGGCGGGCCCGCTCCTGACGGTGCCGCTGATGCGCGAGGCGACGTCGGTGTTCGACAACTTCCCGCTGATGACGCGATGACGGTGGTGGCGCCGCAGCACGACGTGCTGACGCAGCTGCAGCCCGTGCTGGAGGTGACGCGGCGCTGGCTGATCGCCTACGCGATCCTGCTGGCGAGGCCGATGGCGATTCTGTCGATCAACCCGGTCTTCACCCGCGTCGAGCTGTCCAACCTCCTGAAGGGCGTGATCGCCACCGGCCTGATCTTTCCGATGTGGCCGGTTCTCGTCGACGCGCTGCAGCATCAGAATCCCAGCACGCTGTCGCTGTTGCTGATCATGGTCAAGGAGGCGCTGATCGGGACGGCGATCGGCCTGCCGCTCGGCCTGCCGTTCTGGGGGCTGCTTGCCGTCGGGGACGTCGTCGACCAGCAGCGCGGCGCCACGCAGGGACGGCTGACCGATCCGGCGGGCTTCGGCGACATGTCGGTCACCGGCACGCTGCTTCTGCTGTGCGGCATCATGATCCTGGTGTCCGGTGGCCGCCTCGATGTCATCGCCGACACCCTCTACACGTCCTGGGGCGTGTGGCGGCCGCTGGAGATGCTGCCGATGCCCGGCCACCAGGCGGCGGCGCTGGCTCTTCACCTGCTCGATCAGCTCGAAGCGGTCGCGTTGAGCCTGGCGATGCCGCTGATCCTGGTGATGCTGCTGAGCGATGCGGCGATGCTCCTGATCGCGCGGATCGCGCCGCAGCTGCGCATCGACGACCTGTCGATGGGTGTGCGCAACCTGGTGTTCTTCATCTTCATGCCGCTCTACGCAGGGTTCTTGCTGATCTACGGGGCGCAGAACGAGAGCCACATCGACCAGAGCCTGCGAATCCTGGCGCCGGTGCTGGGACCCTCGGCGACCGGCAAGGCGGTGCAGTAGGCCATGGGCGGCAGCGAGGACAAAAGCCTCCCGGCTTCGGCCAAGAAGCTGCGCGACGCCCGCAAGAAAGGCCAGGTCGCGAAGAGCAAGGACTTCGTGAGCGCCACCGTCACCCTGGCGGCGATCGGGTTCGTCGTCATGCAGTGGGACAGCATCGCGGCCCGGTTCACCGCCTTGATCGACCGCACCGGCGACCTTTCGGACAAGCCGCTCGCGATCTCCCTGCCGGTGCTGACGTCGCAGATCATGGAAACCATGGTGGCCATCATCGGGCCGCTTCTGCTGTTTCTCGTGCTTGCGGCCATGCTGTCCAGCGTGATCTCCACGGGCGGCCTGGTGCTGTCGCTCGACCCGTTGCTGCCAAAGCTGCAGAAGCTGAACCCGGCGGAAGGCGTGAAGAAGATCATCTCGGTCAAAGGGCTGATCGAGGTCGTCAAGAGCCTGTTCAAGCTCGTCCTGGTGGGCGTGGTCGGGTACGCGATCATCCGGGCCTCGCTGCAGGGCCTGGTCGATCTGCCGTCGTGCGGCCTGGGCTGCACCGGCTACGCCCTGCGCAGCTCGATGCTGCCGCTGGCCGCAGCCGGCTGCGTGATCTTTCTCGTGTTCGGTGCGGGCGACATGTTCCTGCAGCGGTGGCTCTTCATGCGCGACCAGCGGATGAGCCACACCGAGAAGAAGAACGAGCACAAGAACAGCGAAGGCAACCCGCTGATCAAGGGTGCGCACAAGCGGGAACGGCGGGAAGCGGCGAACAAGCGCTCGGGCCTCAACCAGGCAACCTTTCTGTTGACCGGCGCCCGGATCGCGGTGGCGATGCGCTACTCGTCGGCGGACACGCGCGTGCCGATGGCCGTCGCGCGCGCCGAGGCGGACGACGTGACCCGGTTCGTGCAGGACGGGCGACGCCTGAAGCTGCCGGTCCTGCACGATCCTGACATCGCGCGTGCACTGTTCGAGAAAGTCGCGATTGGCCACACGATCCCGCGTGAGCTGTTTCAGCCCGTGATCATGTGCATGAAGCGCCTCGGCATACTCAACGGTTGACGAACATGGTGATACAGTGCGGAAGATGTGAATATATCCACGATGGAATGTTGTTGACAGATCTTTGTCGATCTGTGATCCAACCGGCAGCGTTGCGACCTTCAACGGCTGACCAACCCTTGCGGAGAATGGCGACATGAGCGGCACGCTCGACGTCAACGGGCTGCGGAACAACCAGTCCTACGGCGACACGCAGGGCACACAGGCTGCCGGAGGGGCATCCGAGATCAGGCAGTTCGAGGCAGAGATCCAGAAGCTCCTGCAGGAGCTGGAAGCGAGCCAGCAGGCAAGCGGGCAGCCGATCAGCCAGGCAGGTTCCGGTCAAACGGCAGCCGAGCCGCAGACGGGCGGGCAGCCGGCGGCGGGGCCGGCTAGCGGCGGGGCCCCGGGGGGCGGCGGGGGGGGGGGGCGGGAAAGAGCACGGGTGGACACCCGGCACGGCCAAAACTGGGATGGCGGGTTCTGTTTTGAAAAAAAAAAAAATTTATCTAATGTAGCACTCAGGATCGTAACAGCACACGTCT
>CAXTCK010000088.1:8602-13589 GCA_964242425.1 uncultured Acetobacteraceae bacterium | reverse complement strand
GCCGAGGCGACGCGCGTCGAGCCGCTCGATCATGCCCGGTGCCTGCTCGATGCCGGTGACGCGACATCCCCGTTCCAGCCAGTGCGACACCCACCGCCCGGTGCCGCAACCGGCATCGACCACATGGGCGCCAGGGCGCAGCCTGATCGCCGACACGTGCTCCCATGCCAGCCGGTCGTAGATCCGCCTGTAGGACGGGCGCGCGTAGCTCTCGTCATAGCCGCCTGCGACGGCGCCATAGAGGGCGGACGGATCGTCCGGCCGGAAGGAAGGCAGGGATGGCATCATGGCGTTTCGTGGGTTTTCCGTTCCGGCTCGTCACGCGGAACACGGGCAGGAAGCGATCGAAAGCTCGTGGCGCGTCGGCACCGCGAGCGGCAGATCCGGCGCAGGAACCGGCGGCCTGGCGGTCGCCTGGGGCGACGGTGATCTCGCGCCGTCGAGCCGTTCGAGCATGCGGCGCACCACCAGCGCGCCTACGTCGTTCTGCCAAAGCCACAGCCCGTTGACCTGGCCAGTGAAGGAAGGCTCGCCGCCCATCGCGACGCCGGGACGGAAGCCGGCGGCGAGCCCGATGCCCAGAAGGCCCTCGATCTCCTGGCCCTGCTCGTCCAGCACGCCGCATCGCGGCCCGACCAGGGCACCGCCCGACTGGTGCGCACGAAGGCCGACCGGACGGCCCTGGAGGTCGAGCACCGGAAGCGCGCGCGGCCGGTAGCCGACGGCGGACACGACCAGGTCGGCCCGGTCGAGAACCGCGGCGGCGTCCGCCGCGTCGTGGAGGCGATGCAGGCGGAGCCGTGGATCCGGCACCGCGTCGCCGATGCGCAGCGCGCTGCGCAGCAGGCTGCGGGAGTCGAAGCGAAGACCGCCGAAGCGGAACACGAACCCGCTCACCGGGCAAACGTCGTCGGTCCCGAAGGCGTGGTAGCCATCGTCCTGCGCGGCCTGGACCGATGGATAGAACACGGGCAGCGCCCGACGATGCATCAGGGTGAGGGCGTTCTCCCCCAGCCGGTTGCCCAGGGCCTCGAGCAGCACGCGCACGCAGGACACGGCACTGGTCGACCCGCCGATCACGACCAGGCGGGGATGGCGCAGCGGAGCCAGGCGTTCGAGCGCCTCGGCCAGACCTTCCGCCGTGAGCACCCGGTCGGACTGCATGAGCTTGTCGGCGCAGCCCGGCAGCAGCGGCCGTCCCGCGACCGCTTCCTGCTCCAGACGGTCGACGGGCTGGTCCGCGCCCGTCGCCAGCAGCACGACGCGCGACAGGATGTCGACCTCCCTGCCGGTCGACAGGCAGCGCAGCCGCGTCGACCAGCCGCCCGAGGCGGTGCGTCGCGTCCACAGCGCCTGACGCCTGGTCATGACGCGGC
This sequence comes from uncultured Acetobacteraceae bacterium, assembly GCA_964242425.1. Taxonomy (GTDB): domain Bacteria; phylum Pseudomonadota; class Alphaproteobacteria; order Acetobacterales; family Acetobacteraceae; genus Lichenicola. The sequence goes on along the minus strand of CAXTCK010000088.1, from coordinate 12,213 downwards.
CGTCCGGCGCCTTGCGGATGATGCCCGTCAGCACCTCGCCCAGCGCCGCCAGAAACGTCCCGACCAGCGGCAACGGCACGGCGTCCCGCCCATGCAACGCGATGGCGCGCGCCGCGGGATGCCCGGCCAGCGCCGCCAGGTCGGGGTGCGGATGAGCCGCGATGCAGGACAGAAAGGTTTCCGCCGAGCTGTCGGAGTTGATCAGGTAGCGGCCGATCCGGCCGGCACCGATCGCCTGGTCCCGTTCCGCGACCACCAGCCCTTCCGCCAGGAGCCTGTCGAGCCCGCCATCCCTGGATGCGGCGAGCAGCGGCGCCAACCCGGCGGGGCCGCCGCCGATCACCAGGACGCCGGTTTCCGGGTCGTCGTGTGAACGGGTCCTCACGACGCCGAAACCTGACCGGGCCAGCCGGCGACGCCGCCGGACGGGAGCACGTGCTCAGGAGCGGCCCCGTTCACGAGCCGGTCGTTGCGGCAGATGGCCCGAAGCGCGTCGCAAACGGTGGCAACGATCCCGTCCGTCATCTCGTCCCAGAGCGGAAGCGACAACACGCGTCGGGAAATGCGCTCGGTCACGGACAGGTCGCCGGCGACGCCCCGGGCAAGAAAGAAGGGCTGCTCGGCCACGTGCGGCGCGAAATAGGCGGCGGCGCCGACGCCGTGCGCGAGGAGCGCCGCGATCACCCCGTCCCGCCTGCCGTCGAACTGCGCCGGCAGGAGCACCGGCATGAACTGGTACGCGCAGCGTGTCCCGTGTATCTCCTGGAACACCAGATCCGGAAGCAGGGCACGGTAGCGCCGTGCCAGGCCGTCGCGGTGCGAGACCACGCCCTCGAAGTCGCGCAGCCGCGCCAGCGCCAGCAAGGCGCCGATCTCGGTGAGCTTGGAGTTGAGTCCCGGGATGGTTGCCGAGCGGGGCATGCCGAAGCCGAAATTGCCCATGATCCGGAGGGTTCGGATCAGTTCCGCATCGGTGGAATGGATCACGCCGCCTTCGCCGGTGCTGAAGGTCTTGGTGGCGTGCATGGAGAACACCACCGGCAGCGCGCAGCCGGCGCCGAAGGCGCGCCCGAACGCGTCGAGGCTGCCGAGCGAAGCGGCGGCGTCGACCACCACCGGAATGCCGGTGCGGGCACTCAGCCGCTCGTAGCGATCGAGGTCGATGCAGTTGCCGAAGGTGGCGTACGGCACGATCACGGCGATGTTCTCGCCGTGCCGCGCGATCATGGCCTCTTCCGCTTCCTCCGAGGCCGTCCAGTCGCGCTCGTCGATGTCGCAGAACAAGGGCGTGAGCCCCGCCCAGTCGGCGGCCATGGCGGCGGCGGCGAAGGTGAAGGACGGCATCAGGGCATAGCGTCGGGTCGACCGGTCCGGCTGCAGGGCGCGACCCGCGTCCGCGCGCTCCACCACCGCGCGTATCGCCATCATCAGGCCGATGGTCGCGTTGCAAACGGTGACGCAGCCGCCGTCGTCGGCGAACAGGTCATCCTGCAGGGCGCATTCGAACCGCGTGTTCACCGGCCCGTAATTGGTGAAGATGCCGGACCGCTCGATGATGCCGAGTTCGTCGCCGAGATCGCGAAGGCTGGGCGGCCTAGGACGAAGAAACGGAACCATCGTAAAACCTTCCACGCATCCACTGTGGTCTTTGAACGAAAATAGTTAATCTATCGCTAATTGGTTTGGAGGCGAGGGAGACCTTCCTGAGGTAGGACGTTACTCGAGGCTTTACACTAAGAGATGTATGCTATGCTTTGCACCCTTATAAGTTGCATCGGTTTTTTGCTCAATCGGAAATGCGACCGTCGTCATCAAAACCTTCTTCCGTTCGAGACGCGCGGCCGGGTCGGATCCCTCCCTTCCGCATCGCCTGGCCGACCCCACATGGACGATCGAACGTCCTCGTGACCGCCGCCGGCTTGGCTTCGCGGCCCCTCGGTTGCAGGATGCGCGCACTGATCCCGTACACCCGGATCCTGGGAGAGCCTGATGACCGGCATGCCGCCGAACGACCGTATCCGGATGGATGACGAAGACCCCGACCCCGAGTCGCCCGAGGTTCCCGAGCCCATCGGCCCGGATCCTTCGGAGCCAGGCGACAACAAAACCCTGAACTCGCCGATCAACGAGCTCGAGAAGCGGCTGTTCGACCAGCGCAAGGTGCTGATCTTCGGCGCGATCAACGACAAGGTGGCGCGCGACGTCACCGGCCGGCTGCTGGCGCTGGTCGGCGCGTCCGACAAGCCGATCGACGTCTACGTCAACTCGCCCGGCGGCCACGTCGAAAGCGGCGACACCATCCACGACATGATCCGCTTCGTGGACGCGGTGGCGCCGGTGCGCATGATCGGCACCGGCTGGGTGGCCAGCGCCGGGGCGCTGATCTTCGCAGCCGGCCACAAGGAGCGCCGGTTCTGCCTGCCGGCCACTCGCTTCCTGCTGCACCAGCCGATGGGCGGCGTGCGCGGTCCCGCCACCGACATCGACATCGAGGCGCGCGAGATCATCAAGATGCGCGAGCGCCTCAACCGCCTGTTCGCCCGCGAAACCGGGCAAACCTACGAGAAGGTGTCCAAGGACACCGACCGCAACTACTGGATGAGTGCCGAGGAGGCGATCGCCTACGGCCTGGTGACCAAGGTCGTGAGCGCCATCACCGAGATCTGAGCCTCGCGGGAAGGCCGGGGCGTGCCGCGTCGCTCCCGGTCTCCCGGCCTGCCCGTCGCGACAACCCCGCCGAGCCCGACGCCGTTCGCGGTCGCGGCCCTGCTGGCGATGGCGGGGCTGCTGTCCTGGCGGACACTCCATTCCTGCCCGTCCTTCGACGGGGCGATGAACCTCAACGTGGCCCGCAGCTTGGCCGGCGGAAACGGCTACGGCTTCCGCTACGACAACTTCTTCGCCTTTCCGGCCCAGACCGACGGCCCGTTCATCCTGCCGGCCGCCCTCGTGTTCCGGCTGTTCGGAGTCGGCCAAGTGTCCGCGCAGGCGGTCGGCCTGTGCTACCTGCTGGCGTTCGCGGTTCTGGTTCCGGTCCTGCTGCGCCGGGCGCAACTGCCGGCCTGGCTTGCCGCCGCCGCCGCTGCCGCCTGCCTCGCGATGCCCGGCACCGCCGAGTACGGCGCCAACGGCTACGGCGAGGTTCCGGCGCTGTGCTGGATGCTGGCCGCCCTTCTGTCCGCCGCCCACGCGACCGGGCATCCACGTCACCCGGTCCGGCTGTTCGGCTTGTCCGGGCTGCTGTTCGGCCTCGCCGTGCTGACCAAGACCGCGGCGTTGATCCCGGCCATCCCCGCCGCGACGGTGTGCGCCGCCTTCGCCGCCACCGGGCCGCGGGGCCGGCGGCTCCCTGGCATGGCGGCCCTTCTGGTCGGCCTGGCGCTGCCGCTCGCCGGCTGGGAGCTGTTCCGCCTGCTTGCGCTCGGCAGCGTCGGCGCCTGGCGCCTGTGGTGGCGGCTCCAGCTCGGCCAGGTCGCCCTGCAATCCGGAAGCAACGACGTCCCGCTGCGGCCCGGCCCGCTGCTGGGCAGGATGGGCAGCCATCTCCGCATCCTGTCCGGACAGGTCGGCGTTCCGGCGCCGCTTCTCGCGTGCTGGCTGATCCTGCCCGG
>CAXTCK010000088.1:5273-8502 GCA_964242425.1 uncultured Acetobacteraceae bacterium | reverse complement strand
GGCGACCCGGCTGGTGACGTCCGCGCTGCTCCTGTCCACCCTGGCCACCTTCTGCTGGTGGCTGCTGCTGGCGCCGAGCGGCATGATCTGGCTGCGACGCATCCTGCCCGCCCTGCTGCTGCAGACCTGCCTGGTCGCCATGCTGCTGCCCGGCCGCCTCACCCGCGTCCGGGCATTGCTGGTGGTCCTGCTGCTGGTGCCGCAGCTGGGACTGCTCGCAACCGGCCTGCGCGTGCTGTGGAACCAGGATCCGGCGACGCCCTGCGCGCAGGTCGGACGCGCCGTCGCGCTGATGCGCGGCCTGCCCGCCGACTCCGTGTTCTTCGGCGCCGGCTGGTGGCAGGCGCCGGTGCTGTCGCTGTTTTCCGGACGCACGGTGATGAATTTCGACCTCTGGCCGCCACAGCGGATCAACGCCCTGCCGCACAAGTTCCTCCTGGTGGACGGCCCGATGCGCACCATCGGCGGCAACGACCTGCTCCAGGTCGAAACGGTGGCCACCCTCCTGCCGCTGCTCGACACCCCGGCGGCGTCGGTCTACCGGATCGTGTCGGTGGACCCGGAGCGGCCGGCCCGCGACGCGTCGCCGCCGACCACCGGCTTCGACGCCGCGACCGATCCGGTGGCACGCGGCGGCGGCTGGTATCCCTCGGCCGGCGGTTGGGCCTGGGTCCAGCCGCGCAGCCACGTCCTGCTGGCCCGGAGCGGCCAGACGCACCTGGTGCTGGACGCCGCCTTCTGGTCCGAGCTGTTTCCCCCTGGCGCCGGCCCACGCCACCTGCACGTTTCCGCACCCGGCTGCCTGGACGAGCGGCTGACCATCCCGCATGCCGGTATCCAGCGCTTCGTGCTGGAGCTGGGCTGCGCGCCGGCTGCCTCCCCGCAGCCGCTGGACGTGACGCTGGTGCTGGACGGCGCCATGCCGCTGCTGCACCAGCTTGATGCCGACACCCGCCTGCGCGGGTTCGAGATCAGCCGGATCGCGCTCGAACCCTGATGCCCGCCTGCCCGGAGTTCCGGGGGAACCCGCACGCCCGCGCCGCGTGTGGGGTCCACCCCTCCCCGCACGGCGGCACCCCGCCCACGGAGCGCGCCCGATGGCCCAGCAGATCCCGATCGATGCGGACAGCGTGACCGGAACCGATACCGGCAGCGGCGTGGTCGAGCTGCGCCCCGACCTCGCTTATCGCCGCCTCACCCTGGTCAACGTGGCCTTCCTCGGCCCGGCCGGCGCTCCGGACCGCGGCTGGGTGCTGGTCGATGCCGGGCTGCCGGACTCGGAAACCGAGATCCAGGCCGCCGCGGTGCACCGGTTCGGCGTGTCGCGCCCGGCCGCCATCGTGCTGACGCACGGGCACTTCGACCACGTCGGCGCCGCCGAGGCGCTGGCCGAGCGCTGGGACGCCCCGGTGTATGCGCACCGGCTGGAGCATCCCTATCTCGACGGCAGCGCGTCCTACCCGCCGCCCGACCCGGGCATCGGCGGCGGCCTGATGTCGCGCATCTCGCTGCTTTATCCGCGCGGGCCGGTCTCGCTCGGCAGCCGGCTGCAGGCGCTCGCCGAGGACGGCACGGTGCCGCACCTGGACGGCTGGCGCTGGATCCACACGCCCGGTCATTCCGTCGGGCACGTGTCGCTGTGGCGCGAGTCTGACCGCACCCTGCTCGCGGCCGACGCCGTGATCACCACCGCGCAGGAATCCGCCTATGCCGTGCTGACCGCGCGCACCGAGCTGCACGGCCCGCCGATGTACTTCACCCAGGACTGGGCGGCGGCGCACCGGTCCGCCTCGACCCTGGCGGCGCTGGAGCCGGAGCTGCTGCTGTCGGGCCATGGCCTCGCCGTGAGCGGACCCCAGCTCCGCGACGGCCTGCACCGCCTGGCACGCGAGTTCGCGGTGGTCGCGAGGCCCGCGCAACCCCACTACCTGCTCCACCCCGCCCGCGCGGAGGACGGTTCGGCCTACGCGCCGCCGGTGCAGCCGGACTGACGCGTGTCCGGGGTTGGGGCCGAACCACGTCGAGCCGCCAGCCCCGGAAGTCCGGCTCGCTCCGGCGTGGATAAGCTTCCATCGACCGCCCGAGGACCGTCGCCCGAAGATCCGGTACAGGCACGACCGCCGAACCGGGATGCTAGCGCAGCGATGATCCCGCCAGCGCCGCGTCCGGCCCGGCCGAGAGCCCCACCGGCTGGTCAGCCAGGATGACCAGCAGCCGTCCGACGACGCCCGGCACGGTGCCCGGCTCCAGCCGGACCAGCACCTCCCTGCCGCAGGATGGCGCGTTCGGGTCCGCACCGCCCACCCGCCCGTCCGTGGGCAGCGTGTCACCGGTGTCGGACGGGTCGAGCAGCGCCATCTGCTGCGCGCAGCGGGCGAGGCCGCCGGCGTTCCGGGTGGCGTCCTCCAGGCTGTCGCGCAGGGCCATGACCACCGGATGGCCGATCCAGTCGCGCTGCCAGCCGGGCTGCGGCGGTATCGACGGCGCGGCGGCGGCAGCGCCGGGCGAGGTGACAAGGGTGGGACCGGTTCCGTAGTGCGCCAGCAGGCGATCGACCAGCGCCGACAGGACCGGCTGCCGGCCGCGCGCGAACCGGAGGGCATGCATCACCAGGAACACCCTGCCGTCACGGCTGCGCACCTCGTATCGCTCGCTCTGGTCCCGCCGTTCCGCGATGAACCCGGCGTCCCGACCCTCGCCCGACCCGGCAAGGTCGAACACCGTATAGGTGCCGGCCAGTCGGCGCTTGGCGTCGCGCGTCGTCATCCCCAGCGACAGCAGCCCGCTGGACAGGCTCCGACGCGTGCCGCCCGCCCCGGTCCCGGCAGCCGGTCGATCCGCTGGCGGCACCGGAGCCACGCCTTGCGGGACCGGCGGACGAAACCCGGGCAGGCCCGCGCCACGACCGCCGGGCGACGCGGCCCGTTCGAAATCGATGTTCGCCACATACACCGTCAGCGGACCCGTATCGCCCACCCGATCGGCGGTGACGATGCTGGTCTGGCGCCGGATCGAATGCGTGTACACCGTCATGCCCGGCCCGAACGGGAAGCATCCGCCGCGGCGCGCGGTTTCCCGGGCATCGGCGGTGGCGTTCGCCGGCGTGCTGCGGCTGCTGCCGTCCGGCCGCGTGAGCCGCGCGAGCGCGTCCGCGGATGTGCAGGCGACGCCCGGCCGCACCGAAACCAGCGTGTCGGCCCGTGCCGGACCCGGGGCGACCAGACCGAGA
>CAXTCK010000088.1:0-5173 GCA_964242425.1 uncultured Acetobacteraceae bacterium | reverse complement strand
CGATCAGGCCGGGGACGATCAGCCTTGGAACGATCGAGCCGACGAGGATGCTGCTGGACGACACCATGGCTCCGAAATCGATGTTCCCGCCCTGCCATGGTTTGCGCGGAGCAGGACGAACCCGGCGACAGCGTCCCAAGTCCGCCGACCTTGCCTCGTGCACGCCGACAAGGCCAGGGCCTGGCGGAAACCGAGCCCCCTCCCCGTGACGATGACCGATTTTGTCACGGGAAAGCCGTGCATCATGTCGGCCGACGAGCGGGCTTCCGGAAGCGCTCATGCGTCCAGGGCGCCTCCGGCGATCCGGGACCGGACCACCGGCGCTCCGTCACCGTCGGTCGACGGCAACCCGCGACTGCCACGCGCACAGCAGCGGGGTCACCGCCAGCTCCATCACGAGCCCGCCCAGCATCGGTGCCGGCGGCACGCCGTGCAGCAGCACGCCCAGCAGCCGTCCCAGCCCGCCTGTCACCACCAGCGCCGTCAACAGCCGGAACCGGGCGGAACGCCGCTCGATGGACGGGATCGTGCTCCAGAACCCGAGGCCGATCGCCAGCAACAGCCCGGACAGGTAGCGGACATGGCTGTCGAGGCCGCTGGACAGGGCGTTCGGCGCCGGTCCGGTCATGGCGGCGCCGAGCAGCACGCCCGACAGCCCCGACAGCACCGGCACCAGGCCGAGCAGCGCCACCACCCCCTGCAGCCAGCGCCGGCTCATCGCCACGCGCCCCTCCGTTCGCCGCCTTCCCCGCGCGCTCACGCGTCGAGCGGCGGCGCCGGCAGGCCCAGCATCAGGGCGATGTTCTGAACCGCCGCTCCGGACGCACCCTTGCCGAGGTTGTCCAGGCGCGCGGTCAGCAGGGCGTGCCGGTAGCCGTCATGGGCGTGCACGCGCAGCTCCATCACGTCGCTTCCAGCCAGGGCGTCCGCCGGCAGCAGCACCGGCCCGGCCGCATCCAGCACCGAGATCCGGGCCGAGCCGCGATACCAGTCCGCCAGCGCCGCGTGCAGGTCGGCGCCCGACACGTGTCCCGGAAGCCCGTCGAGATGCAGCGGGATCGACACGATCATGCCCTGCGGGAAGTGCCCCACCGACGGCACGAAGATCGGGCGGCGCGTCAGCCCGGCCTGCACCTTGATCTCCGGCACGTGCTTGTGCTCGAGGTCCAGCCCATACAGCGTGAAGGCCGGGCCACCCTCCCGCTCGTGCGCCTCGATCATGCTGCGGCCGCCGCCCGAATAGCCGCTCACCGCGTTGACCGCGACCGGATGGTCGCCCGGCAGCAGCCCCGCCTCGATCAGCGGCCGCAGCAGCGCGATCGCCCCGGTCGGATAGCAGCCGGGATTGGATACGCGCTGGGCGTGCGCGATCGCTTCCGCCTGGCCGCGCGTCATCTCCGGAAAGCCGTACACCCAATCCGAATCGGTGCGGAACGCGGTGCTGGCGTCCAGCAGCCGGGGAGGCCGGTGCAGGCCCGCCGCCAGCTCGGCCGCGTCGCGCGACGCCGCGTCCGGCAGGCACAGCACCACCAGATCCGCTTCCTCCATCAGCGCCCGGCGCGCGCCCGCATCCTTGCGCAAGGCCGGCTCCACCGACCGCAGCTCGACCGGCAGCGCCTGGAGGCGGCGCCTGATCCCGAGCCCCGTGGTGCCCGCCTCGCCATCGATGAACACGGTCGCCACTGCCAAGTCCCGTTCCTCCCGGCGCTTGTTGCCGCACCCACGATGCCCGCAAACGCTTTCCGGCGGAACCCGACCTCCTGCGTCGCCCGCCGGAATGCGGCATACCGGCGTCGATGACCCCCCGCTTGCCGATGCCGCTCCGCCCCGTGGTCCTGTTCCTGGCCTATGGCATCGCCGCCCTGCTGCTGTTCGCCCAAGCCTTCAACGGCGACCGCACCTTCTTCGACTTCGGCGATTCATCGCTGCAAAGCTATCCCTGGCTGCTGGACGTGGCCCGCGCCGCCCGTCACGGCCACCTCGTGCTGTGGGAGTTCGGCACCCAGGCCGGCACCAGCTTCGCGGGCGAGCTGCAGCCAGCGCCCTTCTATCCCCCGACCTGGCTGCTCGGCCTGCTCGGGCTGGACGGGATCGCGCTGTGCGACGCCTTCGTGCTGCTGCACTTCGCGCTGGCGGCGACCTTCATGCACCTGCTGCTGCGCGGCGAGCGCGCGTCGCTGCTGGCGGCGGTGCTGGGGGCCGCGTTGTTCGCGTTCTGCGGCTACCTGCCGTTCCAGGCCGACGCCCAGCCCAACATCTTCGCGTCCCTGTGCTGGCTGCCTTTGGTGCTGCTGCTGCACCGGCGCGCCTGGAACTCCGGCACAGTCCGGGACGGGCTGTTCTTCGCCGCCCTAGCCGGGCTCGCCGGCGGCCTGCAGATCGCGGCCGGCCACATGCAGCCCTTCGTGCACGCCTCCTACGCGGCCATGATCTGCGCGCTGGTGCTCGCCCTGGCGCGTCGCTCCCTTCGGCCGGTCCTGCTCGCCGGGTTCGGCCAGGCCATGGCGATCGGCTTCGCGGCGGTGCCGATCGAGCTCGCCCACCAGTACCTGCAACTGGCTTATCGCTGGTACGCCACCGGCATGAGCCGCTGGCCGCACGCGGTGCCGGCCGACGCCTATGCCGGCGCCGCTTCCCTCACCTGGAGCGACTTCGCCGGCCTGCTGCACCCGAGCACGCTGCGCATGATGGACGGCAGCCTCTACCTGACGGCGGCTGCCCTGCCGCTGTGCGCGCTGGGCCTGCTGCAGCGGACCACCCTGGCCGCGTCGATGGCGGTGCTGGCGTCGTTCGCGCTCGCCCTGGCGCTCGGCGGCCAGGCCGGGCCGCTGGTGCACCTGTTCTTCCACCTGCCGCTGCTGCCGCAGCTGCGCAGCCCGATCAGGGCGGTCTACCTGTTCAGCTTCGCCGTCGCCGTGCTGGCGGCGACCGGCCTGGACGTCCTGCGCCGCCTGCTCGGCCGGCTGCATGCCGGCACCGCCTCCGCGGCCGCCATCGCCGTGCTGCTCGTGGTTCTGGTCCAGGTGGCCCGGTTCGACCGCGGCGTCGGGCGCTCGACCAGCAACCCGGAGTTCGCGCCGGCCTACTACACGCGCAACCCCGCGCTTGACGCGGTCGTGCGCCTGTCCAACCGCGGCCCGCTGGTCGACCGCTTCTACGCCCTGCCGCGCGACCTGGTGCCGCCCAACGCGGGCGACCTCGTTCCCGTGCTGAACGTCCTGGGCCAGCGCGCCACCATGCTGGTGCCGCTGTTCGACCTCCTGTCGCGCAACTGGGGGCCGGTCGCGTCGCCGGGCCTCGACCGGCTGGGCGTGCGCTGGGTGGTGTCCGACCACCCGATCGACGGGCTGCCCCTGGTGGAGCAGGGGCGCGGCTACCGTATCTACGAGCGGCCCGGCGCGCTGTCCGTGCTCTGGATCGACGGCGCCGCGGGCGAGCCGCCGCGACGCGCCCCGGTGCTTGGCGCCGACTGGACCGCGAACCGCGTGCGCTTCAGCCTCCAGCCGCTGCCTGCCGGCACGCGCGTGGTGTTCGCGCAGCCATTCTATCCCGGCTGGCAGGCCCGGGTGGACGGCCACCGGGTCGCGATCGGCCACGACGACATCTTCCCCGCCGTGGTGCTTCCCGCCAACGCCCGCGTGCTGGAGTTCGCCTACCGGCCCTCGCTGCTGGCCGGCAAGCTGCTGACCGCGTTCGCGGTTCTTCTCCTGCTCGGCAGCCTCGCGGCCCGTCGGCGGTTGCGGCCGGCAGCAACCGCGGCCGGCCCGCGTTCCTGAGGCGTGCGCCCCGGCGCCTGGAGACTCAGCGCTTGGAGAACTGGAACGACCGGCGCGCCTTGGCCTTGCCGTACTTCTTGCGCTCCACCACGCGGCTGTCCCGGGTGAGGAAGCCCGCCACCTTCAGGATGCCGCGCAGCGACGGCTCGTAGTACGTCAGCGCCCGGCTGATGCCGTGGCGAAGCGCACCCGCCTGCCCCGACAGCCCGCCGCCGGCGACGGTGCAGTACACGTCGAACTGGTTGTAGCGGTCCGCCACCAGGAAGGGCTGGGTCAGCAGCATGCGCAGCACCGGGCGCGCGAAGTAGGTGCCGACCTTGCGGCCGTTCACGGTGATGTCGCCGCGGCCCGGCTTGATCCATACGCGGGCGACCGCGTTCTTGCGACGGCCGGTGGCGTAGGAGCGTCCCTGCGCGTCGCGCTTGGGCTCGCGCACCACCGTCGCCTCGTCGGGCGTCACGGCGACGCCGGCCTGGACCGCCAGGTCCTTGAGGTCGGCGAGCGAGCCGGTGCGGGTCTGGGTCTCGGACATGATCAGTTCCCCACGCGCGCGGCGGTGACGGAGTTCTTGCGGTTCATCGCCGCGACGTCGAGCGCCTGCGGCTGCTGGCCGTCATGCGGATGCGTGGTGCCGGCATACACGTACAGGTGCTTCATCTGCGCGCGCTGCAGCGGCCCGCGCGTGATCATCCGCTCCACCGCCTTGGTGATCACGTGGCCCGGGTTCTTGCCTTCCAGGCGCTGCACCACCGTGCGCTCCTTGATCCCGCCGGCGTAGCCAGTGTGGTAGTGGAACAGCTTCTCCCCAGCCTTGTTGCCGGTGAGCCGCACCTTCTCGGCGTTGATGACGACGATGTTGTCGCCGCAATCGACGTGCGGGGTGAACTGCGGCTTGTGCTTACCGCGCAGGCGCTGGGCGATGATGGCGGCGAGCCGTCCCAGAACGAGCCCGTCGGCATCGATCAGGACCCAGCTTTTCGTCACCTCCACAGGCTTCAGCGAGAGGGTGGTCTTCATGGGCGCGGGGTTCCGTGCTTGGGGGCCTGCGGCGTGCCCGGAAGAATGGCCGCGGAGAAGCGCGGCTTATCTGCGCCGTGGCGTCAGGCGTCAAGCGGTTCCGCCAAACCCAGACGACAACTGCCAAGTTTACAACGGTATCATGATACCGCAGCACCACCCGGTTCCGGCTGCGCGATCGGCGCGGCCGGGGCATGATGCCGCCATGTCCTCCGCTTCCCGCGCCACCCCGTCCCGCCTGTCCCCGGTCCACGTGATCGGCGCGTCCGGCCGCTCCGGCCTGGCGCTGGTCCAGGCCCTGCGCGCGCGCTCCGTCCAGGTGGTGCCCGTGGTGCGCGACCATACCCGCTGGGCCGCCACCGGCATCGACCTGCCGCCGC
>CAXTCK010000087.1:0-13679 GCA_964242425.1 uncultured Acetobacteraceae bacterium | reverse complement strand
CCATCTGCACCGCCAGCGCTTCCGCCACCCGGATCCCGTCGATCCCCGCCGTCATGATCCCGCCCGCATAGCCGCAGCCTTCCCCAGCCGGATAAAGCCCCCGCGTGTTCAGGCTCTGCAGGTCGGCCCCCCGCGTGATCCGCACCGGCGACGACGTCCGCGTTTCCACCCCCGTCATCACCGCGTCCGGCATGTCGAACCCCCGGATCTGCCGTCCGAACCGCGGCAGCGCCTCCCGGATCGCCTCCACCGCATAGCCCGGCAGGCACGCCGACAGGCAAGTCGGCGTCACCCCCGGTGTGTACGACGGCACCACCGCCCCCAGCTCCGTCGACGCCCGCCCCGCCAGCAGGTCCCCCACCAGCTGCGCCGGCGCCCGGTACCCGCCGCCGCCTGCCACGAACGCCAGCGTTTCCCAGTGCCGCTGGAACGCCATCCCCGCCAGCGGCCCCTCGCCGAACGGCGCGAAGTCCTCCGGCGTCAGCCCCACCACGATCCCCGCGTTGGCGTTGCGCTCGGCGCGCGAGTACTGGCTCATCCCGTTGGTCACCACGCGCCCTTCCTCGGACGTCGCCGCCACCACCGTGCCGCCCGGGCACATGCAGAAGCTGTAAACCCCCCGCCCGTTGGCCGCGTGGTGCACCAGCTTGTAGTCCGCCGCCCCCAGCAACGGATGCCCGGCATGCTCGCCGAACCGCGCCCGGTCGATCAGCGACTGCGGATGCTCGATCCTCACCCCCACCGACAACGGCTTGGCCTGCATCGACACCCCCGCCCGGTCGAGCGCCTCGAACGTGTCGCGCGCGCTGTGGCCGATCGCCAGCACCACCTGGTCCGCCTCGACCACGCCGCCATCCGCCAGCGCCACCCCCTCGACCCGCCGCTCGCCATCCCGGTCCCGCCCCACCGCGAACCCCGTCACGTGGCAGCCGAACCGGTACTCGCCGCCCAGCGCCTCGATCTGCGCCCGCATGCTTTCCACCACCGTCACCAGCCGGAAGGTGCCGACATGCGGCTTGGACACCGTCAGGATCTCCTCCGGCGCCCCCGCCCGCACGAACTCCTCCAGCAGCTTGCGCCCGTAATGCTGCCGGTCGCTCACCTGGCTGTACAGCTTGCCGTCCGAGAACGTCCCGGCCCCGCCTTCGCCGAACTGCACGTTGCTTTCGGGCGTCAGCACCCCCCGGCGCCACAGCGCGAACGTGTCCACCGTGCGCGGCCTGACCGCCTGGCCGCGTTCCAGCAGCAGCGGCCTCAGCCCCATCTGCGCCAGCACCAGCCCCGCCATCAGCCCGCATGGCCCGGTGCCGATCACCACCGGTCGCCGGTATCCCGGCAGCACAGCCCGTGCCGCGCCGTCCTCCGCCACGAACCGGTAGCGCATGTCCGGTGCCGCGCGCACCGCCCCGTCCTCGCCGAGCCGCGCCAGCACCGCCGCCTCGTCGCGCACCGACACGTCGAAGCTGTACACCAGGTGCACCGCGCCCCGCTTGCGCGCGTCGTAGCCGCGACGGAACAGCGCGTGCGACAGCACGTCCTCCGCCGGCACCCCGAGCCGGGCCGCGATCGCGGGCCTGACCGCGTCCGGCCGGTGGTCGAGCGGCAGCTTGAGGTCGGTCAGTCGCAGCATGGTTTCGGTTGACCTGCGGAAACGCCGTGCGGAGGGTCCGCCGGTGACGCGGGGCTCGATATCGTCCTAGCATCCGCGGCTTGCAAGCGCGGGCAGGGGACCGCTGGATGACGACGCACCACCACCAAGGGCACGACCACGACCACGCGCACCACCACGGTGGCGGCCACGTCCACGCCCCGGCCAGCTTCGGCGCCGCGTTCGCGATCGGCATCGCCCTCAACCTCGCCTATGTCGCCGGCGAGGCGATCTACGGCGTGCTGTCCGGCTCCCTCGCTTTGCTGGCCGATGCCGGGCACAACCTGGGGGACGTTCTGGGCCTGGGCGCCGCCTGGCTCGCGTCCTTTCTCGGCCGCCGCCGTCCGGGCGGGCGCTTCACCTACGGCCTGCGGCGTTCTTCCATCCTGTCCGCCCTGTTCAACGCCATCCTGCTGCTGGTGGTCACCGGCGGCATCGCCACCGAGGCGATCCGCCGGTTGTTCGACCCCGCCCCGGTGTCCGGTTCGGTCGTGATGATCGTGGCCGCGATCGGCATCGCCGTGAACGGCATCACCGCCTTGCTGTTCATGTCCGGCGCCAAGGACGACCTCAACCTGCGTGGCGCCTTCCTGCACATGGCCTCCGACGCCCTCACCGCGGCTGCCGTGGTGGTGGCGGGCCTGCTGATCGTGCTGACCGGATGGCAGCGCATCGACCCCGCGATCAGCCTGCTGGTCGCCGTGGTGATCGTTCTCGGCACTTGGTCGCTGCTGCGGCAGTCGGTGGAGCTGGCGCTGGACGCGGTGCCGCCCGGCATCGACCCCGCCGCGGTGGAGCGCACGCTTCGCGCCCTGCCCGGCGTGTCCGACCTGCATGACCTGCACATCTGGGGCATGAGCACCACCGAGACCGCGCTCACCGCCCACCTGGTCCGTCCCGGCCTGCCCCCGGACGACGCCCTGCTGCGTTCCGCCGCCGCCACCCTGGAACGGCTCTACGGCATCGGCCACGCCACCTTCCAGGTCGAGACCGGCGAGGACGGGGAGATGTGCCGGCTGGCCCCGGCACAGGTGGTCTGACCGTTTGCCGCTTCTGAACAGCGTTCACATGAACGCTGTTCAGAACAAGGCGAGCTGGCCCGCCGGCCCGGCCGGAACCAGGGAACGGGGCGGCAGGGGCGGCGGCGCGAACCGTCCCGTGTCCAGCGCCGCGTGTTGCGTCAGCCCGTAGCGCCGGATCGCCACTGCGTATCGCTGCGCCAGCAGTTCGGCATACGGTCCCTGGCCGCTGAAGCGGGTGCCGAAGCGGCTGTCGTTCAGCCTTCCTTCACGAGTTTCCCGTATGAGCTTCAGAACGCGTATCGCCGTTTGGGGATAATGCTGATGCAGCCATGTCTCGAACATCGGCCCGAGCTCTCCGGGCAGGCGCAGCAGCGTATGGCCGGCGCTGCGTGCCCCGGCCGCCGCTCCCGCGGCCAGGATCCGTTCAAGCTCGCAATCGTTCAGGCCGGGGATCATCGGCGCTGCCAGCACGCCGGTCGGGATGCCGGCCCCGGCCAGCCGCTCGATCGTCCGCAGCCGCCGGTCCGGCGTCGCCGCACGCGGCTCCATCCGGCGCGCCAGCCCCGCATCGAGCGTGGTGACCGACACCCACGCACGCACCAGCCCGCGTTCCGCCATGGGCGCCAGGATGTCCAGGTCGCGGACGATGCCGCCGCCCTTGGTGACGATGCTGACGGGATGGTTGAAGCGGCCCAGCACCTCCAGCACCTGCCTGGTCAGCGCCAAGGTGCGATCCACCGGCTGGTAGGGATCGGTGTTGGACCCGAGCGTGATCGGGCGCACGACGTAGCCCGGGCGTCGCAGTTCCTGTTCCAGCAGCCGGGCGATGTCCGGCTTGAAGGTGAGCCTGGTCTCGAAGTCGAGCCCCGGGGAATAGCCGAGATAGGCGTGGCTCGGCCGCGCGTAGCAGTAGACGCAGCCATGCTCGCAGCCGCGATACGGGTTGATCGCGCGGTCGAAGCCGAGGTCGGGGCTGGTGTTGCGCGAGATGGCGCTTCGGCTGCGGTCGGGCGTCAGGGTGGTCGGCACCGGCGGCGGCGCGTCCTGCTCGGCCGCGATGCTGTCCCAGCCGTCGTCGAACGGCTGCACCAGCACCGGATCGAAGCGGTTGCCGCAATTGGCCGACACGCCCCGTCCCTTGCGGACCGGCGGAGCCTCGCCGCCCGCCTCGTGCCGACCCGCCCTTGGCTGATCAAACATCCCGGCTCCTTCCGACTGCGCCGCATCCTGGCCGACGCCGCATCCTGCGGTTTTCCGGCCAAGCACGCAAGAACGTATAGAGAACGCAATCGAAGGAGCCATTGCCCTCCGGTACAAAAGCGATGGGCCATGCGCACCGGACGGGATACCATGACCGGGGCGGCGCAGGCCGGCTTGCATGCCCTTCCACCCTGCGGCCCAACCCGAGACACACCTTTGACATGCCCTTGATCGCCATCCTCGACGACCGCCTGACGAACAGAAACATCTATGCCCGCCTGGCCACCTCGCTCGAGGAGGGCACGGAGGTGGTCACCTTCGACGACCCCCGTTCCGCGCTGGACTGGCTCGGCCGGAACGACACGGACCTGGTCATCACCGACTTCAAGATGCCCCATCTCGACGGGGCCGCGTTCACCCGGCGGTTCCGCACCCTTTCAGGCTGCCTCGACGTGCCGGTGGTGGTGATCACCGCGTACGACGACCGCTCCTACCGGCTGCAGGCGCTGGAAGCGGGCGCCACCGACTTCCTGCAAAGCCCGGTGGACCACGCTGAGTTCGTCACCCGCGGCCGCAATCTCCTGCGCATGCACCGCCAGCACCGCATCATCGAGACCCGCGCCCGCACCCTGGAGCGCGAGCTGCAGGACAGCGAGCTGTCGCGCGAGAAGCTGCTGCGCGACAGCCGCGAAGCCCTGGCGCAGGTGATCGACACCGTGCCGGCCTTCATCAGCGCCACCAGCCGCGACGGCCAGGTGGTGTTCGTCAACGCCTCGCAGCTGGCCCTGACCAGCGGCTCCGGTGTCAGCCAGCCGCCCGACCGCACCACCGGCACAGCCCCGCCAGACGATTCCGCGTCGGAACCGTCCTGGCAGTCCGCTGCCACGCCGCCACCGCTGCTGGTGTTTGGGCCCGAGTACGAGCAGCGCAGCCGGTCGCTGGACCAGCTGGTGTTCCGTTCCGGCAAGCCGTTGTCGGCGTTCGAGCAGGAGGTGACGGACCAGCACGGCCAGCGACGCATCCTGCTGACCACCAAGTCGCCGCTGCACGACGGCACCGGCCAGGTCGGCAGCGTGCTGACCACCTCGCTCGACATCACCGACCGCAAGCGTGCCGAGCAGCATCTCCAGCACGTCGCCAGCCATGACGGGCTCACCGACCTGCCCAACCGGCTGCTGCTGCGCGAGCGCCTGCAGCACCGGCTGGTGCGTAACGGCCGCGCCAGCAGCCTGCTGGCGCTGCACTTTCTCGACCTCGACCGCTTCAAGGAGGTGAACGACCAGATGGGCCACCACCTGGGCGACCTGCTGCTCAAGACGGTGGCGACCAACCTACTGGCCTGTGTGGGCCCGCACGACACGGTGGCGCGCATCGGCGGCGACGAGTTCGCGATCCTGCAGACGCAGATCTCGCAGCCTGGGGAGGCCTCCGCCCTTGCCGAGCGGATCATCGCCCGGATCGGCCGCCCGACGCTGCATGGCGGCCAGGAGATCTCCATCAGCGGCAGCATCGGCATCACGCTGGCGCCTGCGGACGGCACGGACGCCGAGGCGCTGCTGCGCAATGCCGACCTCGCGATGTACCAGGCCAAGGCGGAAGGGCGGAACAGCTACCGCTTCTTCGTCGCCGACATGAACGAGCGGGTCGGCCGCGTGCTGCGCATGAAGCGGGAGCTGCGCCAGGCGCTGCGCTGCGACGAGTTCGTTCTGCACTACCAGCCGCAGATGAACCTGCGCACCGGCCGGATCGCCGGCGTGGAGGCGCTGCTGCGCTGGAACCATCCCGATCAGGGCCTGCTGCTGCCGGCGGACTTCCTGCCGACGGCCGAGGAAGCCGGGTTGTCCGGCGACATCGATACCTGGGTGCTCCAGCGCGCCTGCACCGAGGCCGCGCGCTGGCAGAAGGACATCGACCTGCGGATCGGCGTGGGCGTGAACCTGTCGCCGGTGCGGATCGGCACCGACAAGGCGCGACAGATGATCACCGAGATCCTGGACCGGACCGGGCTGGACCCGTCGCTGCTTGAGCTGGAGCTCACCGAGCGCGAGCTGGTCGAGGACCTCGACGCGGCCGCCGCCGTGCTCAGGGAGCTGCGGAAGCTGGGCGTCAGGGTCGCGATCGACGATTTCGGGATCGGCTATTCCTTTCTCAGCCACGTCAAGAACTTCCCCGTGGACCGGATCAAGATCGACCAGTCCTTCGTACGCAATCTCCGTACCGACCCCAACGACGCCGCCATCGTGCGCGCCGTCATCAGCCTCGCGCACGGGCTGCAGATGACGGTGGTGGCAGAGGGCGTGGAAACCGTGGAGCAGCTGACCCATCTGTCCGGCGAGGGCTGCGACGAGATCCAAGGCTTCTACTTCAGCCGCCCGCTGCCGATCGAGGCGATGCTCGCGCTGCTTCGTGACGAGGACCCTTCCGTTGAATGATCCGGTCATGACAGGTCGGCGGCACGTGCCGGCGCCGGCCGCCAGCCCGGCCGCCAGTCAGGCGGCAGGCCGGTCCGAGTTCGAGATGAGCCTGAACCGGTTCGCGTTCAGCCTCGTCGTCAGCGCCTACATGGTGGCCGTCCATACGCCGGCATTGAAGCTCGAGCTGATCTTCATCGCCTTCTACCTCCTGTTCTCGACCGGCCTCCTCCTGCACATCCGGCGCATCCCGCGTTTCGTCGTGGGCCGCGTCGTCATCGCCATGTTCGCCGATTTCGGCATGATCTCGCTGGAGATGCACGCTGGCGGCGCCACCACCTCCGTGCTCTACCCGATCTATCTCTGGGTCATACTCGGCAACGGCTTCAGGTTCGGGCTACGCTTCCTGTTCGCGGCCGTGGTGGTGGCATTCGCCGGCTTCGGCGTCGTCTGCCGCACCACGCCGTTCTGGCTGCACGAGCACCATCTCTGGCTCGGGCTGATGGTGGGCCTGATCATCGTGCCAGGCTACAGCGCCACGCTGATCGCCAAGCTTTCCGCCGCACGGCGCGAGGCGGAAGCGGCCGACCAAGCCAAGGGCATGTTCCTGGCCAGCGTCAGCCACAGCGTTCGCACGCCCTTGAACGCGATCCTGGGCAGCCTTGGCCTGCTCGAGGACAGCCCCCTGGACAAGGAGCAGCGCGAGCTCGCGCAGCAGCTGCGGACCGGCTCGGACATCCTGATGTCGCTGGTGTCGAGCATCCTCGATTTCAGCCAGCTCGAGGCAAACCGGATGCCGGTTCGCCTTGCAACGGTCGACATCGGCAGCATCGTGCTGAAGCTGCGCCACCTGCTGGCCCTTCAGGCCAGGGCCAAGGGTATCGAGCTGTTCGTGCACATAGCGCCGGACGTGCCCAGGCTGGTCTGGAGCGATCCGCGCCACCTGCACGAGATCCTGGTGAACCTCCTCAGCAACGCGCTCAAGTTCACCGAAGCCGGCGGCGTCAGGATCGTCGTGACCGCGCTGCCCCGGGCAGGCGGGCGGGTGCTTCTGAGGATCGAGGTGTCCGATACCGGTATCGGCATACGCGAGGAGGCGCTGGACCGCATCTTCGAAAGCTTCACCCAGGCCGACGGCACCATCATCGACCGCTTCGGGGGCACGGGCCTGGGCCTCGCCACCGTGCGGCGCCTAGTCCTGCTGCTGGGCGGCACGATCAACGTCAGGAGCACGCCGGGACAGGGCAGCACCTTCTCGGTGGCGCTCGAGTGTCCTGTCGCGTTTGATGCGGACAAGGTCACAAATGAAACGATGTTCCCGCGGATCGTGTTCTTTCGCGAGCAACTTGAAGATTCCGTGATCGACGCACATCTCCGCAGCCTGTGCCCCTCGCTGACCGTGGTGACGGACCAGGCAAGCCTGGCATCCCACCTGAACCATGTCCTGCTTGATGCCTCCAACACGCTTCTGGTGCTTGAATGCGCATCACGCGGATCGAGGAACGCCTTGTCTTCCCTGCTGGCCAGCGCCGATCGCAACGGCGACCTTCCGCGCCTGCTCGTCGCCAGCCAGGTCGACCCCGACGAGGCCCGCTCGATGAGCCGGTGGGTCACGAGCATGGTCGGCAGCGACTGCAGCCTGGACGAGCTGCGCGCGGCAGTGCGGCGTTGCGTGGCGCAGGGCACGCTGCCCGGTCCCGCGCCGAGGGTTTCCGCCTCGCCCGGATCGTCCAGCCTGCGCATCCTCGTCGCCGACGACAACCTGACCAACCAGAAGCTGATCGAGAAGATCCTGCAGCGCGGGGGCCACAGCACCCACACCGTCCGCAACGGCGAGGAGGCGGTGATCGCGCTGACCGAGCAGCGGTTCGACCTGGCGCTGCTCGACCTCAACATGCCGGTCATGGGCGGACTGGAAGCGGCCAAGGAATATGCCTTCCTGTCGCTCGGGCGGAAGGCCGTGCCGCTGGTCGCCCTCACTGCGGACGCGACGCAGGAAACGGCCGAGCGCTGCCTGGAGGCTGGAATGGTCGCCTGCATCACCAAGCCGGTCGTCCCGGCCGACCTGGTCGCGCGGATCCAGGGCTTTGTCGCCGATGCCGAGGTCGCCGCGCCATCGGCCTCGGTGGTCTACGACATCCGGTCGCATCCGCAGTTCTCGACCAACCGGGCGCCGCTCGACCTCCAGGTGATGGCCGAACTCGAGCTGCTCGGCGGCCACGACTTCGCGGCGGATCTGCTTCAAGGCTTCATCGTCGAGGCCCACGCCCTCGGGCTGCAGATCAGGCAGGCGGCGGCGGCCGACGACATGCTGTCGTTCCGCAACGGTGCGCACGCGCTGCGAAGCGCTGCGGCCAACGTGGGTGCCGTCGTCGTGCACGACCTGTGCGGCCAGTGCCGCAACCTGCCGGCTGCCTGCCTCGTCCGGGACGGCGTGCCGCTCGCCGACCGGATCGGCACGGCGATCGATCGCGTCGAGAACGAGATCCCTGCGCGCGACCGAGCGACGCAGTGATCGAGCCCGGTCCGTAGTTGAGGCCGGCGACGCGGAGCAAGCCCATCAGGGTGCACGCCGCCGGCCTCGTGTGCCTTTTGTCACCGCAAGCGCATCTATTCCGCGGCCACTTGGCTCGCAGGCCCCGTCACGGCAAGCACTCGCTTGGACTGTGCTGCCGCGAGGCGCTCCATCTTGCGAAGATCCGGCGCCTGGAGGTTCAAGGCCGCATCCACCCAGATGTCGACGACGTCGCGCAGCTCCTGTTCCGCCACCGGATTCACCCGACGACGGGCCGCATACACTGCGGAGTAGGCATTGTGCTTGCGTGCGTTGCGCGCGATGTAGGCCTGCGCCGCGCAACGGCCTTCCCCGTCCTCCGCCAGCACGTCGACCACGCCCATCTCGAACAACTCCTCGGCGGTGTAGATGCGGCCGCTCAGGATCATCTTCTCGGCCCGGGCCGGATCAAGCCGGCGCGACAGGAAGCTGTAGGCTCCCATCCCTGGAAACAGGTTGAACAGGATCTCTGGAAGGCCGAGCTTGGCGCTCCGTTCCGCGATGATCACGTCATAGGACAGGGCGCACTCGAAGCCCCCGCCCAGGGCGTCGCCCTGCACCAGTCCGATCGTCACCAGGGGAAGGCCGAAGGCGATCGAGTTGGCGTAGACGAGGTCGATGCAGGCATGGGCATAGGCGTCGAGCACCGACCGCTCGCCGTTCCGGATCTTGTCCGCGAACAAGGCGAGGTCGCCGCCCATGTTGTAGATGCCGGGAATGTTCGACCCGGCGACGACGTATTGCAGCGTTTCGCCGCCGGCCTGCCGGGTGGTCGCATGCAGGTCGCGTATCGCGGTGTGCATCGCCCGGATGTCGCCCAGCAGATCCATGGTGAAGCAGGCGAGCCCGTTCGCCGGGCGCATGTAGTTCCAGAGCGTGCGGCGCTCGATGTCGAGCATGATGTCGAGGTTCTCGAACCCCGCTTCGAGAACCCGACGCGGATCGACGGAGGAGGCGTGGTATCCCGTGAGCGAGGCCGTGGGCGAGATGGCGAAATTTTTTTTCGACTGGATAAGGGTCATGTCGGCGTCCTTGCTGAAAAAGGCGCACCTGCCCGACTGGTTGTCGACCGACCATCCAGGGCGAGGCGTCGCCCCTATAGTGTGTCGCGAAACACAGGCAATGTTCCACTCGACATGCAATCTTAAACCAATGTTGCTGACGCCCACCGCCCCGAGCACTGCGTCATTCTCGAAAAGAAGACATCCTGGCGGTGATCGTCCCGCTGGTGGTCGTCACTGCCGGTGATCGCCCCGGTCCGCCGTGATCAGCGCGCCGACAGGTCCAGCACGGCCAGCATCCCCGTCTCGGTGCCGAACCCCAGGCGGCTCCCGTCCGGGCTGAACGCCAGCGCCGACACCACGCCCCTGCCCGGACCGCAGACCGGCAGCACCCGCTTGCTGCCGACGTCGGACATCAGCACGGTACCGTCGGCGAAGCCTGCCGCGACGATGTCCTGCTGCGGATGGAAGGCGACCCGCACGCATAGTGAGTTTGGCACCCCGGCCAACTCGGTCGGCGCCTTGCCCATCGGCCCGCCGCCGAAGAACGGCCACAGCACCACCGCTTCCGCGCCGCTGGTGGCGAGCCAGCGGCCGTTGCGCGAGAAGCCGAACGACAGCGTCTTCTGCGGGTAGCCGCTCATGCGCATGTTGTGCCCGTCCGGCAGCCGCCAGCCATGCAGCTCGTTCTCCTGCATGGCGGTGACCAGCGCCTCGCCGTCGGGATGCAGGGCGACGCCGATGTGGCTCCCCTTCCAGGAGAACCGGCGGGCGGAGTCCGACTTCGACCCGGTGAACCAGAGCGAGGCGCCGTTGTAGTGCGACGCCGCGATCCGCTTGGCCTTCGCGTCGAAGGCGATGCCGGACACGGTGTTCTCGTGGTCGAGCGTCTTGATCAGCGTGCCGTCGCCGTCGCGCAGCTCAACCTGCCTTCCCGACGCGGAAGCGATCACCCCGCTACCGGAACGTTTCGGATCCATCACGCTTGCCACGTGCTCGACCCAGCGGCGCCCCTTCGCCAGCGCAACCACCGTGCCGGTGACGCCGTCGATCCGGCAGAACGCGTTGTCATCGCCCCCGGTCAGGAAGCCGTGGCCGACGGTGTCGGCGCTCAGCGACAGCACGGCGCCGTCATGCGCCAGGACCCGACGCCAGTCGGCATCGCTGGCGGCTGCGGCCGGGAACAGGTGCACCTCGCCGTCGCCGGTGGCGAACGCGATCGTGCCGTTGTCGCGGGAGAACGCGCAGCCGACCACGTGCCCCTCGACCTCGCGGGCCACCCCCCGCGTGCGAAGCAGGTGGTCCGGATCGGCCAGGTCCGCGTCGCTCATCTGGCGCGGCAGCCTTCGAAACCGCGTCGCAGGCGCGGCCGGTTCAGGTTGCGGCCGATGAACACCAGGCGCGAGGCACGCGGCGCATCCTCCGGCCACGGACCGATGAAATCGCCGTCCGCCATCATGTGCACCGCCTGGAACGCGAAACGCCGGTTCTCGCCCGCATAGCTCAGGATGCCCTTGGAGCGCAGGATGTCGCCGCCCTGCTCCTGCAGCACCGCGCCGATCCACGCCTGGAACTTCGCCCCGTCCAGCGGCTCGGCCACCTCGAAGGACAGGCTGCTCACGTCCGCGTCGTGGCTGTGCTCGTCGTTCTCGAGGAAGTCCGGCGCCACCGCGAGCGCCCGCTGCAGATCGAACCCGCCCTGGTCCAGCACGTCGGCGAGCCGGACGTCGCCGCGCACCGCACGGTGCAGGCGCACGAAACGGTTGATGCCGCGTATCCGCTGCTCCAGCGCCTCGAGGGCCGCCTCGTCCACCAGGTCGGTCTTGTTCAGGATGATCACGTCGGCGAACGCGATCTGGGTGCGCGCTTCCGGGCTGTCGGCCAGCCGTGCCGGCAGGTTGAGGGCGTCCACCACCGTCACCACCGCGTCGAGCCGCGTCTTCGCCCGCACCCCCTCGTCGACGAAGAAGGTCTGGGCCACCGGGGCCGGGTCGGCCAGGCCGGTGGTCTCGACGATGATGCCGTCGAACTTCGTGCGCCGCTTCATCAGCGCGCCCAGGATGCGTATCAGGTCGCCGCGCACGGTGCAGCAGATGCAGCCGTTGTTCATCTCGAACACTTCCTCGTCCGCATCCACGACGAGGTCGTTGTCCACCCCCAGCTCCCCGAACTCGTTGATCACCACGGCGTACTTGCGGCCGTGGTTGGCGGTCAGGATGTGATTCAGCAGGGTGGTCTTGCCGGCGCCGAGATAGCCGGTCAGCACCGTGACCGGCACCAGCCCGCCTTCCGCTTCGCCCGGCCGAGGCTCCGCCCGAGCTTCCGACCGAACCTGGGTCACCGTGTCAGCCGCCATCGATCTCGCTCCTGCTGGTCGGGCTGCATATGGGAAACCGATCCCGGCAGGCCAGGGGGTTGCCGCGACGCGCGGATCTCGGCCAGTCCGACGCCGAGCAGAAGAAAGAACCACCCGCCCAGCGGCATGTTGGTGAACGCGCTGGCCGAGGCAATCGGCCACTCGTGGATGAACACCGACGCAAACAGCCCGACGCGCCAGGCCTGCAGCACCGTCCCCGTTCCGCCTGCCCGCCCCGGCGCCAGGGCCACGAGCCAGCTTCCCACCATGGCGCAGAACAGCAGCAGCCCGGGCATCCCGGAATCGGTCAGCGCCTGGAGGTAATGGTTGTGCGCGTGCTGCACGCAGATCCCGGCCCCCCCGCCGGTGCCGGCGGGCGGTCCCCAGGGCGGCCAGTCGCGGAAATAGCCGGGCAGGGCGCAACCGTGCCGGAACCCGTCGAAGCCAAGCCCGGTGAGGGGGTTGGACAGCCCGATCGACAGCGCACGGGTATAGATCAGCCCGTACGGGCTTTGCCCGAAATGGCGCATCTGCCGCTCGAACAGCGTCACCAGGTGCCCGAAGCTGTGCGGCGAGACCACCGCCGACACCGCCACCAGCACCGGCGCCGCCAGCAGCGCCGCCAGCACGGTCCCGCGCAGCCGGCGCAGCAGCAGGCCGGACACGAGCAGCCCGAGCAGGCACAGCAGCAGCGGCATGCGCTGTCCGGCCAGCACCACGGTCGCGATCCCGAGCAGGAGCGGCAGCAGCGACGCAACCCTGAGCAGTCCCCGGAGCGGCCCCCGGAGCGGCCAACGCGTTCCAGCGTTCCGCACCACGGCCGCGCGCGCGCTCGCCCAGGCGCTCGCCGCCAGCACCGTCGGCAGCAGCAGCCGGGACAGCGGCGCCGCCGCGCGCGGCTTGTCGTACGGCCCGGTGAGGGTGCCGTCGCCGAAGCGCCCCTGGCCGAACAGGTTGTGCCCGGTCACGTCCTGCAGCAGCAGCTGGGCCGCGATGTAGCAGCACGCCCCGACGATCAGCCAGCGCATCAGCCGCAGCGGGCCGGGCTGCGATAACGCGCGATGCTGCAAGGCTGCCACGAACAGGAGGAAGCGCACCGTGGCGACCGCCTGCAGCAGGGCCGGCCAGCCGCCGGCGCCGAACGGGCCCAACGGCACCGAGCACAGCACCAGCCAGCCCCACCAGAACGACGCCACCGGCACCCAGGCGGTGCGGATCCAGTTCCAGTCCGACGCCAGCGCCGAGCGAACGAGGAACGACACGGCGACCAGATCGACCAGCGCCTCGGCCACCCCGCGCCCGTGCAACAGGAACAACGGGCACAGCAGGACTGCCCCGGCGCCCAGCCGGTCGAGCTGGCGGATCGCGGTTGCGCGCATCAGGTCACCGGTCCCCGCGATGCCGCCTCGCGCCCCGCCTCGCGCCCCGCCTCGCGCCAGGCTTCGAGCCGGGCGCGGGCGGCCGGCAGATCGTACTCGCGCGCGCGC
>CAXTCK010000086.1:0-13776 GCA_964242425.1 uncultured Acetobacteraceae bacterium | reverse complement strand
GGCGGCGCGGGCGCGGCCGGGCCGCTCGCTGCGCGGCGATGGGCAACTGCGCGCGGAAGCCCTGGCCCGGTTCGGCCACACGCCCACGGACCCGCAGCGCCGGGTGCTGGCGGAGATCGACGACGACCTCGCCCGTCCCAACCGCATGCTCCGCCTGCTGCAAGGCGACGTCGGCGCCGGCAAGACCCTGGTGGCGCTGCTGGCGATGCTGCGGGCGGCCGAGGCCGGCGCGCAGAGCTGCCTGATGGCGCCCACCGAGATCCTGGCGCGCCAGCACCACCACACCCTGAGCCGGTTGTCGCCGGTGCCGGTCGCGCTGCTGACCGGAAGCGTCAAGGGCCAGGCCCGACGCCTGGCGCTCAGGCAGATCGGGCTCGGCGAGGCGCCGCTCGCGGTGGGCACGCACGCCCTGTTCCAGGACGGCGTGTCGTTCCGCGACCTGGGGCTCGCGGTGATCGACGAGCAGCACCGCTTCGGGGTCGAGCAGCGCCTCCTGCTCGGCGACAAGGGACGAGCGACCGACGTGCTGGTGATGACGGCGACGCCGATCCCGCGCACCGTGCTGCTGACCCAGTACGGCGAGATGCAGGTCAGCCGGCTCGACGGCAAGCCGGCCGGGCGCAAGCCGATACGCACCACCCTGCACGGCCTGGGCGCCGAGTCGGAGGTGCTGGACGCGGTGCGCCGCGCGCTCGGGCAAGGCGCGCAGCTGTTCTGGGTGTGCCCGTTGGTGGAGGAAAGCGAGCAGCTCGACCTCGCGGCGGCGCAGGCGCGCTTCGAGTCGCTGTCGCAGCTTTTCCCGGGCCTGGTCGGGCTGGCGCATGGACGGCAGGACACGGTCCAGCGCCAGGAGGCACTCGCCGCGTTCGCCGCCGGACGCACCCGGATCCTGGTCGCCACCACCGTGATCGAGGTCGGCGTCGACATCCCCACCGCCACCATCATGGTGATCGAGCACGCCGAGCGCTTCGGCCTGGCGCAGCTGCACCAGCTTCGCGGCCGGGTCGGGCGGAGCACGGCGGCGAGCTTCTGCCTGCTCCTGCACGACGACGCCCTCCGTGCCGGCGCACGACGGCGCTTGTCCCTGCTCCGCGACACCGAGGACGGGTTCCTGATCGCCGACGAGGACTTCCGCATGCGCGGCGGTGGCGAGCTGATGGGACGACGGCAGTCCGGCGAGCCGCGCTACCGCCTGGCGGGTGCCATCGCCGCCGCGAGCACCGCACCCGGCGGCCTGGACCGGCTGGTGCGACGGGCGTGGCAGGATACGGAGCGCCTGTTGCAACGGGACACCACCCTCGCTTCCGCGCGCGGCAAAGCGGTGCAACTGCTTCTGTTGCTACTGGACCGTGCAGACGCCGCGCGTATTCTCGCATCCGGATGAGGCGGCCCGGCGTTGCAGAAACGAGGGCAAATCGTTTCAGTCGCATCCAGACCTGATAGCCGAACCGGCAGGAACCGTACCATGGCACGCACGACGAGCCGGAACATCCAGGGCATCCCCGTCGAACGGCTCACCCTGCCGCGCGCGGAGGTCGGGGACGACGCCGCGTCCGAAACCCCGTTCGCACCGTTTCTCCGCCTGGCCAGACGCTGCACGGACAGCCCGCTCGCCGTGCTGGTGATCGAGGCGCCGTCCGGCCTGCAGATCCAGGAAGTGTCCGGCGGCTCGAACGGCGAAGCGCTGCCGGTCAGCCTGCTTCGGGCGCAGATGAGCCGTCCGCGCCGCGCCACGGCCGAGATGTCCAACCTCCTGGCCGACCCTGCATTCGCGTCCGCCCCGGCGCACGAGCGCGAGAACGGGTTCGCCAGCTACGCCGGCGCCACGGTGCGTAACCCGTCCGGCGCCGCCATCGGCGTGCTGTGCCTGCTCGGCCGCGAGCCCAGGCGGCACGGCCGCGAGGTGCTGCTGACGCTCACCGACCTCGCGCGCGGTATCGGTGCCCTGCTCGCGGTTCATCGCGACAGCCAGCCGGCCCGCCCTGACGGCACCGGGGCCGCGACCGCCCTGCCCGGCCGGCAGGCGCTCGGGCACTACCTGGCCCAGGTGCTGGACGCGGTGCCCGCGGACGATCCCAGCCCGGCGCTGGCGGTGTTCCGGATCGATTTCGGCCGGTTGTCGGTGCTCAACGACATGTACGGGCGCGAGATCGCCGACCGCTACCTGGCCCAGGCGGCGGACCGGCTGCAAACCATCGCGCCGGTGCCGAGCCTGCTCGCCCATCTCGGCGGCAGCGGCTTCGTGCTGGCGGCACCCGGCCGGATCGGTCCCAGCGACGCGGAAGCGATCGCGCTGCGCATGATGGAGCGGCTGCGCGAGCCGGTGCAGGTGGACACGCTGGAGCTGCCGCTGCGCCCGTCGGTCGGCATCGCGATCCATCCGGCGCATGGCCCCGACCCTGCCGCCCTGCTGCTGGCAGCGGAAGCGGCACTGGCGCATGCGCGCAGCCAGGGCGACGGGCGCCACTGCTATGCCACCGCGGCGCTGACCGACGCCTACGCCCTGTCGACCGGGCTGGAACAGGACCTGCAGGCGGCGGTGGCGCAGGGCGCGTTCCACCTGAACTGGATGCCCGTGATCGACACCGCGACCGAGCAGGTGGTGAGCTTCGAGGCGCTGGTGCGCTGGAACCGTCCGGGCCACGGCGAGATGTCGCCGGGACTGTTCATTCCCGTGGCGGAAGCCGGCGGCCTGATCGAGCAGATCGACGCCTGGGTGCTGCACGCCGCCTGCACGGAAGCGCGCTCCTGGCAGCAGGCGCTGGGGGTGTCGGTCAACGTGTCGCCGCTGTGGCTGTCGCACGGGCGGCTGCCGAAGCTGCTGCGCCGGGTACTGGAAGAAACTGGGCTGGAGCCGAACCGGCTGCAGATCGAGCTGTCCGAGCGCGGCGCGCTGGCCGATGACGGCTCGGTGCGTCGCGAGCTGGCGCAGGTCAGGGCGATGGGCGTGCGCCTGGCGCTGGACGATTTCGGCACCGGCTTTTCTTCCCTGTCCGCGCTGACCTCCTACCCGTTCGACCAGGTCAAGCTGGACCGCCAGTTCGTGCGCGCCCTTGGCCACGACCGCCGGGCGGAAGCCATCACCCGCAGCGTGCTGCAGATGGTGCAGGCGCTCGGCATGACCAGCTGCGCGGAAGGGGTGGAAACCGAGGCGCAGCTCGCCTTTCTCGACGCCCATGGCTGCGAGGAGATCCAGGGCTACCTGATCGGCCGGCCGATCCCCACCCTGCCGCCGCACGCAACCGGCGGCCAGCCGGCGCCGGCGGTGGAATACGAAGCGGGCTGACGGGGCGACGCCGCGCCAGGCATCGCACGCGGCACCGTTGTCCGGCGGAAACGGCATGCCGCCGGTTCCGGCCATGCTGCGTCCTTGTCGTCGCGGCATCGACCGCCTCGTGCGGCATGACCCGGACACCACCGTGTTTTGTTGCCTGTTTGTTGGGGACGTGGCTAACCAAGGCTAATGTTCCTCATGTCTATTGAAAACAAGCACATCATTTGGAACGTGCTTCCTAAACAAACGTCGAAGAAAAAGCTCCGTTTTCTCTTCGGCTTTGCCGTGAATTGTCTCATAACCCCGGTCATTGAGCGCAAAAAGACCGTGCGATGACTTCCGCCTGCGCGGCAGTGTCTTACGGAACCGTGGTCATCGCTGCGGTGGTGCGCGACAGGGAGCGTCATGTCCTTCGAGCACTCAGCCTTTGCCGGTCGCGCGCCGACCAGGCAGTCGAGAACCGCATGGTTCCTGTCGTCCTGCATCGCCTCGTGCGCTCTCGTGGGCATGACGCCTTTTGCGCGGGCGCAGACCTGCGCCCCGGCGCCGCAGCACGCCCTGGCCACGAGCCTGCCGGTCCTCAAGTCCGGCGACTTCTGGATCTACAACGTTTCTGGAACCATGACCGCGCCGGCATCCGGTGCAACGGCAGCCGCGAGCCGGCCGCTCGCAGGCACGATCGTGCAGACGGTCGACATGCTGCCGTTCCAGGGCAGCCAGACGCTCGCGATCAGCACGCAGCAGGACCTGACGGTCAATTCGGTATCGATCTACGGCACCACGCCGCCGCCCCAGCAGATCATCTACCTGAGCCAGGATCCCACCACGCGCCAGCTCATGATCGTCGGCGACAACGCCGGGCCGAACGGAACGGTGCGTGTCGCCACCAGGCCGGTCCAGTTCGCGCCGGGCAGCTTCTCGGCGAGCACAGCGGCTAGGGGAAGGCTGAAATACCTCGGCGGAGGCTCGACCGAGCTCACGCTCGCCGTCAACGGAACGCAGAACGTCAGCACCCATATCGGCGACTTCGAGTCCTTCTCCGCGACGAGCAGCGCCACCTCGTCCGATGGCTCCGGCCAGTTCGAGACGCTGCAGTGGGCGCCGCAGCTCGGAGCGCCCGTCTCGTTCAACAGCGTGGCCACCCTGCCCGACGGGTCTGTCACCAGCCTCGACGCGACGCTGATCGAGTCGAGCTACGTCCCGTCGCTCTACCCCGTGATCACGGACGGCCTCAACGCGCCGCGCGGCCTGGCCTTCGGCTACGGCGCGCTCTGGATCACCGACGCCGGCATCGGCGGTCCGGGACCCTGCCTCGTGTTCCAGGGCAACACCGACTGCTACGGCAACACCGGACGGCTGTCCGTCATGTTCGGCGGCAACCGCTACACGGCCGCCGACGGGTTCGGGTCGCTGACGCCGCAGCCGCTCAACCAGGCATCGGGGCCGCAGGGCATCGCCTTCAGGAACGGCGTCCCGTTCGTCCTGGTCGGCGGCATCGGCACGAGCTCGGATGAGGCAGCACTCGGCTCCGACGAGAGCCAGATCGGCGTGCTGTACGGCCTGGACGTCAAGAACGGCGCCGTGGTCAAGACCGCGCTCGCCCACCTGAACACCTACGAGTACGCCAACGTTCCGGACAAGTCCGATCCGGAGGCGGCCGGGCCGGGCGCGGCCGAGAGCAACCCGTACGGCCTCACCAGCGTCGGCGACAACCTGTACGCTGCCGACGCGGCCGCCCACACGGTGACGCAGATCACGCCCAGCGGCGCGATCTCGGTTCTTGGCGTCATCCCCTACCAGATTGTCCAGGCGCCCGGGCCCACAGGCGCGCTCGCGCCGACGTTCCAGGACTCGGTTCCGACCGGCATCATCCCGGCGCCGGACGGCAACGGCCTGCTGGTCGCGGACTACACCGGGTACCCCTACGTCAAGGGCACGGCCTCGGTGTGGCGGGTGGTCAAGGGTTCCACGCCGACCAAGTACGCCAGCGGGATGACCAACCTGCTCGGCCTGGCCCAGGGCCCGAACGGCAGCGTCTACGCCCTGCAGCAGTACACCAGCGGCGGCACGTCAGGTGATCCGAGCGGCTCGATCGTGCAGATCTCGCCCAGCGGTGCCCAGCACACCCTGGCCTGCCAGGGCCTGATAAACCCGGCCGGCATCACCACCGGGCCGGACGGCAGCATCTACGTGTCCAACTACGGCGTGAACCCGGGTCACGGCCAGGTGGTGCGGATCACCCCGGCAGTGATCGCCTCGCAGACGGCTCAATAGTTCAGCGGGCAGCGTTCCGCTTTTGGAGTACCAGGACCATGACCAGACGCATTCTCGCCATGCTGCCGCTTCTGGCGACCGGGGCCGCCCTGGCCCTGTCCGGGCCGGCCATGGCCGCCAGCTTCACGCCCACGGCTGTCTACAACTTCGGCGACAGGCTTGCCGATGGCGGCACCTACGGCGCGGTGTACCGGCTGTTCGGCGAAACCCCGCCCGCCACGCAGGCGCCCTACTCCTCGACCGGCGACTTCTCGAACGGCGCCAAGTGGACCACGGACGTTGCCGAGGAGCTGGGCATCGCGCACCCGAACGCCACCCTGAAGACCAACTACGCCTATGAGAATGCCACCGCCCAGGGCTTTTCCAACGCGCTCGATCCGATCAACGGTGCCGGCAGCTTCCGCACCCAGATCGCCCTGTTCGTGCTTGAGCACAAGAGCTTCCGGCCCACCGACGTGGCGACGGTGACGTTCGGCGGCAACGACATCTCCCTGCCGCAGTCCGCGTCCCCGCCCCAGAACGTCGCCAACACCGTGCAGGCCATCATCTCCGGGCTCGGCCTGCTCAAGACCGCCGGCGCGCAGCACATCCTGGTCACCAACCTGCCGGACATCACCCTCGCGCCGTTGTTCAGCGAGCCTGCGTTCCTGCAGGCGACCGGCGCCACCAAGGCCGAGTTCGAGGCCCTGGTCGACGCCCTCAACAGCGAGCTGACGGCCGCCGTGCAGACGTTCAAGGCGCAGACCGGGCTGGACGTGAAGATCGTCGACCTGCACACCCTGTTCGTGAACGTCGCCGCCAACCCGTCCGCCTACGGGTTCAACAACCTCACCCAGCCGGTGCTTGCCAACCCGCCGGGACCCGACACGGCCCCGATCTTCAACCCCGCGATCGACGGGCAGGACCCGTCGGTGCTGAACGCGTCCTTGTTCATCGACCCGTTCTTCGACCTGACAACCATCGGTCAGCTGCTGATCGCGCAGACCGTGGTCGAAACGTTCAAAAACTAGACCGTTCCCCGTTCACCCGGGGTCGCCTCGACTGCTCCGGCCTGCTGTTCTGGCGAGCATCTCCACCCGATCAGGTGATCCACCTGGTCGGGACCTGTCCTGGCCGGCAACCGGTCGGGGCCCGATACGGGTCCTGGCGACACGGGTTGCCGGCATGCGAGGCGGGCGGCGACAGGCCGCTCGCCTCGCGCCGGTGTGTCAGCGGGCGGCGCCGTTCGGCAGAGCCCGTCCAAGGCTGATCGCGATCCCGGCGCTGATGAAGCCCAGCATCACCGGCAGCAGCCAGGCTGGCCGCGTCAGGAACGGCAGCAGGAGGACAGGCAGCACCGGCCCCTGCCAGCCGACGCCGGCGCGCCCGGCGGCCAGCCAGCCGGACACGGATCGGCCCGACAAGCGCTGCAGTCCGTCGCCCAGGCTCAACCCGGGCGGCGCCAGGGCAGCGATCGTGAAGGCCGCCACGAAGCAGCCGGCGGCGAGCGCGACCAGCGTCCGGCAAGCCAGCAGCCTGATCTGTCGCCGTCCCCGGCGCGTGTTCCCGGGACCCTTGTTCCCAGGATTCTTTTTCCTTGCGCGTCTGGTCCTGGCGGGCCGGATCGCCATGCGGGAAGCGTCAGAACTTCGCCGACAAGGCCAGGGAGCCGAAGTTGAACAGCCCGGACTTGGCGTGCTGGAACTCCTGCGTCTGCCAGGTCTGGGTGTAGGACACGCGCACCCCGTGGAAGATCGCCGCCGCCCCGGCCTCGAACTCGCCCACGTCCCAGATCTTGGACACGTGCGGCTGGCCTGACCGGAAGGTGCTGCCCTGCAGCGTCGCGTCGTAGCCGACCGCCTGCCCGTCCACGCCGGCAAAGCCGTACCAGACGAAGCGACGCGTGGCCTTGTAGGCGTCGGTGCCGTCCAGGCCGGGGGAGATGCGCGGGGTGCCGAAGTCGCTGTCCAGCCCCTGCCCGATCCGCACCGTGGCCCCGCCCTGCGCATAGGTGCGGAAGTCGCCGCCGGCCGCGAACACGGCCGGCAGGGCGTCGATGGACACGCCGTAGCGGTTGATCACCGGGAACCGCCAGATGCGCCCGGCCTGGAGCTGCAGGATCGGCTGGTTCGGCAGCTGGTTGCGCCAGCCCAGGTTGGCGGTGTCGCCGATCGCGCTGTGGAAGCCGTTCTGCACCTGGTAGCCGCCGGCATAGGAGCCGAGCACGCCGGCCTGCACGCCCGCCACCGAGCGGGTGACATCGGTGTCGCTGATGAGGTTCATGGTCGCCAGCAGCACGCCGGCATAGGGACGGTCGCCCGGGATCGTCACCCGGGATTGCGTGTCGCGCGGGGTGAAGATCGACTGCTGCAGCCCGAAGGCGATGCGCTGCACACCGTGGCCCCAGATCAGGGTGTTGAGGTCGGAGATCGCCGGCGGCTGGTTGTCGGTGCCCGAGGTCCAGCCGAGGCGCAGCCCGCTGGTGTAGTACTGGTCCGAGGTACCCTTCAGCGTCGAGACCGCGTCGTTCTCCACCTGCGCGGTCCAGGTGCCATAAGGATCCTGCAGCGGCTCGGCGGCGGCGGGACGCGCGGCCTGCCCCAGGATCATGCCTGTCGACAGCAACAGCGTGCCCATCAGGACACCGGGCGCACGCGGTCGGGTGATGGGGTCGGACTTCATCGTGCTTACTTCGTCCCGTTGTTCCGGCCGTTTCTTCTAGGGGCTTCACCCCGTGTAAGGAACCCCAAAGCCGGGCGGGACCAGGGGCGCCGCCCGCGCACGGACGCCGTCTGGTCGCGGATGCGGCAGTCCATTCACGAGAACAACACGATCGGGTGATCCGCGGTGGTGGTCCGTGCAGCGGAAATCATGCTATGCCATGGTCTGACGCATCGGGACGACGTAAACCGGTTCCTTAGCCGGTGTCGTCCAGACGAGGCGTCCGCCCGCCAATATCGCCACACGGTGCGCCTGGACCCAGACGCAACCTTCTAGACCTCGGGATTACGACCGTTGAGAAGTAACAGGACCGACCGCAGCCCCCGCTCCCCACGCCGCGGCGGCTTCGACGACGATTTCACCCCTGCTCCGGCACCCTCCTACGGCGAGCGGAGCAGCTTCGGCGGTCCTCCGCGCCGTCCGATGGGCGGCGGTGGCGGGTCGCAGGTGATCGCCTCCGGGCCGGAGATCAATGCCAGCGTGAAGTGGTTCAACAGCGAGAAGGGCTTCGGCTTCGTCGAGCTGGCGGACGGCTCCGGCGACGTGTTCCTGCACGCCAATGCCCTGTCGCAATCCGGCCACGACTCCGTCAGCCCGGGCGCCACGCTGAGCGTCAAGATCGGCCAGGGCCCCAAGGGCCGGCAGGTCGCGGAAGTGATGTCCGTCGACGAGAGCACGGCCCAGCCCGAGCGCCCGCGTTCCGGCGGCGGCGGCTTCGGAGCCCCTCGTCCCGGCGGCGCCGGTGCCGGCGGCTTCCGCAGCGGCCGTGCCACCCCCGACCTGTCCATGGCCGAGGAGGTGCGTGGCATCGTCAAGTGGTATAACGCCACCAAGGGCTTCGGCTTCATCACCCCGGATACCGGCGGCAAGGACATCTTCATCCACGCCTCCGCCCTGGAGCGGTCCGGCCTGTCGAGCCTGAACGAGGGTCAGGCGACCCTGGTGCAGGTGGTACAGGGCCAGAAGGGCCCGGAAGCCGCCGGCATCAGCCTGGCCTGATCCTCGGTCCCTGCCGGCACCACCGGCAGGGAAACGACAAAGCGCCCGCCCCACGTGATGGGGCGGGCGCTTCGCGTTCAGGTCCTGCCGGAGATCAGCGCGCCGAAGCGAGCTGTACCTCGTCGATCACCCGCTCGTGGCTGTCGCGCAGGCTCTTGACCCGATACTGGAAGCCCTGGTTGGTCACCGGCATGGCCCGCACGACGGTGTAGACGCCGCGTGTGACGTTGTTGTCGTACTTTCCCGGCACGAAGGACACCCGGTCCCCGATCCCGAACTTCGGCATTGTCATGACGGATCCTTGTCAACGGCCCTGCCGGAGCAGGGCCGTCAGGTCAGTCGATCAGCTGGCTTGAAGGTTTCCGGCGGACACCTTGCCCTGCTGGCCACGCTCCAGCTCGTAGCTGACCTTCTGGCCCTCGTTCAAACCGTTCAGGCCGGCGCGCTCGACTGCGGAGATGTGCACGAACACATCCTTGGAGCCGTCATCGGGCTGGATGAATCCATAACCCTTCTGGCCGTTGAACCACTTCACTGTACCTGTCGCCATCTTCAAGTCTCTCCACCGGGCCTGTCTTCCGCGAGAATGCGGAAGTCTTCACTTTTCGTTTGGGAGAATTTGAAGTCGACGTGCGTCACTACGAAGATCGGTTCTTCCCGGCCGAAAAGACAGCCGATCCGCTGAACATAGCCCACGGTGGCCAGAATTCAACTGTTGTCTTTCCCGACGCCTGGCACGAACGGTGTGCGTCGTGATCGGTCCGTGACTGAATCAGGCCTCGCGTCCGGAGTCGGGGGTTTTCATCGTGCTGCGCCATCTTCGTCATCGTCCCTCCCTCCTGATCGGGCTCGCCGCGGCGCTGGTCGCGTTCGCCCTCGCCTTGCCCAGCGTGCGACCGGTCACGGCGGCGCTGATCGGCTGGAACCTGGGCGTGCTGGCCTATGGCGCTTCCATCCTGGTGCTGGTGCGCCACATGACTCCGGAGCGGCTGCGGCAGGACGGCGTCATGCTCGACGAAGGGCGCTGGGCCATCCTGGCGATCACCGTGCTCGCCGCCGTCGCCTCGCTCGGCGCCATCGTGCTGGAGCTGGCGCAGATCCACGGCAAGCACCACGCCGGATGGCTGATGGCGCTGGCCGGCTCCACCGTGCTGCTGTCCTGGTTCTTCGTGCACACCATCTTCACCACGCATTACGCGCACGACTTCTGGCGCGACGGCGGCCTCCTGTTTCCCGGCAACGACCGGCCGGGGATCAGCGAGTTCTTCTACTTCTCGTTCTGCATGGCGGTGGCAAGCCAGGTCAGCGACGTGTCCACCCAGTCGGCCGGGATGCGGCAGCTGGTGCTGGCGCATTCCTTCGTGTCCTACCTGTTCAACACCGCCATCATCGCGCTCGGCGTGAACATCGCCGCCTCGCTGGCCAGCTGAACACTTTTCACATGAACAGTGTTCAGGGCGGCACCACCGCGCCGCTCCAATCCAGCACGCAGCCGTTCTCCGACAGCTGGAGCCCGTCGATCACGCACAACAACCGCGACGCCGACCAGGCGGGCGTGAACAGCCGGCCTTCCGCCACCCCGCGCTGGAACGGCCGGCTGAGCCCGGTGTCGACCGTGCCCGGGTGCAGCCCGACGCACAGGGCGTCCGGCTTCCGGCGTGCGAGCTCGAGCGCCAGGTTGCGCAGGATCATGTTCAGGGCGGCCTTGGAGGCGCGGTAGGCATGCCAGCCGCCCGACCGGTTGTCGCCGATGCTGCCGACCCGCGCCGACAACGCCGCGAACACGCTGCGTCCCGGCGTCGCCAGGCGCGGCAGCATGTGCTTGGCCACCAGCGCCGGACCCACCGCGTTGACCCGGTAGCTCCGCAACAGCGCGTCCGGGTCGAGCGACAGAAAGGTCTTCTCCGGCTGGAGGCCGGGCGCGTGCAGCAGCCCGGTCGCGACCACGACCAGGCGCAACGGGTCCGGCAGGAGGGCGGCGGCGGCGGCGATGCTGGCCTCGTCCAGCAGGTCGAGGGGCGCGTGCCAGACCCGGCTGGCGGGATCGAGCTGCGGCGTCGCCGCACGCGACAACGCCACCACGCGCCCGAACGCCGGCATCGCCGCCAGGGCCGACACGAGGGCGCCGCCGAGCCCGCCGGACGCGCCGACCACCACGGCGGTGCCGCCCGGCTCCAGGCTCCGCATCGTCTGGTCGGGCCCGGGGCCGGCATCGTCCACGATCAATGTCCGCCGAAGCCGCCGCTTACATAGGGGCCCCGGCTGCCGCCGCGATCCGGATCGGAGCCTTGTTCACAGCCCGTCGCGAGCAGCGGAACCAGCAGGGCAAGGAGCAGCAAAAACGGCCTGGTCATGGAAAACCTCCGGCACGACCCAACGCGCCGGTCCGGCCAGGCGTTGCCGGGGACCTCAGGCCGAGTCGGGCCCCGCCGCCTGCTCGTCCTGCCCGCCTGCCCGCTCGACCGGGTCGAGCAGCCCGGGACGGTTGTTGCGCGGGGAGTTCACCTCCGCGCTGACGCTCCAGCGACGCAGCACGTCGTCACCGGCCGGCCGCAGCAGGGCGTGCGGACCATGCTCGAGCCAGTCGGCGGCAACGGCCCGTTCGAGCACCACCGGCATGCGGTCATGCACCGGCGCCAGCACGGCGTTGGCTTCGGTGGTGATGATCGTGAACGATCGCACCAGCTCGCCGGCCGGATCGGTCCAGCTTTCCCACAACCCCGCCAGCATCAGGGGGTCGTGGTCGCACCGCCCGAACGCATAGGGCTGCTTCGGCTTCGTGCGCTGGTCCCATTCAAAGAAGGCGGTCATCGGCACGACGCAGCGGCGCGATGCCAGCGCACCGCGGAACATGCCGGAGGAGGCCACCGTCTCGGCCCGGGCGTTGATCGGCTGCCTGCCCTTGTCCTTGGACCAGTGCGGGATCAGCCCCCAGCGCAGCAGGTCGATCCGGAGCTCGCCGTCCGGATGGCGCCGCACCACCGGCACGCTCTGCGTGGGTGCCACGTTGTAGTTCGGGGCGTCGTTCGGCAGCGGGCCGGCGGCGTTATACCAGTCACGCAACAGGTGGGGCGGGATGTTCGTGGCGAAGCGTCCGCACATGCGGCCGATGCTCCAGGATGCGCGACGACGGGAAAGACGGTAGTGGCAGGGTGCGCGGTCAGCCCGTCAGGGAGCGGACCACCCTGATGAGCTCGCTCGGCCGGTAGGGCTTCTTCATGAGCGTGTAGCCAAGCGTGTGCTGCCAGGACGACTGGAACACTTCCGGCCGCCCGGACACGATCACGACGGGCAGGCCGGGAAACACCTCCAGCACCTGCGCCGCGACCTGCGATCCGTCCAGGTCGCCTGGCATGTGGAAGTCCGTGACCAGGATCGTGAGGGCGCGGGGCTTATCGCGCAGCACCTTCTGCGCACCGGCGCCGTTCTCCACGTCGATCACCTCGTAGCCGGCATCCCGGAGGCTTTCGCTCATGAGCTCGCGGATCAGAGGCTCGTCTTCAACCAGGAGAACACACAAACGCCAGCTTCCTTTGCGGTGACCGCAGCCCGGCCATGCAAGCTGAACTCGGCAGCACGCGGCCGGTTTGTTCGCGACGTGGTTGTGCTTGTCGATTGGCTGCACGTCTGGTTTGGCGTAAAAACGGTGTCATGCTGAAAAGGTGCGGGCTTTTCGATGGCTGATTGGAACGATCGAGGCGTGACCGCCGACGAACCGGGACATCACATCTCGGACGGGCGCAACGTCATTCCCGTCGGCGGCGGGGTCGACGGAACCGACATCTTCTTCGCGGCCGTACAGATGAGCCGCATGCCGATGTGCCTCACCAACCCGCACCGGCACGACAACCCGATCGTCTTCTGCAACCAGGCCTTCGAGCAGCTGACCGGCTACGCCCAGGACGAGATCATCGGGCGCAACTGCCGGTTCCTGCAGGGTCGGGAAACCGATCCGGAATCGGTGGCGGAAATCCACCGCGCGCTGGATGCCGGCGAGGACGTGCACATCGAGCTGGTGAACTACCGCAAGGACGGCTCGCAGTTCTGGAACGCCCTGTTCATCAGCCCGGTGGTCGACACCTCCGGAACGCTTGTCTACCACTTCGCCAGCCAGCTGGACGTGACCCGCAAGCGGGAAGCGGAAGCCGTGCTGCAGCAGTCGCAGCGCATGGAAACGCTTGGCTCCATGGCCTCCAGCCTGGCGCACGAGTTCAACAACCTGATGACCATCGTGCTCGGCAACCTGGAGCGGCTCGACGGCGAGGTGACCAGCGAGCGCGGCCTGCGAAGCGTCGAGCGGGCCGCCTGGGGGGCGAGGCGTGCCACCAAGCTGACCGACCAGATGCTGTCCTTCGCGCGCCGGCAGTTCCACGACAACCAGACGCTCGACGTCAACGCGACGCTGGCGAACTGTGACGGCATCCTCGACCAGATGGCCGGCACGGGCGTCACGGTGAAGCTCGCCCTGGCGGACGAGGCCATGATGGCGTCGGTGGATCCGAGCCAGCTGGAGATGGCGCTGCTGAACC
>CAXTCK010000085.1:0-13820 GCA_964242425.1 uncultured Acetobacteraceae bacterium | reverse complement strand
CGGCATCCTCGAAGCTGTCGGTGTGCCACACCGACCAGAATGCCGCTTCAAGGGTATTGATCACGTAGCCCGAGGAGCGGATCTGCTCGCGCGACTTGTTCTTGTATTCGTCAGCGTTGATCAGAAGGTTGCGCAGCGATAAGGACAGAACCTTCGGCGCCAGGCAGTTCTCCTTGCCAGCACCATTCAGCGCATGGTGCAGCAGGACGGCGAATGGTTGGCACGCGTTCTGCGCCTCCGCCGCATTGTGCGTGACACCGGACTGGGACCAAGCCTGGCCCCAGCTGCGGTGCAGCGAGTGGCGGTTGTGTATCGCGATCGGCGCCAGGCGGATCAGCGAGCCGTTGCCGGCGGTGTCGCGGGCGGTGTTGCCGACGAAGCGGCCGTCGCGTCGGTCCACTTGCCCGGTTGCAGCCCGAACGGGCCGCCGCCGACCATGTCGTCGACGTGGGTCTCGTCGCGCGGCCGGAACTCCGGCGTCGTGCCGACCGCATCGCCCACCGCCAATCCCAGCAGCGCGCCCAGGACACGATCCTGCTTCGCGCTTTCGGTCACGTCGGGATATGCCGGCTCGCTGAGCCAGTGCGGCATGGCCGGTTCGTCAACGGCCTCCTTCGCCTTGTGAAAGCGCGGCGCCCGCTTCGCTTGCCCATCGTCGTCGGATCGGGTCCGGAAGTGGCGGGGACAGGTGGCGATAGCGCTTCACATAAGGAAGAAGCTCACTGTCGTTGGCATGGAGGTCGATCACTGAGAAGCCTCCTGGAGGTGCAGAAACGTCGAGCCGTCCGGGTTATCGACGCGGAAGCCGGTGTCGGCGAACATGATGAGGTTGGACCTGATCCCGCATCCTCGCCACCTGCGCGTCCCTCGTCGGCCTCCGGACCAAAACTCGTCAAGACCATCACGGCGACCTATCCAGACCGCAACGAAGTGCCTAGCATCGAGCCGGCACCACCTAGAGTGCCGAACACAAGAACAAAGCTGGAGGAAACATGCGTCGCCTGATCCAGGCCGCTTTCGTGGGAGCGGCCACCCTTTCACTGCTTGGCGCACCAGCGGGCGCGCAGCAGAAGAAGTCCCTGGCCTTGATCACCAACGTGTCGGCCGACTTCTGGACCGTTGCCCGCGCCGGCGTGATGAAGGCGCAGGGCGAGCATCCCGACTTCGCCATGCAGGTCATCGTTACCGGCCAGGCAACCGCGGCCGAGCAGCGCCGCGAGCTCGACGACCTGCTCGCATCGGGCATCGCCGGCGTGTCCATCTCCGCCATCGATCCGAAGAACTCCACCGAGGAGTTCAACAAGGTCGCCAGCCATGCCGTGCTGTTCACCACCGACAGCGACGCTCCCAACTCCAACCGGGTGCTGTATATCGGCACCGACAACAAGGCAGCCGGCCTGCAGGCCGCCAGCGAGATCAGGAAGGCGCTGCCCCAGGGCGGCAAGATGATGGCCTTCGTCGGCACCATGGATGCCGACAACGCGCGCGAGCGCGTCGAGGGGATCAGGCAGGGGCTGCAGGGCAGCAACATCCAGATCGTCGACATCCGCACCGATGGCGGCGACTTCGCCAAGGCCAAGGCGAACGTGCAGGACGCGCTCGCCAAGGGCGGCCTCGACATCCTGGTGGGCTTGTACAACTACAACACACCGCAGATCTATACGGCGGTGAAGGATGCCGGCATGGCCGGCAAGATCAAGGTGGTCGGCTTCGACGAGGACGCCCAGACCCTGCGCGGCGTCGCCGACGGCACGATCCAGTCCACCATCGTGCAGCAGCCGTTCGAGTTCGGCTACCAGTCCATGACCGACCTGG
The DNA here is from genome assembly GCA_964242425.1 of uncultured Acetobacteraceae bacterium. Classification (GTDB taxonomy): domain Bacteria; phylum Pseudomonadota; class Alphaproteobacteria; order Acetobacterales; family Acetobacteraceae; genus Lichenicola. The sequence goes on along the minus strand of CAXTCK010000085.1, from coordinate 12,005 downwards.
TGAAGTACATCAACGGCGACAAGTCCTTCATCCCCGCCAACCACCTCATCATCATTCCCACCCGCGTGATCCAGAAGGACAACGTGCACGACTTCCAGCAGAGCATGCGCCGGATGCTGAGCGCCAAGTAGCGCCTGGGGTCCGGTTTCCACATGCCGTCCTCGGCGCTGTTATCCCCGCCACTGCTGTCATTATCGCGGATCAGCAAGTCCTATGCGGGCGTGAGGGCGCTCGAGGATGTCAGCCTGACCGTCGAGGCCGGCACCGTGCTCGGCCTGATCGGCGAGAACGGCGCCGGCAAGTCGACGCTGATGAAGATCCTGGGCGGCGTGGTGCAGCCGAGCGGAGGCAGCATCGTCGTCGACGGGGTCGCGCACGACACCATGACGGTGGCGGGCGCCGCCCGCGCCGGCATCGCCTTTGTGCACCAGGAACTGACCGTTCTCGACAACCTCGACGTCGCCGCCAACATCTTTCTCGGCCGCGAGGCGCTCGCGGGCGGCCCGCTTCGGCTGGTACGCAACCGGCACATGCACGACCGGGCGCGGCCGTTGCTCGAGCGCCTGGGCGCCGATTTCGGTCCCGAAACCAGCGTGTCGCGGCTGCTGATCGCCCAGCGCCAGCTGGTGGAGATCGCGCGCGCGCTGTCGGTCGATGCCCGCGTCATCATCATGGACGAGCCCACCTCCAGCCTGACCCTGCAGGAAACCGATCGCCTGCTGCAGGTCATCGCCGAGCTGCGCGCATCCGGGGTGTCGGTGATCTACATCAGCCACCGCCTGCACGAGGTGAAGCATTGCGCCGACCGCGTGGTCTGCCTGCGCGACGGCCGCGTCGCCGGCGAGCTCGCGCGCGACGAGATCGAGCACCACGCGATGATCCGGCTCATGATCGGCCGCGAGCTGCGCTCCCTGTACACCCCGCCGCGCGCGCCGCCCGGGGGCGAGCTGTGCGCGGTCGACCGCGTCGTCACCTCGGCCTTTCCCGACCGGCACGTGTCGCTCGACGTCCGCCGCGGCGAGATCCTGGGCCTGGCCGGACTGGTCGGCTCCGGCCGCACCTCGCTGGCGCGCGCCCTGTTCGGGGTCGACCCGGTGCTGGGGGGCGAGGTGCGGCTGGCCGGGCAGCGGGTCGAGGTTCGTTCCCCCCGGCAGGCGATCGCCCAGGGGATCTACCTCGTGCCGGAGGACCGCAAGCGCGAGGGCCTCGTGCTCGACATGCCGTTGACCGAGAACATCTCGCTCGCCAGCCTGCGTCGCTACGCTTCCTTCAACCTGGTCGACCGCGACAAGGAAGCGGCCACCGCCCGGGTCCAGCAGAACTCGCTCAGGATCAAGACCCCCGACGTGTCGGTGCACGCGGCCACCCTGTCGGGCGGCAACCAGCAGAAGGTGGTGCTGGCCAAGTGGCTGTCGATGGCACCGCGGCTGATCATCTTCGACGAGCCCACCCGCGGCATCGACGTCGGCGCCAAGGGCGAGATCTACGCGCTGATGCGTGCCCTTGCCGATGACGGCGTCGCCATCGTCATGATCTCCAGCGACATGGAGGAGGTGATCGGCGTGTCCGACCGCGTCGCCGTCATGCACGAGGGCGAGGTCAGCGGCGTGCTCGACCGTGCCGACTTCTCCGAGATCAACGTTCTGCGCCTGGCCATCGGCCAACCCATCGAGCACCAGGAGTCCGCGTGATGGCCCGGAAGGATTGGGGACTTCTGCTTCTGCTCCTCGTCGTGGGAGCGATCACCGGGATCCTCAACCCGCGCTTCCTGTCGGCGGTCAACCTGCTCGACATGGCCAACCTGATCGGCCTGTTCGGCATCTTCTCGATCGGCGAGGGCCTGGTGGTGATCACCGGCGGCATCGACCTGTCCGTGGGCTCGATCTTCTCCCTGCTGGGCGTGATCTTCATCGACCTGCTGGTCAACCGCGGGGTGCCGTGGCCGCTGGCCATCCTCGCCATCGTGTGCGGCGGCATCGTGCTGGGCGCGCTGCAGGGCCTGCTGGTGACCAAGGCCAAACTCCAGCCCTTCGTCGTCACCCTGTGCGGCCTGCTGATCTACCGGGGCGCCGCCCGCTACTACACCACCGACGCCACCATGGGGTTCGGCTACACTGACGACTTCGACTGGCTCGGCTGGCTCGCGTCGGGACGCAGCTGGGGCATCCCGCATCCGTTCATCCTGCTGATCCTGGTGGCCGTGGTGATGGGCGTGCTGCTGCACCGCTCCGTGTTCGGCCGCTACCTGTTCGCGATCGGCCGCAACGAGGAGGCGGCGCGCTTCTCCGGCATCCGCACCAACCTGATCGTCACCGGCGCCTACATCATCAGCGGCGGCCTGGCCGGCCTCGCCACCATCTGCCTGGTGTTCTACACCAACTCGGTCTCGCCCTCGTCGTTCGGCAACTTCTACGAGCTCTACGCCATCGCCGCCGCCGTGCTCGGCGGCTGCAGCCTGCGCGGCGGCGAGGGCTCGATCGTCGGCATCGTGCTCGGCACCGCCCTGCTCCAGGTGCTGCAGAACCTGGTCAACATCCTGGGCATCCCGAGCTCGCTCAACTTCGCCGTCATGGGCACCGTGATCCTGATCGGCGTGCTGGCGGACCAGCCCTTCATCCGCCGCGCGATCCCGTCGCTGCGCTCGTTGCGGCAGGGCGGCGTGACGCCGCCTTCGGGCCCAACCCGGACGGCATCCTGACCGTCAGCGACCCGCGGCATCCGCCGCCATGCGGTGCTGCGACGCCGCGTCCACCGGGAGAGCGGTGTCGGTCAGCGCCACCCCCTGCCAGCCGGCGCCAAGGGCGGTGAACAGGGCGATCGCGTCGTCGAGGCGCGACAGCTCGCCCAGCGCCGCCAGGTTCTGCGCGGCATAGGTCGCGCGTTCGCTGGTCAGCACGTCGAGAAAGCCGCTCAGCCCGGCCCCGTACAGCCGGCGCGCCCGCTCCAGCGCCAGCGCGTCGTCGGCGGCAGCCCGGCGCAGGGTGGCGGTGCGTTTCTCGTCGTTGCGGTAGGCCACCAGCCGGTCCTCGACCTCGCGAAAGCCCCCCAGCACCGTCTGCTCGTAGCCGAACCGTGCCGCCTCGGCGTTGGCACGCGCTTCGCGCACCTGCGCCGACAGGGTGCCGCCGTGGTACACCGGGATGCTGGCCTCGAGCAGAAGCGACCAAGCCAGGCTGCTGGCGGTGAACAGCTCGTGGATCATGCTGGATTGCGGCGTGAATGACAGCGGCAGGGTGAAGCTCGGGTAGAGCTGCGCCACCGCGACGCCGATGCGCGCGGTCGCCTGCGCGTATTGCCGCTCGGCCTGCCGGATGTCGGGACGGTTGGCGATCACCATCGAGGGCAGCGTCACCGGCAGCGGCGGCACAACGGGAAGCGGCGCCGGCTCGCTCAGCCGCGCTTCCAGCATGCCCGGCATCTGCCCGCACAGCACCGCGATCGCGTGCGACAGCTGGGCAACCTGGGTTTCCAGCGGCGGTCGCGTGGCCTGCTCGGTTTCCAGCTCCGCCTGCGCCTGCGCCACCTGCAGCGTGGTGCCGAGCCCTTGCACGTACACCTTCTGGCTGAGTGCCAGCGCGTCCGCCGCCGCCCGGATGTTGCGGTCGGCGATCCCCAGCTGCAGCTGGGCGGCGCGCAGGGTCACGTAGTCGCCGACGAGCTCGGACAGGATCGTCAGCAGCAGGCCGCGGCGCTGCTCGATCCCGGCGTCGAGCGCCGCCTGCTGCGCTTCCACCGAATGGCGCAGCCGGCCGAACAGGTCCAGCTGCCAGGACACGGTGCCGCCGTACTGCCAGAACCGGTTGTCGGAGTTGATGCCGGGCAGCGGCGGGTATTCCAGCGTGGTGCTGAAGCGCTGGATGCCGGCGGCGGGCGCAAGGTCGACCTGCGGGTAGAGCTGCCCCCGGATCTGGTCGCGCAGCGCGCGGGCGGCCAGCAGGCGCTGCCCCGCCATCGCCAGCTGCCGGTTGCCGGCGATCGCCTGCTGCACCAGCGCGTCCAGCAGCGGGTCGTGGAACTCCGCCCACCAGCCGCGCATCCGTGCCTCGGTGCGGGCGATCTCGTCCGGGCTCGCCGCGTGCTCGGTCCAGTTCGCCGGCACGCCCCCCATGTGCGGCGGATGGTAGCGCGGGCCGACGGTGCAGCCGTCCAACAGCAGCAGCGCAGACAGGGACGCGGCCAGCCGGCGGGGCGTGGCACGCCTCATCGACGGGTCACAGGTGGTCCTGCAGCCAGCTCGGCAGCCGCTCGTGGTCTTGCGCTTCCGCTCCCACCGCCACCGAGCAGGTCATGCCGGCGGCCAGCGCCACCCCCGGCGGCACGTGGTCGATGGCGATCCTGACCGGGATGCGCTGCGCCAGGCGCACCCAGGTGAACACCGGGTTCACGTCCTGCAGCCCCTGCCGGTCGGAAGTGCCGTTCTGGTCGTTGATGCCGCTGGCGATGCTGTCGACGTGGCCGGCCAAAATCGGCGCGTAGCCCATCAGCTTGATCCGAGCCGGGTCGCCGACATGGATGCGGCCGAGCTTGGTTTCCTCGAAATAGCCGTAGATCCAGAACGAATCCGCGTCGATCACCGCCACCCGCGCCTGGCCCGCGGTGGCGTAGTCGCCGACCCGGAGCAGCAGGTTGGTCACCGGCCCGTTCACCGGCGAGTACAGCGTGGCGCGCCGGAGGTTGAGCCGGGCGGTGTCGAGCTGCGCCTGCGCCGCGTCCACGGTCGCCTGCTGCGTCGCGGCGGTGGAGGCGAACTGCGCCCGCTCCTCCGCCGACACGATGCCGGCCAGGCCTTGGCGCCGCTTCACGTCCGACTGGCGCAGCCGAAGCTCCTCGCGCGCGCTGTCCAGCCGCGCCTGCGCCTCGGTGATGGACAGCCGGAACCGGGTCGGATCGATCACGAACAAGGGGTCGCCCTTGCGCACCATCTGGTTGTCGCGCACCGGCACCGACACCACGGTGCCGGACACTTCCGGTGCGATGTCCACCACGTAGGCGCGCACCCGCCCGTCCCGGGTCCAGGGCGAGATCATGTAGGTGCGCCACAGGCTGCTGCCGAGCACGATGGCCGCCGCCACCACCACGAGGGTCAGGGCGACGCGGACCACAGCGCGCAGGACGATCATCGCCAGCCCCAGTTCCCGAACGCGCGTCCGGGGCATCCCCGGCCGGCCGGAGCCGCTTGCCCCAGGCTGCGGCTACTTAGACGACCGGGCCACGACGCGCCATCGGCGAGCCATCGCAGGCTCCGGGTCGGAGCCGGGCGTCGAGCAAAGGAGAACGCGATGAGGCACGGAGCGGCGGCACTCGCCTGCATGATGATGGCACTGCCTGCGGCGGCGCAGGCCGGGTGGCGGCAATGGAGGACCCGACGCGGTCGGTGACCTTCAAGGTGGTGTTCGACCTCGACTCGCCGCTTCCGGGGCCCGGCGCCGTCGATCCGGGGCTTGCAGGCCGTTTCGGACCTGCTGGCCCTGTGCGCGTCGCACGGGATCGATGCCGGTCACCATCGCTTCGTCGTCGTGCTGCATGCCGCGACCACGGAACTGACTTTCGACGACGCCTACGCGCCCCGGCGTGCCGGACACCCCAACCCCAGCGTCGCGGCGATGCGGGAGCTGGCCGCCGCCGGGGTGCGGTTCGTGGTGTCGGAACAATCCATGACCAGGCGCGGCATCCAGGCCGGCGCCATCCAGCGCTTCGTGCGGATCGGCCCGACCGCGAACGTCGTGTTCATCGACCTCGAAGCCGAGGGCTATGTGTTCACCTCGACGACAAGCCTTGCCAGGAAATGAGAACCGGCGCCGGCCGGTCACGTGCGGCCCTCAGGTCGAGGCGAGCCGCTCGCCCAGCACCATCCAGCCCGCCGGCTCCCTGATCAGCCCGGCGACGTCGTAGCTGCCCAGCAACCGGGTGGCGCCGCGCCGCTTGCACACCTCGGCGAAGATGCGCGACGCGGGCCCTGCGATCAGCGAGGCCGCCGGTTCCCTGCCCGGCGCCGGCACGCTTGTCTGCCCGAGCCGGTTGCCGGGCCCGAACGGGCGGGAGAAGTTGGTGGGCTTCGCCATCCGGGGGCCCGCCGCGGCGGCGACCGTCTGCTCCTGGAATGCCCGCCAGTGGATCTCCAGGGCGGCGAGGTAGCACGCTTCCCCCAGGCCGACCTTGATCCCGAGCCCGGCGGCGGCGCCGATGATGGTGGCGATCGGGTTCGCCAGCGGCACCGGCGTCGCCGCCGCGATGATGCCGATCGCGCGCTGCCCGCCCTTGGCCGCCTTGGCCTTCATGATGATGTCGCACCAGCCGATGATGGTGGCGCTCTTCTGCGGCACAGACTCCGCGATCGCCCGGATCCTGAGCCAGTGGATCAGCGTCGAGCCCGCCGCGTTGAGGTGGCGCGCGGCGTTGGCGACGTTGACGCCGCCGGTGTGCACGGAGGCCACCCCGGCGCCGATGCCCATCATGCTGCTGCCGATGGTCTTGTAGTCGCGCGTCCGCAGGTAGGCCTGGGTGAGCGGCGAGCCGGTCTCGTCGTTGGTGAACGTGTCGGGGCTGGTCTTTCGCGAGGACGCAAGGGACGCGGGGGACGCAGAAGGCGTGGTGGTCGCGGTGGCTTCGGGCGGGGAACTCTCCTTGTCGACATGCCCGTTGACGACGAACCACGGGTTCGGCTTCACGTCGACGTTTCTGGACCGCAGCTTGGCGTCGCGGATCATCCGGTAAAGCGTTTGCGACCCGCCATTGGCCAGGCCCGGCTTGCCGACGCTGGTGGCCGGGACCATCGCCAGCGTGCTGGCGAGGATGTCGGCGGCGGCGAACGCCATGTCCTTCTTGCTCGGCATGGTCTGCTCGTCGAGCTTGAGGAAGGCTTCGTCGGCATTCTGCTGCCGGATCCGCGCCATGTCGCCGCGGGGGTTGGCTGAGCCGGCGGACCCTGCTGCAGGTGCTGTTGCCGCCCGTGCCATGGCTTGTCCTCCTGGATGTCGTTCCGGACAGGATCACGGAACCGGCTGCGACCGCAATCACACAACCTTCACGCAACCGGGGCGACCAAGGTGTCGGAAACCGTGCGTGTCCGCTGGCAGGCAACCCGCTGGCCGGCTTCCGCGCGCTTCCCGGCTACAACAGCATCACCAGCAGCGACAGCACGCAGATGTAGAGCGCGAACTCCAGCAGCGGCAGGTGCCAGGTCAGGCGGGCGAGGCCGCTGGCCCAGATCAGCGCCCGCAACGCCAGCGTGATCGGCACCGCCAGCAGCGCATAGGCGAGGATCGGCGCGAACAGCACTCCGCCCAGGTTGAGCTCGGTCAGCATGCCTGCCCCACCCACGCGCCGCGCCGGTCGAGCAGCGGCCCGGCCTTGCCGACCAGAACCGCGGCCTCGCCCAGCGAGCCGACAAGAAGCCGCGCCGGGTGCGGCGCCACCGCCAACGCCTTGTCCGATGCCGCGTCCGGTGCCGGCAGCAGCGTTTCCGCCGTGCCGGCCGCCGCCTCGATCGCCGCCGTCGCCCGTGCCGGCGATCGCCGGAGCCATCGCACCGCCTGCAGCGCCCGCAGCGCGGCGGTCCGACCGGCCTCGTCCAGCACCGGTTCGGCGCGCAGCGCCTGCAGCGTCAGCACCACCCGTCCCAGCGCCACCACGGCAAAGGCCTGCCGCAGCGGTTCCGCCGGGTCCAGGCCCGGAACCTGTCCCATGCGCTGCACGAGGCGCAGGATCTTCTGCATCTGCCGGTTCTGCCAGGACGGCCAAGCTGGCAGGCGGCGGCGTGGCCGGGCCAGTTGTTCCACCGCCCGCCCCAGCGACGCCGCCAGCCGCACCGCCTCGCGCCGCGGCTCGACCGGCAGCAGCACCCGGAACACCAGCACCAGGCACACCACGCCGACCGCAAAGGCTTCCCAGGCGTTGAGCAGCGCGATGTCGTCAAAGGTGATGGGGTTGTGGATGTTCACCATGGCGCAGAAGAACACCACGTAGCCAAAGGCGCGCAAACCGTGCCGCGGGTGGAACTGCAGCCAGATCCCCGGCGCCAGGCACAGGCACAGCGATCCCCACAGCAGCGGAAAGCCGTCGATCTGCGGCAGCAGGAACACCTGCGCCGCGAGGCTGGCCGGGATCGCCAGCAGGGTGCCCAGGGCGAAGCTGAGACTGGCCTGCGAGGCCGACGGGTTGGTCGACAGCAGGCACGCGGCCGGGATCAGGTAGGACAACAGCGTCGGTCCGGACGGCCACTGCGTCACATACCAGAACAGCCCGCCCAGCAGCGTGACCAGGCCCCCGCGCATGCCGTTGCGCAGCGCGCTCGACCAGTCGAGGTAGGGCAGCAGCCGCAACCGGGTGCCGCCGGCGCCGCGTCCGTCCAGGTCGCCCACCGCCTGCGCCAGCTGTTCCAGCAGGTCGTGCTCGTGCAGCACCACCGTCAGCGCGTCCGGATCGGTGGTCGAAGCAGCGATCGCCCGTACCGCCGCCCCCGCGGCCTCGATCGGCGGCAATGCCGCACCAAGGCCGCCCGGCGCCAGCCCGGCCAGCATCCGCATGGTGTCGTGCGCGGCCCGCCGTGCCGCGTCCACGCCGGGATCGTGGCGCCGGAACCGGTCGTGCAGCGGCTCCAGGGCGCTCAGCAGCCCGAGCAGCCCGGCCCCGCCCCGGCGCAGCCGCATCATCCGCGCCCGCACCGCGTAGCTGTCGGCGCCCGCATACACGATCTGCTCGTCCAGGACGTTGGCGCGGCGCAGCAGCTCGGCACGCGGCAGGGTCGCGGCCCGGCCGGGCCCGTGGTCGCGATACGCCAGGAACCCGGCGGCGACGTCGCGCACCAGCGCCTCGATGACGGCCTCGAGCCGGGAAGGCCTCGGCAGGCTGGTGAGCAGGAACACCAGCGCGGTGCTGACCAGCCCGACAGACACCGACGACACCCGCGACAACGCGCCGATGAAGATGTTCTGCGGATCGGCGAACGAGCCGCTGGCGACGATGATGATGGTGTAGCCGGCCAGCACCGCGCCATAGGCCCGGAAGTAGCGCAGCAGAGTCGACACCACGCAGGCGAGCCCGATGCACAGGGACAAGGCGAGCGTGAACAGGATCGGCGATTGCGCGAAGAACGCGAACATCCCGACCGCCGCGGCGGCGCCAAGCACGGTGCCGAACAACCGCCACAGGCTTTTCGACACCAGCGCGCCGGTGACCGGGTTGGCCACGATCAGCACCGTGACCACCGACGACAAAGGCGACAGGAGCTGCAGCGAGAAGGAAACGAAGAGCGCCAGCCCGATCGCCAGCATGGTGCGCAGCGTGTAGGCCAGCGTGGGCAGCAGCGGCCGCACCACCGCGGCCAGTTCGCGCAGCAACGGCGACGCCTGGCGCGGACCGGCCGCCAGCCCGCTCAAGGCGGTATCTCCGGGATGGGCGCGGGAAGCCCCCACCCCGAGGGTCGCCGGATCAGCCCGAAACGGGCACCGGATCCACCGCCGGCATCGGCGCCGGCGCCGGCCGGGTGGACCCGATCGGCTCGCCCAGCGGCTGCGTCGCCGGGCGCGCGCCTTCGGTGATCATTTCCAGTCGGCCGGTCACCTGGCCGCCATCCTCGACCTGCAGTCGGCGGCACTTGGCGGTGCCGATCAGCCGGCCGGTAGCGCGTATGGTGAGGTTGCCGCGCGCGGTCAGGGTGCCGTCCACCGTGCCGGCCAGCTCCGCGTCCTCGACCTCGACCTCGCCGCGGAACACCCCGCCCTGCGCCACCGACAGCTCGGTGGCATGGATCATGGTCGCTTCCACGGTGCCCTCGACCACCAGGCGCTCGGCATCCTGCACCACGCCCTGCACGCTGATGCCGCGGCCGACCACCAGGGTGCGACGCTCCACCGCGTCCTTTTTCGGGGCCATGCCGGCGGGGGCGGCGCCTGGAGCGCCAGGCATGGACGGACGCGCCTGCGGGGCGGCTGCCTGGGGCAGGCCCGGAGCCGGGCCCGATGCGGGCGGGGACGGCGGTGCTGGGAACGGCGAACGACCCATGGGGGCCTCCTTGGACGATGCGGGTTGCTGGTCGGTCTGGTTGAAGCCTTGGCCGGTTCCGGCCGGGCCCGGACCGGTGGGCCTGGACGCGGAAACCGTTGGCGGGGGGGGCGTGAACGGGGACGGCGCGATCGGGGCAGAGGAAGAAGGAAGCGGAGCCGCGATGGGTGTCGGGGCTGCGGCCGGATTCGCGATCTCGTCCGGCTTGCGTCGCTTGAACACGGTCAACCCTCCGCTGCTCTTGTTGTTCAACCCCGGTCCTGGGGCGCCTGTTGTTGTCTCAGGCTGTGGAACCGGCACTCGGCTTACACGCTGCGCACGGCAGCGGACAAGCGCCAACCGGGCCGACCGGAGCGTGTTGCCGCTGCCCCGGAGCGATGCTAGCGCAGGTTCTGCCGGTCCGCCCGGCCCCTTGTTCCAAAGGATCCACCCGCTTGAGCCTCGCCACCCTGTCCCGGAACGCGCGCCACGACCTGCTGTGCATCGGCAACGCCATTATGGACGTCCTTGCCCCGGTGCCGGCCGGGATGCCGGAAGCCGAAGGGCTGGTCCCAGGCAGCATGACCCTGATCGACGCCGCGCGCGCCGAGGCGCTGCATCGCCGGCTCGACCGGCAACAACAAACCGGCGGCGGCTCGGCCGCGAACACCGCCGTGGTGGCGGCAGGGCTCGGCGCGCAGACCGCCTACCTGGGCCTGGTGGCGGACGACCCGCTCGGCCTCGCCTTCGCCGCCGACCTGCGCGCGGCCGGCATCCACTACCCGTCGCGCCCGCTGCACGCCGACCGCGCGGACGGGCGCGGCACCGCGCGCTGCCTGATCCTGGTCACGCCCGACGGCCAGCGCACCATGAACACCTATCTCGGCGCCTGCACCGCCTTCGGGCCGGACGACGTGGACGACGACACGGTGCGCGATGCCCGCATCACCTATCTCGAGGGCTACCTGTTCGACCCGCCGGACGCGCAGGACGCGTTCCGCCGCGCCGCGCGCCTGGCGCAGGAAGCCGGGCGCGCGGTGGCGCTGTCCTTGTCCGACGCCTTTTGCGTCGACCGCCACCGCACCGCGTTCCGCGCGCTTGCAGCGGGCCATGTCGACATCCTGTTCGCCAACGAGGACGAGATCGTCTCGCTCTACGGGGCGGAGGGGTTCGAGCAGGCGGCGGAACAGGCCGGGCGCGAGGTCGAGCTCGCGGTGCTGACGCGTGGTGCCAAGGGAAGCGTGGTGTTCCGCCATGGTGCCCGCACCGACATCCCGCCCGTGCCGACCAGGGTGGTCGACAGCACCGGCGCCGGCGATGCCTATGCGGCGGGGTTCCTGGCCGGGCTGGCGCAGGGGCTGCCGGTGGCGGCGTGCGGCCACATGGGCAGCGTCGCCGCGTCGGAAGTGATCGGCCATTTCGGTGCCAGGCCGGAGACGGACCTGCGCGCGCTGCTGGCCGGGCCCGCGAATTCGACCCCCTGAAGCGGACGCGGCGGCACGACCCTGGCATTTTGAACGTGCAAATGCTGTCCTGCGGCATTATCTAGCCGCCACCCATCCCCTTCCCGGGGCCGAAGCGGGCCCGCCTGCGCCGTTCCCGTCCAGCCGGACAGGGACGGCGTTCGCGCATCATCCCGCCCGCCCGGAACCAACGGAAGCCAGTCACCCGCATGGACATTCGCAACATCGCCATCATCGCGCACGTCGATCATGGCAAGACCACCCTGGTCGACCAGCTGCTGCGGCAGTCCGGCTCGTTCCGCGAGAACCAGGTGGTGGCCGAGCGGGCGATGGACCGCAACGACCTGGAGCGCGAGCGCGGCATCACCATCCTGGCCAAGTGCACCAGCGTGGTGTGGAAGGACACGCGCATCAACATCATCGACACGCCGGGCCACGCCGACTTCGGCGGCGAGGTCGAGCGCATCCTGAACATGGTGGACGGCGCCATCGTGCTGGTGGACGCCGCCGAGGGCGCGCTGCCGCAGACCAAGTTCGTGCTGACCAAGGCGCTGGCGCGCG
>CAXTCK010000084.1:8121-14001 GCA_964242425.1 uncultured Acetobacteraceae bacterium | reverse complement strand
ACAAGATCATCGACATCGACCAGTCGCCGATCGGCCGCACGCCGCGCTCCAACCCGGCTACCTATACCGACCTGTTCGCGCCGATCCGCGACTGGTTCGCCGAGTTGCCGGAAAGCAAGGCGCGCGGCTACAAGCCCGGCCGGTTCTCGTTCAACGTCAAGGGCGGCCGCTGCGAGGCTTGCCAGGGCGACGGCGTGCTCAAGATCGAGATGCACTTCCTGCCCGACGTGTTCGTCACCTGCGACACCTGCAAGGGTGCCCGCTACAACCGCGAAACGCTGGACGTGAAGTTCCGCGGCCACTCCATCGCTGACGTGCTCAACATGACGGTGGACGAGGCGGTGCCGTATTTTTCCGCCGCCAACCGCATACGCGACCGGCTCACCATCCTGCAGCAGGTGGGGCTCGGCTACGTGAAGCTCGGCCAGCAGGCCACCACGCTGTCCGGCGGGGAAGCGCAGCGGGTGAAGCTGAGCAAGGAGCTGGCCAGGAGGGCTACGGGCCGCACCTTGTACATCCTGGACGAGCCCACCACCGGCCTGCACACCGAGGACGTCCGCAAGCTGCTGGAAGTGCTGCACGCGCTGGTCGACCAGGGAAACACGGTGCTGGTGATCGAGCACAACCTGGAAGTGATCAAGACCGCCGACTGGGTGCTCGACCTCGGGCCTGAGGGCGGGGAAGGCGGCGGCCGGATCGTCGCCATCGGCACCCCGGAGGACATCGCGGCCGCGTCCGAAAGCCATACCGGCCGATTCCTGGCGCCGCTGCTGCCGACGCCGGCGCGCAAACGCAAGCGCGCCTGAGCGTTGAGGTCGCCGGACAAGGAGTGTTCCTGATGGCAGACCAGCCGCAAACCGTCGGCTTCATCGGCTATGGCGCCATGGCGGCGCTCATGGCCGCCCACATCCGCGAGGCGGGCTACCGCACCGTCGCCTACACGCCGTCTGCCAAGGGCGGGCAGGCTGCGGACGGGTCAGCGATGCTGTCATCGCCGCGCGCCCTGGCGGAGGCGAGCGACATCGTGCTGGTGTCGGTGCCCAATGACGCAGCACTGGCGGCTTCGGCCTATGGCGAGGACGGGTTCCTGCACGGGCTGAAGGCGGGCGGCCTGGTGATCAACACCAGCTCGGTCTCGCCGGACGCCTCGCGCCGGTTGGCCGCGGCCGGACGGGAGCGGCAGCTCGCGGTGCTCGACGCGCCGGTGTCCGGCAGCACGCCGGAAGCCAAGGCGGGCGAGCTCGTGGTGCTGGTCGGCGGCGAGGCGGCCGACGTGGCGCGGGCCAGGCCGATCCTGGACGCGATCGGCAAGAAGACCGTGCATGTCGGCCCGTCAGGCCAGGGCTCCACCATCAAGCTGGTGGTGAACGGCATCATGGTGTCCAGCATGGCCGTCATCGCCGAGGCGGTGTCCTACGGGGTCGCCGCCGGGCTCGACCGCGACGCGCTGCTGCAAACGCTGGACGGCGTCGCGGTGATCTCGCCGCATCACAAGCGCAAGCTCGCCACGGCAGGCGGGGGGAACATCGCGCCGCAGTTCCCAGCCTGGCTCGCGCACAAGGACCTGGGCCTGCTTCTGGCCGACGCGGCGGCGCATGGCGTGCCGCTGCCCGCCAACGCGGCGGCGACGCAGCTCATGTCGCTCGCCACCCGCCTGCACGGCAAGGACGACTATTCCGCGGTGCTTCCGGTCGCGGAGACCCTGGGGGGCGGCTGATCCCCGCCGCCTGCGGCAGTCCTACCGCTTCAGGAAATCGGCAAAGGCGGCCGCGTGGTCCGGATGCCAGCGCGATAGCGGTGGCCGGTTCTCGACGATGTCGCCGGCCGCCCACAGGATGCGCTTCTCGTCCAGGGGGCGGGCCACATCGTTGTCGGGGCACAGGATGTAGAAGTCGCCGTGCTCCAGGCGCTGCAGCATGAAGTCGATGGTCTGCTCCGCCGTCCAGGCCGCCGCCGGCTTCTCGGTGCGCCCGTTCTCGGTGAGCGGCGTCCACACGAAGCCGGGGATGAGCAGGTGCGCCGTCACCGCGCAGCCCGGACGGTTGCGCAGGTCGTGCTGCACCGCCTCGGCGAACGCCTTCACCCCGGCCTTGGCAACGTTGTAGGCCGGATCGCCCGGCGGCGTGGTGATGCCCTGCTTGGAGCCGGTGATCACCACCAGCCCCGGCCCGTCGCCGGCAAGCAGGCCGGGCAGGAACGCCCGGACCGTATCGATCACGCCGTGGAGGTTGATCTCCAGGATCCGGGTCCAGCTATCCCCGTCCCCGAGGATGGCGCTTCCGGGCTGCACCGCGGCGTTGGCCATCACCATGTCGATGCGGCCGAACCGGGTGGAAACGGCGTCCACCAGCGCTGCCAGCGAGGCGCGCGAGGCGACGTCGGTCGCGACCGCCTGCACCGCGTCCGCACCGCGCGGCGAGCAGGCGGCGATCGTTTCCGCCGCCGCTGCCAGCCTCCCCCCGGGCAGGTCGGCGATGACGACGGACAGCCCCATCGCGGCAAGGCGGCGGCACGCGGCGAGGCCGATGCCGGACGCGCCGCCGGTCACCACCGCCACGTGAAGCGGCTTCAACGCATCCATACCCATGACCGCATCCTTCGCGACGACGTTCCACGCCTGTAGCAGGCCGTGGATGTGGAGGTGAATTCCCAGGTCGTGTTTCCGTTCCCGCACGCCTCAGCCAAGCTTCAACGAGGCGGCCAGCACAGCGAGCCGGTCGCCGAGGCCGCGCTGCGCGTCCGGTCGCCGAGGATCGTTCCGCGCGAGGTCGCGGCGCGCCAGGACGAGCGGCAGCAGCGCCACGCGTTTCGCCCCGGGCAATGGCGGGCCGTCGGCGTCGCGCAGGAACGCTTCGCCCTCCCGCTGCAGCGCGTCGCGGAGCGCCGGCAAGGCCGCCTTGTCTCCCGAAAGCCGGTCGCGCGAGGTACCGGCCTGGTCCAGCATCTCGTCCGGGAGCGGGCAGCGTCCGGAGGCCAGCACCGCGTCCAGGTGACGACGCAGCGCCCCGGTGCTGTAGGCCGCGCCCACTGCTGCGAGCCGGCATTCCTGCTCCGGCGCCACCCCCAGCACCTCGCCGATCGCGCGCTGCACGCCGCCGGCGCCGGACGCCATGGCCGCGCGCCATTCCGCCAGCGTTTGCATTCCTTCCGCTTCCGCTTCCCTGGCTGTCACGACGTCGAGCAGCGTGCCCGGCCGCACCAGGTGCGCGTCGATCAGCGCCCGCAGCTGTGTCGCCACTGGCTGCCCGTGCCAGTCGCTGCGCTCGGCACCCACCACTTCCCGCCACCATTGCAGGCGGATCAGCGCCGCGATCGGGCCGCTTCCCGACCGCAGCGACGGCATCTCCAGCGCCCGGACCAGCTCGTGGTTGAAGGCGATCAGCGTGAACAGCGCCTCGCGTCGTGCAGCCGGTGCCGGCAGCACGGTCAGGAACCGGTCGGGATCGACCCGGCGTGCCAAGGCGGCGCTGGAACCGGATCCTGCCTTGTCGTGTTTGGACATGGCGCCCAGATGGAGCCGGCGCGGTGCCGGAGCAAGCTGCGGAGGGCGCGTCGACAGGCGGGCCAGGTGCCGCCCTGCGCGTCATCGGCTGGTTCCCGGTGCCGGACCATCCAGTCGGGCCTGCCGCCACCGGCTGCACCGCAGCCAACCCAAGGAGAGTATCCATGGCTTTCGAACTGCCACCCCTGCCCTACCCGCCCAACGCGCTTGCCGCACGCGGCATGTGCCAGCAGACCCTGGAGCTGCATCATGGCAAGCATCACCAGGCCTACGTGACGGCGTTGAACGGCTTCGTCGAGAAGAACGAGGCGCTGCAGAACAAGTCGCTGGACGAGATCGTGACCCTCAGCCGCGGCAAGCCGGACATGGCGCCGGTGTTCAACAACGCGGGCCAGCATTGGAACCACATCCTGTTCTGGCAGAACCTGTCGCCAAACGGGGGCACGATCCCTGGCAGCCTTGAAGGCAAGATCGTCGAGGATTTCGGCAGCGTCGATGCGTTCAAGGACGCCTTCAAGACCGTGGCCACCACCCAGTTCGGCTCCGGCTGGGCCTGGCTGGTGCTGGGCAGTGACGGCAAGCTCAAGGTGACCAAGACCCCGAACGGCTCCAACCCGCTGGCCGAGGATTCTGGCCGTCCGCTGCTCGGGCTCGACGTGTGGGAGCACTCCTACTACCTCGACTTCAACAACCGCCGCCCGGACTACGTGACCAATTACCTCGACAAGCTGGCCAACTACGAGTTCGCCGACGCCCAGCTCAAGGCGGCCTGATCCCGTTCCGGCCGGCCATCGCGCCGGCCGGACCCGTCAGGTCGTCGCTGCACCGACACAAGTATGTCCCGCGGCATCACCGAGTGTCTGCCGGAAAGGGCAGACCAAACCCGTCGAGTTGGAGCGTCTGCGACGTAACGGCGACATGGTGGGCCTGCGTCCACGATGTCCACCAATCTTCGGTTTCATCGTCTTGGGCGCAGGACCCTCTACGCGGTGCGGGTCGGAAGGTGCTGACGTCTGGCTTGGTCTTTCTTCCCCGCGCTTACATGCGCTGCATCGGGCCGTACTTTCGCGCTCGCGTGGCTTGGTCCGCATGGATGACCGCCGGGTGGTCAGCGGCATCATCTACGTTATCCGCCAAGGGCTGCAGTGGAAGGACACACCGCGCGGCTAGTCGCGCGCATCTTCGGTCCTGGCAGCCGGCAACGCTGTGTCCGAGCGGTTGATGATCGACGCCACCCACCTCAAGGCGCATCGCACGGCCGCCAGTCCGGTTCAAAACGGGACTTTCGCAGGATTGGCTGCACCCGCGGCAGGATTAGATTCTGAGCGCCATGCCGTGTGCGACGGATAAGGCCGTGCGGTCGCCATGCTGCTGAGCGAAGGGCAGATGAGCGACCTTGTTCTCGGCAACCTGCATCGCTTCTACCGTCATCTTCTGGTTGCCGTGATGAGTCCTGAGCCTAGACGGGCGCGTCACACAACAGTAACCGAGCCTGATCTCATAGGCTGGACAGGAAACGGAACCGTAGGCGGCGTTTCCGCTCATCTTACGAAAACCGGTGATCCTGGCTGTAGAACTTGCGGCCACGTCCTCCTCATAAAACGAAAGAATTGACTACGTTCATGACTTGGTCATTCGGATCTACATCGGGGATCTTGTGCTTCGTCGCCCATGAACCGCAACGATCACACCGTATTTCGCCACGGTGGCGGCCAACGTGGACGAAGGGATGACAGGGTCCCCTTGAGTGAAGAAGCGGTGTTTTGGATCAGCGGCAGTCTGGTTAGCACGTCGAGGAGCAGGGCAAGAGTGACGTCCCCCGCCGTGTCGCCGAGCCAGTAGCCGCGGGCGTGCCAGACGGCAGCGAGAGCCTCTAGCCAGTCCTCGGGACGGCGGTCCAGGCGGCGCCACCTGTGTCGGGCAGCCGATCTCGCGGAACAGCCCGGCAATGCGCTGCATCGTGACCAGCAAGGTGTCGGCGGGCACGTTGCCGCGGTTGCGGAGAGCGTGCGGGCGCCGCCCCGTAGAGCACCGCGCGGTCGGCCTGGTGTGCAGCGGCACCACGGCTCCGGGCGGCATCCGCCCGCGGATCAGGCAAAGATCGTCGTTGCCGGCTCCGGCTTCAGCGAGGACCTGGATGTCAATGCTGAGCACGTCGAGCATTTCGGCCGTAACTGCCGCTCCCGCCGTAGCAACCGGGCGCAGCGCATCAGGCGTCAGCAGTTCGATACTGTGGTGCGGCGCCATCTGCATGGGCCGGGCGCCGTCGACCTCGGTCAGCACCGGGCCGCCCCACTGACAAGGAGCACCCAGGCTCGCGAAAGAAGCCGTCGAAGCCGCTCCGGCAGCCGGAAACGGTGCGCCGGGGCGGTTGATGA
>CAXTCK010000084.1:0-8021 GCA_964242425.1 uncultured Acetobacteraceae bacterium | reverse complement strand
TTGCGGGGCGGCGCAAATACCGACCGCGCGGCACGTTGAGGTAGGCGGCAAGCCTGAAGCGCCGGACCCCGACCTGCCCGCTGACCTGACCGAAGGACGACCGATGAACCAGGTTTCCCCGCCTGTCGCGCCGCCCGAGCTGGAAAGGAGCCGGCAGACCCGGTCTCAGCAGGTGGCGCGCAGCGTCCTGGGAGGCGTCCTGGTTCTGCTTGGGCTGTTCACCTTGCGCGACTTCCTGCCGGCCCTGGTGTGGGCAGTGATCTTCGCCATCGCCACTTGGCCTCTTTACGGGCGCGCCAAGCGCCGCTGGCCCCCGGGCAGGCACAACCTCGCCCTTCCGCTCGTGTTCACCGCCATGATCGCGCTGGTGTTCCTGATCCCGATCTCGCTGATCGCGTTCGAGGCGGCCCGCGAGGCCCAGGGCGTGCTCGCCTGGATGGGACATGCGCGGCATGCCGGCGTGCCCGTGCCCGGGTGGGTGCATCGCCTGCCGATCGAGAGCGACGCGGCTGCGGCATGGTGGCAGCAGCACCTGGCGACGCCCGACGACGCGTCCGACCTGTTCGCGTCCATACGCGCCGGCGGCAACCTGCGCATGACACGCCAGCTCGGCAGCCAGGTGGCGCATCGCAGCACACTGTTCGCCTTCAGCATCATCACCCTGTTCTTCCTGTTCCGAGAGGGCGAGACGGTGATCGGGCAGATGCTGGTGGCCAGCCGTCGCGCGTTCGGGGCACGTGGCGAGCGGATCGGCCGGCAGATGGTCGCATCCGTACATGGCACGGTGGACGGGTTGGTGCTGGTGGGTCTGGGCGAAGGGTTCCTGCTCGGCATCGCCTACGCGATCGCAGGCGCGCCGCACCCTACCCTGTTCGGCGTGCTGACGGCGGTGGCCGCCATGATCCCGTTCTGCGCGGTGCTGGCGATCGGGCTCGCGTCCGTCCTGGTGCTGGCGCAGGGTTCCACCATCGCAGCGATCGCGCTGTTCGTGTTCGGGATGGTGGTGGTGTTCGCGTCAGACCACTTCGTGCGGCCGGTGCTGATTGGCGGCGCAACCAAGCTGCCGTTCCTGTGGGTGCTGCTGGGCATCCTGGGCGGCGTCGAGGCGTGGGGATTGCTGGGCCTGTTCCTCGGGCCGGCCATCATGGCGGCCCTGATCCTGTTGTGGCGGGAGTGGACCGCCCCGGCCAGCAATCTACAGGATGCCTGAACGAGCGATGGTCGGGCAGGCGGGATTCGAACCCACGACCCCCAGTCCCCCAGACTGATGCGCTACCAGGCTGCGCTACTGCCCGCTCGCCGTTCGGCAGGACGGGATGTAGCAGCCGGTTTCGGTCACCGCAATCCGGCGGAAACGAACGGGCTTCCCGTGCTGGGCGTGCCCGGAGGTCTGGCTAGATCGGCAGACGTTCGCGGATCATCTCGAGTTCGCCGAGCACGGTGATCAGGGCGTGGCGCAGGCGACGGGCCTCGATCTCCAGCTCGTCGGCCTCGACCACCGGCGGCGGAGCCGGAAGATCGGGCCCGTTAGCGTCCGGCGGCACCGGAATGTGCTGCACGAGAACGGGTGGTGGTGCCGGATCGTCATCGCCCCGATCGGCCACGTCCGGCGGCGGCAGGTCGCCGGACAGCGTGCCGTCGCCCTCGCGCAGCAGCCTTTGCACGCCCTTGATGGTGTAGCCCTGGACATACAGCAGGTCTGAGATGCGGCGCAGAAGGGCGATGTCGTCGGGCCGGTAGTAGCGCCGCCCGCCGCCCCGTTTCAGCGGCTTCACCTGGGGAAACCGCGTTTCCCAGAACCGGAGCACATGCTGCGGAATGTGAAGGTCGTCCGCTACCTCGCTGATGGTGCGGAAAGCGGATGGGCTTTTCTTGAGTCGTCCGCTCCGGTCCGGCGACGGGTCGCGCGGCTCGTCGTCCTGTCCGAACCCGTCCTCGTCCGCATCGGGATCCCAGCCACTACCCTGGCTCATGCCGCGTCGTCCTCGTCACTCGGCTCCTGGCCGTTGACGCGCGCCTTCAGCACCTGGCTCGGGCGGAACACCAGCACCGACCGCGGCAGGATCGGCACCTCAAGCCCGGTCTTCGGGTTCCGGCCAATCCGACGCCCCTTCTGCCTGACGGAAAAGGTGCCGAAGCCGCTGATCTTGACCGGATCCCCGGCAGCCAGGGCCATGGCCAGCTGTTCCAGCACCGCTTCCAGCAGCGCTGCAGATTCGTTCCGTGACAGGCCCACCTGCGTATAGATGTGCTCCGCCAGGCTGGCTCTGGTCACGGTACTCATGATGCGACCGTAAGCACGGCGACAACAACCGTCAAACCAACGTTTATGAAGGTTGGGGCTGCCTCATCAGCTTCAACAAGTTCAGCAAACAACTGTTTTTGCTGTAGAGAAAGAATTCAACGGTACGGCAAACGATCGATCCGGGTTGGCATCGGGCGAGTCTTGAAGGTGCAAGGAGCCGGAGGTGTCTCCCGAACGCTACAGCCGGCACCTACACCCGGAGCAGCGCCGAACCCCAGGTGAGGCCACCGCCGAGCGCCTCCATCAGCACCAGGTCGCCCGGCCGTATGCGGCCATCGCCGATGGCTTCGGCGAACGCGAGAGGAATCGACGCCGCGGAGGTGTTGGCATGGCGATCCACCGTGACCACCACCCGCTCCGGCGGCAGGCCGAGCTTGCGGCCCATCCCGTCGATGATCCGCTGGTTGGCCTGGTGCGGCACGAGCCAGTCCACGTCGGCATAGGCCAGCCCGTTGGCCGCCAGCGCCTCGTCCACCGCACCGGCCAGCTTGGACACGGCATGGCGGAAGATCTCGCGGCCGTTCATCCGCAGGTGGCCGGTGGCCCCGTCCCGACCGGCCCAGCCGTCGACATAGAGCAGGTCACCGGTGCTCCCCTCCGAATGCAGGTGGGTCGACAGCAATCCGGGTCCGTCCGCCGGTCCGGCCCGCATCACCACCGCGCCGGCACCGTCGCCGAACAGCACGCAGGTAGCCCGATCCTGCCAGTCCAGCAGGCGCGAGAACACTTCCGCCCCGATCACCAGCACCGTCCGGGCCTGGCCGGACCGGATCAACGCGTCGGTCATCGACAAGGCGTAGATGAAGCCGCTGCACGCCGCGGACAGGTCGAAAGCGAAGCCGCCGGTCATGCCGAGCGCTGCCTGCACCCGCACTGCCGTTGCCGGGAACGCCTGATCCGGGGTGCTGGTGGCGAGCAGGACGGCATCCACCTCGGCGGCGTCGACGCCTGCGGCCGACAACGCCCTGCGTGCCGCCTCGGCCGCCATGAAGGCGCAGGTTTCGTGGGGAGCGGCGAGGTAGCGCTGCCCGATGCCGGTGCGCTCGCGGATCCACGCGTCGGACGTGTCGACCCGGCCGGCGAGCTCGTCGTTGCTCACCACCCGTTCGGGGAGATAGGTGCCGGCGCCGAGAAAGGTGGAGCGGAACGACATGAAGGTCCGTCGATCTGTTGTGCGGCTGGCAGGAAGACGAGCAGGCCGGAAGAAGGCGTGGCCGGTTTCGTTCAGCCCATGGCGGCGAGGCGGCCAGTCGTGGCGATGTCCTCCGCCGACACCGCTGGATCGAGCCCCTGCACCGCACCGGTCAAGGAAAGCTCGGCGCCGGCGGCGACCGGCTCCGACGCGTGAGCGGGTTCCGGTTTGGCGCCGAGGCCTGCGACGCCCGCGCATATCCGGTCGTTGAAGCGGTGCGTCACCATGTCCATGGCGACGTCGACCGCATGGGCAAAGGCTTCCGCGTCCGCGCCGCCGTGCGACTTCACCACCACGCCGTTCAACCCCACCAGCACGGCGCCGTTGTAACGGCGCGGGTCGAGCCATTCGCGCATCCGGTCGAGACCGGGACGCGCCAGCACGTAGCCCAGGCGCGACATCGTGCTGGCGTTGAACACCTGCCTTAACAAGGTGCCGGCCAGCTTGAGCGCTCCTTCCCCGGTCTTCAGCGCCACGTTGCCGGTGAAGCCGTCCGTGACCACCACGTCGGTGGTGCCTGCGGTGATGTCGTGTCCCTCGACGAAGCCATGGAACTGTCCGGCGATGGGGCTCGCGCGCAGCATGTCCGCCGCCTGGCGCAGCCGGTCGTCGCCCTTCATCTGCTCCGAGCCGACGTTGAGCAGGCCGATGCTGGGGGCAGGCAGGCCGAGCACGACGCGGGCGAACGCTTCGCCCATCACAGCGAACTCGACCAGGTTGCGGCTGTCGCAGGCCACATTGGCACCGAGGTCGAGCATGACCACGTCGCCACGCGCGGACGGGCTGATCGCCGCCAGCGCCGGCCGGTCGATGCCCGGCATGGTCTTGACCACGATCTTGGCCAGGGCCAGCAACGCGCCGGAATTGCCGGCGGAGACCACACCTTGGGCCTCGTGGCGGGCCACAGCATCCATCGCCATGCGCATGGACGAGTCGCGCAACCGAAGCGCCGCGGTGCCCTTCATCTCGTTGGTGATGGCAGACGCCGCATGCCGGATGGTGCAGACCGCACGGGCCGCCTTGGACCGCGCCAGCAGCGGCAGCAGCCGCGCCTCGTCACCGATCAGCAGGAAACGGGCGGTCGGATGGCGCTCGGCTGCGAGAGCCAGGCCATCCACGACGATCTGGGGCGCGCCATCCCCGCCCATCGCGTCGACGGCCAGGGAATACGCGCCGGCACCGCCGTCCTCGGCCGTCGGGTCATCCGGCACGAGGCTCATCATGTCCTGCCGGTCATCTGCCCGGAACGCCTGCCGAAACAAGCACGCACCGGGATCAGACCCGGCTCAAGTCCGGACGACACCCTTCAGCGCCTTGCCAGCCTGCACCACTTCGCGGCCGTCGTAATGGCCGCAATGACCGCAGACGTGGTGCGGGCGCTTGAGCTCGCCGCAGTTCGAGCAGTCGTTGTGCGCTTCACGCGGCAGCGCCTGGTGGCTCCGGCGCATGCCGGCGCGCGACGGCGAGGTCTTTCTCTTGGGAACAGCCATGGGCCTGAGCCCCTCCAGTTTCGAAGCAGATGGGCAACTGCGTGCCGCACAGGGGGTCGCCCGCGAGGACGACGGCGTCGCCAACGCGCGTCAGATGAGCGGCGGCGTCTACCAGAGCCATCCGGCCTTCGCAAGCGACCCGTGCCTTGACAGGTCCGCGACCGAACCGCCGCGACACCGGACCAGTGCCCGTCAGTTGTCGTTTCGCCGACGTGCCGCCAGCACCGCGAAGGGATTGGGGCGATCCGGCATCGCCGCTTCCGCCTCATCGGGCAGGTCGACGCTGCCGATCCCGGGCGGCAGTGCTGCCCCCGGCTTGCGCGGATACGGATCGAGCGCCAGCGCCAGCTGCTCGGCAGCGGCCTCGCCGAGGTCGATCGTCCCGTTGATGTAGGGAAGCTCGTCGTCCTCGTCCGGGTCGAGTGCCACCTCCCCATCCCCATCCGCCTCGTCGTCGGATGGCCGCTGACGCGGCATCTGGTCGACGGGAACGAACCGCACCGTGAACTGCTCGGCGACGGTCGCGGTGAAGTCGTCCAGAGTGGCAACACAGACCTGGTCCAGGCTGGCCTGCAACAGCCCTTCCGCGGTCACGCGACCGGATGCGTCGGCGCCGGACAGGCGGAACCGGCATTGCACGGAATGCACCGTCGGCACGGCGAGGCGGCGCGCGAGAGCCAGGCACTCGACGGGATCCGCTTCCACGGTGGTGTCCAGGACGATCATTCCTGACTGCCCTGGCCCGAGCGTCCTGACCTGGATCCTGCGCGACAGCTCCGGCTGCTGACTCACCTGGCACCTTCCCCCGAGGTCGAATGATCCGGCCGCGCCGAAGATTGACACCGTCCGGCCGTTCGGGCACCGACGGCAACACTCCGAACGATGCCACACGCCACACCTGGGCGTTCCATCCGACTAGGCCATGTCGCGCCACCCGGGCAACCGGGGATCGACCGAAGAAGGACCGTCGCCTGCCATGCGGACCGCCGAACCCCGTGCCGCCCGTTCCCGCATTGGCCTGCTTCTCGGCATCGTCCTGGCCGCCTCGCCGCTCGCGTTGTCGGGCTGCGCCTTGTTCGCGCCGATCCCGACCGAGCGCGGCCAGATGGTGGAGAAGGAGGACTACGACAAGCTGGTTCCGGGCACGACCACGCGTGCCGACGTGACGGCGCTGCTCGGATCACCCACCTCGCGCGCCACCTTCGACGACAACACCTGGTACTATATCGGCGAGGTGACGGCCCCCGTGCCGCTCGCGCGGCCCAAGATCGACCGCCAGCAGGTCCTGGTGCTGAACTTCGA
Source organism: uncultured Acetobacteraceae bacterium (assembly GCA_964242425.1). Taxonomy (GTDB): domain Bacteria; phylum Pseudomonadota; class Alphaproteobacteria; order Acetobacterales; family Acetobacteraceae; genus Lichenicola. Next base: position 1,732 of record CAXTCK010000084.1, on the reverse strand, counting down.
CAACAACGGCACCCTGCGCGGCGTGCGCCGCCTCGACCAGTCCAATGCCCACGATGTCGCCATGGTCAGCCGGGTCACCCCGTCGCCGGGCAGCGAGGCGTCGTTCATGCAGCAGCTGATCGGCAACGTCGGCCGCTACAACCCGTTGGGCGCGGTGGGCGGCGACACCCTGGGCGGGTCCGGCCTCGGCGGGCTCGGCAGCAACAACGGCGCTGGCCATGGCGGCGCAGGCAACACCCTGCCCTAGCTCCCCGGCTGTCGCCGTCGGCCACGGGCTCAGAACGGCAGCCTGATCCGCGCGCGCAGGCCGCCGAGCGGGCTGCGCTCCAGCCAGATGTCGCCGCCATGCGCCTGGATGATGTCCCGGGCGATGGTCAGGCCCAGGCCGGTGCCGCCGCCCGCGCCACTTTCAAAGGCGCGGAACATCTGCTCGCGCCGGTCGTCCGGGATGCCGGGCCCGTCATCGTCGACCAGCACCACCACCGCACGCGCTTCCGCAGCCGCGCTGATCGCGACCCGGCCGCCGTGCCGTCGCGCGTTCTCCACAAGGTTGGTCAGCACCCGCCGGATCGCGCCCTGGCGCAGCACGATGTCGGGCATCGGCGTTGCCGACACCGCCAGCACCTCCGCCCCGCCGCGTGCCGCCGCCGCCGCGACCTCCTCCAGCAGCACCGGCAGGCTGACCGGCTCCGCCTGCTCCGCCCCCTCGCCGCGGGCGAAGGACAGGTAGCCCTCGATCATGCGGTCCATCTCCTCGACGTCCGACACCATGCCGCCGATGTCCGGCACCAGGGTCGAGGCATCCACCCGGCCGCTCTGCGGCAGCATCGCCAGGGTCAGGCGGAGCCTGGTCAGGGGGGTGCGAAGGTCGTGCGACACGCCGGCCAGCATCGCCGTCCGCTGCGCCACGAAGCGCAGGATCCGTTCCTGCATCCGGTTGAAGGCGCCGGCCGCCTTGCGCACCTCCTGCGCGCCTTCCGGCCGGATCGGGCCCGGGTCGCGCCCCATGCCGAACGCTTCCGCCGCCCGCGCCAGGCGGCGGATGGCACGGACCTGGTTGCGCATGAACAGGGCGGCGATGCCGAACAGCAGCAGGGCGCTACCGGCCACCCAGGTCACGAAGATCCAGATCGGTCCCACGTCGAGCCGCTTGCGCGGGGCGGCCACGTCCAGCACGCCGTCGGGAAGCTGTATGTGGATCATCACCGTGTGCGGATCGCTGACCCAGTCCACGCTGAACGGCAGGCGGATCTGGTGCAGCGCCGCCGCCAGGTCCTCGTCCATCGGTCCCAGCACGTTGGTGGAGCCGCGGCTCAGCAGGCGCGCATGCGGGCGCATGGTCATGCCGAGCTGGAACTGGGCGGCGGCACTCTGCAGCAGCCAGTCGCGATCGGCCTTGCGACGGGTGCGCTCCAGCAGCAGCAGGGTTTCGTTGATCTCCCCGCTCACCGCCCCCGACAGCCGACGCGACACCACGTCGAGGTGGCTGCCGTAGAACAGCTCCAGCGAGATGCCCTGCGTCACCAGGAGCGGGATCAGCAGGATCAGCAGCGAGCGGCCGAGCAGGGAGCGCGGCAGCACCCGGCGCATCGGCCGGTCGAGGCGCAGGCGCCAGGGGATGCGTATCGCCGGCCGCACCCGGGCCGGCGCCGGCGCCGGCGGCAGAAGCCGCTGTCCGGCGCGGATCATGGCGCCCGCCCGTTCAGGTTCCCGGCCGCAGCACGTAGCCGCG
>CAXTCK010000083.1:0-14183 GCA_964242425.1 uncultured Acetobacteraceae bacterium | reverse complement strand
TGCTGGACAGCGAGCTGTTCGGCCACGAGGCCGGCGCCTTCACCGGCGCCACGCGCAGGCGCCCGGGCCGGTTCGAGCTGGCCGATGGCGGCACGCTGTTCCTGGACGAGATCGCCACCGCGTCGATGGCGGTGCAGGAGAAGCTGCTGCGGGTGATCGAGTACGGCACCTTCGAGCGCGTCGGCGGCAACGATCCGATGCAGGTGGACGTGCGGGTGGTGGCGGCGACCCATGCCGACCTGCCGGCGCTGGTGCGGGCCGACCGGTTCCGCGCCGACCTGCTGGACCGGCTCGCCTTTGACGTGGTGCCGGTGCCGCCGCTGCGCGCCCGGCCCGAGGACATCCCGCTGCTGGCCGGGCACTTCGCGCTGCGCATGACGCGCGAGCTGGGCCGGGACATGTTCGCGGGCTTCGCCCCGGACGCCATGGCGGCGTTGAAGCGGCACGACTGGCCCGGCAACGTGCGCGAGCTGCGCAACGTGGTGGAGCGAAGCGTCTACCGCAGCCCCAACCCGCAGAAGCCGCTGGGGCAGATCGTGCTGGACCCGTTCCCCGCCGCCGCCACGCCGGTGGCCGCGCCGCCCACCGCCTTGGCCCTGGCCGCGACACCGGCGGCCACGTCAGAAGCGGCGGGTGCTGTTGTTCCCGAGCCGGTGGGAGACTTCGCCGCGCGCACCCGCAGCTTCGAGGCGCGGCTGCTTCGCGAGGCGATGGAAGCCAGCCGGTTCAACCAGCGCGCCGCCGCCCGCGCGCTGGGCCTCACCTACTACCAGCTGCGCCACCACCTGAAGGGGCACGGGATGCTGGGGCGTCAGGCCGGTCCGGCGGACCCGCCGGCCGACGCATCGGCCGGAGCGCCGGTTGATGCGGTGGTCAGCACCGGCGCCGCCACGTAGTCCTGCGGGAACAACCGGCGCAGCGCCTCGACCTTCGGCATGTCGTTGATGGCGATGTAGGGCGCGTCCGGGTTATGCGCGAGGTAGTCCTGGTGGTAGCCCTCCGCCGGGTAGAAGCCGTGCAGCGCGTCCACCCGGGTGACGATCGGCGCGTCGTAGACGTGCGCCGTGTCGAGGCGGGCGATGTAGGCGCGCGCCGCGTCGGCCTGTGCCGGCGTGCTGGTCCAGATTTCCGAGCGGTACTGGCTGCCGCTGTCCGGGCCCTGGCCGCCCTGCTGCGTCGGGTCGAGCGCCACGGAGAAGTAGATCTGCATCAGGCGGCCGAGCGAGACCTGCCTCGGATCGTAGGTGATCTGCACGGACTCCGCATGGCCGGTGCTGCCTGTGCTGACCGTCTCGTACTGCGCGGTGTCGGCCGCACCGCCTGTGTAGCCGGACACGGCGCGCCGCACGCCCTTGACGTGCTCGAACACGCCCTGCACGCCCCAGAAGCAGCCACCGGACACCGTGATCTGCTGCAGGCCGTCGCCCTCGGACGGCGTCGACACGGCCGCCGGCACCAGGCGCGGCGCTTCCTCGGCCCGTCCCGGACGCACGCCGGACAGGAGCAGGGCGGCGGGAATGGCGAGCGCGCCGCCGAGCAACAGGAATCTGGTCATGACACTGGATCTCCTTGGGAGGGCGGGTTCAGGCGCCGCGCGGCGGCTGCACGCCGGGCGCCGGGTCGAAGCGAAGCGCCACGCCGTTCATGCAGTAGCGCAGGCCGGTCGGCTTGGGGCCGTCGTCGAACACGTGGCCGAGGTGGCCGTCGCACTGCGCGCAGCGTATCTCCGTGCGCTGCATGAACATCGAGCTGTCGCTCCGCTGCGCCACCGCGTCCGCGACCGGCTGCCAGAACGAGGGCCAGCCGGTGCCGCTGTCGAACTTGGTGTCGGAGGAGAAGTTGTGCAGGCCACAGCCGGCACAGGCGTACTGCCCCTTGCTGTAGAAGTGGTTCAACGGGGAGGAGAACGGCATCTCGGTGCCGGCGTCGCGCAGCACGTCGTACTGGGCGGGCGACAACAGCTTGCGCCATTCCGCGTCGGTGTGTCGCAACGGCGCCGGCGTCACGGCCCAGGCGCGTGGCATGCGCCCGAGCATCAGCGCACCGGCGGCCAGGACGGTGGCGGTGCGCAGCGCCTGCCTGCGCGTGGGGTGTTGTGCGATCGACATCCTCGAGCTTCCTTGTTCAAGCCGGATATGGTCATGACTTCGTCGGAAACAGCGTTCCGGTTACACCGTATAACGGTTGAACCGTCCGATCGGATCACATGATCCTGCCGCCTGGCCTGCCCGCGATCGTGGCACTGATCGGCATGAGCGTCCTGATCTCGCTGTCGGAGATCGCGTTCATGGCCGCAGGCGCCGCGCCCGGCGCGCTGCTGGAACAGGAGCACCGGCTGATGCGGAACGTGTCGGGACTGCAGGACCGCTGCATCATCCCGGCGATGACGCCGCGCGACGAGATCGTGTTCCTGGACTTGCGGGAAAGCCTGGAAAGCCAGCGCGAGAAGGGCGGCGCCTGTCCTTGTTCCGGTTATCCGCCGTGCGATGACGGGCTCGACACCGTGGCGGGCGAGGACGCGTTCCCGCAAGCGCCCGGTTCCGTGATGCACCGGCTGCGCCGGGTGGCGCGAACGGCAAACCGGATCGAAGCGGCCGGCTGCACCGTCGAGGTGGTGGACGTGGCGGGCTTTCGCATCAACCGGCTGCTGGTGACGCGGCAGGAGCCTGCATGACGGAGCCGGCATGACGGATCAGGTGGGGGCCCTGCTGTCCCGCGCGCGCGACACCCTGGCGGATGCGCGGCTGCTGGCCGAGCACCGGCGCGCCAACGAAATGGTGCTGACCAGGCTGGCGCTGCACCAGGCGCTGCAGGCAGTCAGCCTTGCCGAAGGGCTCGACGCGGATGAGGGGCTACGGCTGGATACCTTGTTCCGACGCGTGGCGGAGGATCATCCGCAGGCGGCACGGATCGCGGGGTTGAGGAACGGCGATGCGCAAACCATCGCGGCGGTCGCGGCGCTGGTGGAGGCGCTGTCGGCACCCGCGCCCGGAGCGGAACCCGGGCCGGAGCGGAAGCAGAAGGGAAAGCCCTCGCTGCACGCCGGACCGGATCGTGCGGAGGCCGTGCGTCCACGACGCGGTCCCGCGAGCCCGACCGCCCTTGACGCCTCGCCGCAAGGTGGTGGCCGTGCCGGAGCCGCGAACAGCGTCCCGTCCGCCGCGTTCTGGGCGCTCATGGACCGCTGGCGGGTGGGCGACCTCGACGCGCTGGACCTGCTCGGACACGGGGGCGGGTTGACCAGGAAAGGCACCCGGCCGCGCTTCCGCCTCCAGGGCGAGGAGGCTGCATGCCATGCAGCGCTGCGACAGCTGGACACGGCGTTCGAGGCGCTGAGGCTCGATCCTGGCGACTGGCTGTCCGCGCCGCGCCAGGAAGCACCGTTCAACGGCGACACCGCGCTTGCGATGTTGCGCCGGGATCGCGAGGCCGGCGCCCGGCGACTGCTGCGCCTGCTCAACCGGCAGGGGCTCGCCGCGGTGCTGGCGGCGGGCTGAGCCCGCCGCCGCCTCGGCGCGTCCCGGATCAGGAAGCGGGGACGGTGACGCGGGTGACCAGGACCGGCGACCGCGTTGCCCGAAGATGGAGCAGGCGGTCGAGGCCGAGACAATGTCCCGCGTTGTCGACCGCGAACATGCCGTGCGCCAGCACGATGGCGACATAGGTCCAGGGCCACTCGGTCGGATCGTTGTAGAGACCGAGCCACAGCTGAAGCGTGAACAGCACGGCGAGCACGCCTGCGAGACGCACGGCGATGCCGAGGGTGAGCGAGATCGTGAAGAAGATCTCGAGGGCGTACACCACCGGCTGAAGCATTGCGACGTGCGGAACCAGCAGGTCCCGGACCGCCGCGCCCTGGAGCGGGATGGCGCTGAACTTGCCCTCCTGCACCAGCCAGTACTTGAACCCGTCGGCGACCGGCAAAGGCAGCTTCCAGATCGTGCCCTGGAACCACATCCCCGCCGCGACGACGCGCATCGCCATCACCCACAGGTTCCGCCCGGTCCGCTGTTCCGGGTCCCTCGACCAGTTCAGCCAGGCGACCGCGAGGCCGGCCGCCACCAGCGCGAGGTAGAAGACGACCGACAAGTACTTGATCGCGCCGAAACGGTTGTAGTCCCCGGTATCCCCCACAAGGAACCGGACCAGGTCGACGAACGGATTGTCGGTCATAGTCCGAGCTCCCTGACCGCCGTAGTCGGGACGCCCCGCTCCCGCACGGACTTCGCGTGTTTCTCCATGACGCCACCCCTTCCGATCAACCCTTGTTGGTTCCCAGGCGTTCGTGGCGGTGGCGGATCAAGTTACGCCGGCGCAGGCGAAAATGGTGTCGCAGGCCGCTTCACCCTTGGTGTCGGGTGGTTCAGATGGCGAAAGCGGCGGCCAGGGCGGCAAGCGCCGGGCCGCCATGGGCATGGCCAAGGCCGACCCGAACCCGGTCCGCCGGCAGCGGCGCCAATGTCGTCTGCCACAGCGCGCCCGGCAGCAGGAGGATCCCTTGCTCCCGCGCCATGCGCTCGACGAAGCCATCCGCGCCGTCCGTGCCGAGGTAGCGAGGATAACCGATGGCGAGGTTGCGCACCGGCTCCGGCGCGAACAGGTCTGGCTGGGCGTCGATGACCGTCTGCAGCCCGCGCCAGTTGGTCATGCCGATGGCGCGGGCCGCCGGCACGATCCGCTCCTCCGCCGCCAGCGCGATGGCGGCCAGCACGATGCTGCCGGCCGACAGGCAGGTGGACAGCATGCTCTTGACCACCATTGCCGCATCCAGCAGCGCGCGGTCACGGCAGGCAATCCAGCCGACACGCAGCCCCGGCAGGCCGAAGCCCTTGGACAGCCCGTTGATCGACACGCCGCGCTCGTAGAGATCGGCCAGCATCGGCGGCTGCAGCGCACCCTGCACCACCTCGGTTTGTCGGTAGATCTCGTCGTTGACCAGCCACACGCCACGCCGGCGGCACAAGGCCACCAGCGCCTCCAGCCGGAGCGGGTCGATCGAGGCGCCGGTCGGGCTGTTGGGAAAGTTCATCATGACCAGACGCGTTTCGGGACGAAGCGCCGCCTCGATCCGGTCCGGATCGGGCTGCCAATCCTCGTCCTCGCGCAGGGCGATCCCGGTGACGGCGCCGAGCGAGCAGAGGATCAGCTCCGAGGGCTGGTAGATCGGCAGCAGCAGCACCGCGTGCGATCCTGGCGGCAACAACACCTTCAGCACGCAGCTGACGGCCTCCTGGGCGCCGCAGCAGCACAGGATGTCGTCCGCACCCAGCACGCGGTGCCGCGCGGCGATCGCGGCGCGCAGCTCCCGGCTGCCGCGCGGATCGCTGTAGCCGAGGCGAAGCGACTGCCAGGCTTCCCGTGCCTCCGGCATCGCCATCGACAGCAACGACGACAAGGACAGCGTTTCGGAGTCCGAGGTGGAAAGGTCGTGCGTCACGCGGCCGGTCCAGCGTAACAGGAACTCTCCCAGCGCGAAGCGCCCGGTGCCCGATCCGGTCATGGGTGCGGGCTGTCCGGCGGCGCATTCCGGCTCGCACGCCGCCATCGCCTCCCTTGGAACGTCGACTTGTGCCAGGCTCCGCCTCCCTGATCGGACATCCGTAGCCGGCCGGCCGGTGCGCCCCTTTCGCTGATCCTTCGTGACCGGCAGCCAATCGGTGACACGCCTGCCTGCGGCCATCCTGCCGACGGGCTGAAGCCACGGCACCGCCGGGACGAGGTCGAGGCCGGCGCCATGGGCTAGCCGGCGACGTCCCTGAGGACACGGCTGAGCAGGGCCAGCATCCAGCCCGTGGCCTGCCCGAACAGCGCCGGGTCGTAGCGCGGGCCCTCGTCGCGCAGGAAGGCGTGCTGGGCGTTCACCTCGTGCCACTCGTACGGGGCGCCGACCTGCTCCAGCCGCTCGCGTATCAGCTGCCGCCCGGCAAAGGGCACGTGCGGGTCCTGGCGGCCGAACACCCACAGGGTTTCGGCCCGGAGCGCCTCCATGCGCTGCAGGCTGTCGTCGTTGCGGCCCGCGCCCAGCGTTCCGGAATGGATGTCGGTGGGATAAAAGCAGGCCGCCGCCGACACGGACGGGTCGAGTGCTGCGCGATAGGCCAGATGGCCGCCCAGGCACACGCCCAGCGTGCCGAGCCGGCCGGTGCAGGCCGGATGCCCGCGCAGAAAGGCGAGTGCGGTGGCGGCGTCGGCGTCGAACGCCGCCACCGGCTTGGTGAACTTGAGCGCGTTGCCGCGCTCGGTGCCGGCCTGGTCGTAGCGCAGCACCGTGCCGGGCGGCTCGTGCTCGTGGTACACCTCCGGCACCGCCACCAGATAGCCATGGCCGGCCACAAGGGCGGCCAAGCGTCGGATCGGGTCGGTAACCTGGTAGATCTCGGAGAACAGCAGGATGCCGGGATGGCGCCCGGCAGCCGCCGGGCGGAACAGGTGCAGGCGCATGGCGCCGGACGCGCCGGGCACGGGAAGGTCCACGGTCTCGTCGGTTCGGATGATCATCGGCTCCGGGCTCCGCTTCGGCGGGGTGCATCCTGGCCGCGCCATGGGACGGCGGCAACCGGGCGGAGGATGCACCGCCGCGTTGAGCTAGGGCGAATTTCCCGTCAAACTGGCGTTGCGGGGTTCGGCGCGAACCGCCTGCCCGCCGACGCTCGAGAAAAGGTTGGGACACCCATGCCGTTGACCTTCGACCGCGTGCTGGTCGCAGCCGCGCAGATCGGCACGATCCTCGACAACGGCAGGCCGGCGGTGTTCGTGCCGGGCTGGGCTCCGGCCTTCGCCTTCTTCGGCCTGGCCCCGGTGGTGGTGCTGGTGTTCCGGCACGAGGACGGCCGGCAGGCGAGCTGGTACCTGGACGAGAAGCTGGAACGGCGCGGCGGCTCGGTGGCGGAGCTGTCGCCGGAGCTGCGCCGGTCGCTGATGGAAGCCGCCGCCCTGCTGTTCGACGGGCTGTGGAACAAGATCATGCAGACCGCCGTGCCGCCGCCGCTGGACGCGCGCGAGGCCGGCTTCTTCAAGGTGCCCGAGGCCACCCGCGCGGAGATCCTGTCGCTCTACCTGGGCGGCTTCGACGCCGGCACCCGCTTCGCCGCGGTGGATGGGCTCGACCCGGAACGGCCGGACAGCCAGCTGGTCGACCTCGGGCCGCGTCGGCTTCCGCTGCAGCGCGGCCACCTGCACGCCCTGTTCAACCCGGGCGGGCTGCAGGCGCAGAACCACGCCCTGATCGAGCACGGGCGGATGAGCTTCCCGTCGCCGGTCGACGGCCGGCCGATGCTGGTGCGCCACGCCCTGGTGCTGCACGGCACGATCTACGCCTACCGCACGGTGGAGGAAGCCACCGGCACGGTGATGTTCCTGGTGGCGGGCGAGATCTTCTTCCGGCTGTCGGGGCTGTTCATCCCCGAGGGACGCATCTGCGTGGCGCTGCACCGCGACGCGATCCGGGCGCAGATGCCCGAGATGTTCCGCGAGTTCTTCGCCCGCATCATGCAGCACGGCGACCTGCTGGCGCGCTACTTCGCCAACGACCGCACCGTGCCGCTGCACGCCTGGCGCGGCGTGACGGCGATGCACATCGGGCACGTGCTGTGGAACGACCTGTCCGGGATCGGCAACATCGTCAACGCGAACAGGCCGATGACGCTGCCGCGCTTCGCCCTGTTCGACTGCGAGATGGAGCCGGAAATGTACGGGCCGCTCGACGCGATCTTTCCCGAGCTCAAGGGGCTGGTCGACCGCAGCGCCAAGGGGTTCCAGGAGTCGATCCCGTCCTTCTACAGCAACGGCCAGTGCCTGATCCGCTCGTCGGCCATGACCGTGACGAAAAGCCTGCGCACGCGCATCCTGGACACGGTGCGCCCGCTGGACCGCGCCTCGCCCGCCTCGATCTGCGCGCTGGCGCGGGCCGACAACGTGCCGGTGGTGCTGTTCGGCATACGCGTCGAGAACCGCACCATGGTGAACCTGGAAGCGTTCTGCACGGCACTCGTGGACCGGCTGTCGCGCACGCTGGGCGAGGCGGTGCTGGTGGTGGACGGGCACAACAGCCGGATCGGGGCGCAGGACAGCTTCATCTGGAGCCACGGCGAGCACGGCGCCAAGCGCCGCCCGATCGAGGTCGAGCGCGACATGGTGGACGCCATGCTGGAGCGGGCGCAGGGCACGGGCATCGAGATTGTCAGCACCATCGGCATGCCGATCACCGAAAGCCTGGCCTGCGGTCGGGAAGCCACGGCGATGGTGGCGATCTGGGGGGCGGGGCTGGCGAAGTACCGCTGGGTCTGCAACCTCCCAGGCCTGGTGATCACCAACCATTGGAACCTGTCCAACCTCGGCGACCTGCACATCTACGACAGCCCGCAGAACATGGAGGAGCCGACCGCGGTGCGGTTCATCGCGCCCGACGCGGTGGAGGACCTGCGCGACGCCCCGCTGCTGGTGCCGCTGGGCTCCGGCTTCATCCCGTCGATCTGCAACTTCCGCATCGACGAGGAAAAGGCGATGGGAGCCGTGGACGCGATGCTGCGCGAGCGCATCCCGGTCACGACCCTCTGACGGCGACAATCGCGCCGGGGAGACACGATGGCGCGCCAGGCGGCGGAGGTGTCCGGGGCGCTGCGGACCGGCGGGGACGTCGCGGCCGGCCGCCACAGCCGCCGCCACGCGATCGGCTTCGACGGCGGAACCACGGTTCCCGCCTCCGCCTCGCCGCCCGCGGCGGGAGAATGGGCGGACCAGACAACGGTGGACCCGGAGGAGATGCTGGCTGCCGCCTTGTCCAGCTGCCGCCAATGGCGAGGATCGCGTCCGGCCGTCAGGCGGTGACGGCCGTGGTCCTGCATCCCGGCATCGACCGAGCCGGCAGGATGGGGAGCACCGGGCGGTTCCTGTCCTGTTTGTGAACACCGTTCACGCAACCGGTGCCGGGCCGGGCTGGATGCCACGCCGGCGCGGCCGGCAACTTCCCGGTGCGCCGCTGCTTGGGACCGCGAACACAAGGCAGAAGGGATCGGCATGACCACGCTGTACTGGGGTCCGCATACCTGCGCGATCGGCATCCACGTGCTGCTGGAGGAGATCGGCGCGCCCTACGACACGGTGAAGATGGACGTGCAGGGCGGGGAAAGTCACCGCGCGCCCTTTGATGGCGTGAACCCGAAGGAGAAGGTGCCGACGGTGGTGCGCGACGACGGCTCGGTGCTGACCGAGTACGGCACGATCGCGCGCTGGCTGGCCTACAACCATCCCGAACTCGGGCTACTGCCGGCGGACCGGGCGGACGAGATCCACGCGCAGATGATGATGGACTACGCGGTCGGCACCGTGCACGCGCAAGGCTTCGGCCGCATCTTCAAGCCGGCGGAGTTCGAGCCGGACGACGTGGTGCATTCCACGCTCAAGCTGGGCTCGGGCAACGTCAAGGCGCAGGGCCGGGCGATGGTGGAGAAGGGCCTCGGCATCCTGGCGAACCAGCTGGGCCAGCGCGAATGGGCTGGCGGCGCCGCGTTCGGGATCGCCGACACCGCGTTGTTCTACGTCGAGCGCTGGGCGCCGCAGGTCGACATCGCCCTGCCCCCGCCTCTGGACGCCCACTTCGCGCGGATGAAGGGGCGTCCGGCGGTGCGCCGGGTGATGGAGATCTGGGGCGAGGCGGCCGGCTGACCGCCCCGCCCGTTCCGCCCTCAGCGCCCGATGGAACGGAGCGGCGCGCCGGCCATCAGCTTGTGCTCGATCGATTCCAGCGACACGCCCTTGGTTTCGGGCACCAGGAACACGACGAACAGGATGAACGCGGCGTTCAAAATGGCGAACAGCCAGAACGTGTTGGCCTGGCCCAGCACCGTGAGCATGGTCAGGAAGGTGTTGCCTACCAGCCAGTTCGCCGCCCAGTTGGTGAAGGTGGACACGGCGATGCCGAAATCGCGCCCCTGCAGCGGCTGGATCTCCGAGCACAGGGTCCAGATCAGCGGGCCGGGGGCGGCTGCGAACCCGACGATGAACACCAGCACCATCGCCACCAGGAGGGTGCGGCTGAGGTCGCCGTGCACGCCGATGCCGAGCAGGATGCCGACGGCCGCCATGCCCACCGCCATGGTGACGAAGCACACGTTCAGCATCGGCTTGCGGCCCCACCGGTCGGCGAAGCCCACGGCGAGCAGGGTGGCCAGGACGTTGGTCAGGCCCACCACGGCGGTGGCCCAATTGGCGGCGCCGGCGCCGAAGCCGGCCAGGCCGAAGATCTTGGGCGCGTAGTACATGATGACGTTGATGCCCGTGAGCTGCTGCACCACCTGCAGCCCGATGCCGAGCCAGACCGAGCGGCGGAAGTTGGGGTTGCCCCGGAACAGGGCGAACCCGAGCTGGCGCACCGTCAGCTGCTCGCGCACGTCGGCAACCTCGCGCTCCACCTCGGCCGGATCGTCGCGCAGGGTGCGCAGCACCGTGCGGGCCTGCTCGTCCCGGCCGCGTAGCAGGAACCAGCGCGGGCTTTCCGGCAGGAACAGCACCGCGACCAGGAACACCAGGCCCGGCACGGCGATGATGCCCAGCATCAGCCGCCAGTTGCCGCTGGGCGTCAGCAGGCTGTCGGACACGAAGGCCAGCAGGATGCCGATCGTCACCATCAGCTGGTAGAGCGACACCATCGCGCCGCGCCAATGCGCCGGCGCCACCTCCGAGATGTAGAGCGGGCCGGTGAAGGCGACGATGCCGATGGCCAGGCCCAGCACCACACGGCCGATCATCAGGGCCGTGACCGAGCCCGCGAAGGCGCACAGCAGGGCGCCGGCGACGAACAGCACCGCGCCGATCAGCAGCGACTTCCTGCGGCCCAGCCGGTAGGACAGCATGCCGGCGCCGGCAGCACCCGCGGCGGCTCCGGCCATCATGATGCTGACGATCCATTCCTGCGTCCGCGTGTCGGCGCCGAACGCCTTGCCGATGAAGGCCAGCGCGCCCGCGATCACGCCAATGTCCAGCCCGAACATCAGCCCGGCCAGGCTGGCCAGCCCGCAGGTGACGAAGGCGCGCATCGGCAGGCGGTCCGACGTCACGCCGGGCGACGCGCCGATTTCCTGGGATGTGGTGGACATGGCGTGGTCGCTCCTCGTTCCGCGTTCCCCCGCATTGCTACGCGTCGGCGTGGTTCCGGCTCCCTCGGCACGACGCGTTGCCGCAGGCGCGCATCGGGGCCCGCATCATGGACAGCGGGCGCCGGCTGATGTTTCGTGCCGGAACCCGTTCCAGGATTGCTTCATGGTTTCAGCCCAGCCCTTCTCGCCCGCCTATGCCGTTTCGGGGCTGGTGATCGGCATCCTGGTCGGTCTGACCGGGGTGGGCGGCGGGTCGCTGATGACGCCGCTGCTGGTGCTGCTGTTCCGCTTCCATCCCGCGACCGCGATCGGCACCGACCTGCTGTATGCAGCCACCACCAAGACCGTCGGCACGCTGGTGCACGGGCTGATCGGCACGGTGGAATGGCGGCTGGTGGCCCTGCTCGCGGCCGGCTCCCTGCCCGGGACGCTCGGGACGCTGTGGGGCTTGTCCCGGCTCGGGCCGCCGAGCGCCTCGACCGGACACCTCCTGTCGGTGCTGCTGGGGGTGGCGCTGCTGTTGACCGCCGCCAGCCTGATCCTGCGCGGCACGCTGACGCGCTGGGCCGCCCGGCACGAGTTCAACCCGGGCGGGCGGCGCAGGGCCGTGCTGACGGTGGTGCTCGGGCTTTACCTCGGGGTGTTCGTCACCCTGTCGTCGGTGGGTGCCGGCGCCATCGGCGTGACGGCGCTGATCCTGCTTTATCCCGCCCTGCCGACCGCACGCGTGGTGGGCTCGGACATCGCCCACGCGGTGCCGCTCACCCTGGTGGCCGGGATCGGCCACTGGCTGATCGGCTCGGTGGACTGGCACCTGCTCCTGTCGCTGGTGGCGGGATCAGTCCCGGGGGTGGTGGCGGGCAGCCTGGTCGGCACGCGGGTGTCGGAGCGGGTGCTGCGGCCGATCCTGGCGACCATCCTGGTGGTGGTGGGCGTGCGCCTGCTCGGCTGAGGGTTTGGGAACCCTCAGCCGAGCAGGTGGGCGGGGCTTCAGCCCTGCCCGTCGCCGTTGTCGCCGCCGCCGTTGTTGTCACCGCCGTTGTCACCGCCGCCGCTGTCGCCCCCGTTGTTGTTGGGCGAGATCGCCACGAACAGCATCTGGCCGTCATGCAGCACGCGGAGCGCCACCTCGCCGTTCTTGAGCGCCGCGTGGATCGCATCCGCCGCCTGATGCGGGTTGCTCACCAGGGCATTGCCGACGCCCACGATCACGTCGCCGGCCTTGAGCCCGGCCTGGTCGGCGGCCGAGCCGCTCTGCACGTCGCGCACCACCACGCCCTTGACGTCGTCGTCCAGGCCGAGCTGCTGGCGCAGGTCGGGGCTCAGGGCGGCCAGCGTCACGCCGATGGAGCCGGTGTTGCCGCCGCTGCCGTTCTGCCCGGACGCGTTCTGGTTGTTGCCGCCGCCGGACTTCAACGCCACGGTCGCGTCCGCGGTCTGCGTGGTGCCGTTGCGCAGGAAGGTCAGCGTCACCTTGGTGTTGGGTGCCACGCCGGCGACCTTGATCGCGAGGTCGCGCGGGTTGCCGACCTTCTGGTCGTTCAGCTTGGTGATCACGTCGCCGGGCTTGATGCCGGCCTTGGACGCCGGGCTGTCGTCCTGCACGCTGGCGACCAGGGCGCCGGCGGTATCGGGGCTGCTGCCCTTGACCGGCAGGTTCAGCGCCTTGGCCATGCCAGGGCTTATGCTCTGCGCGGTGACGCCGATGAAGCCGCGCTGCACGTGGCCGGTCTTTTCCAGCTGCGCCACCACGTCCTTCACCGTGTCGGACGGGATGGCGAAGCCGATGCCGATCGAGCCGCCGCCGTTGCCCGGCGACAGGATGGCGGTGTTCACGCCCACCACCTTGCCGTCCTGGGTGATCAGCGGGCCGCCGGAGTTGCCGCGGTTGATCGGCGCGTCGACCTGGATGAAGCTTTCGTACGGGCCGTCGCCGATGTCCCGGCCGCGTGCCGACACGATGCCGGCGGTGACGGAGCCACCGAGCCCATACGGGTTGCCGACCGCGATCACCCACTCGCCCGGCTGCACGTCGTCGCTTTCGCCGAGCTGGATGAAGGACAGCTTGGCGGACGGCTTGACCTTGAGCAGGGCGATGTCGGTGCCGCTGTCGTGGCCGACCACCTTGGCCTTGAGCACCGTGCCGTCGTCCAGGGTGACGCTGACCGAGGAAGCGTTCTTCACCACGTGGTTGTTGGTGACGATGTAGCCGTCGGCGGAGATGATGAAGCCGGAGCCGCGCGCCTCGACGGTGCGCGAGCCGTGGTTCTGCGGCTGCATCGGGAACGCGAACGGGAACGGGAACGGCATCTGCTGGCCGCCGCCACCGCCGCCTTCCCCGCCCTGCTCGTCGTCGGAGCCGTCGTCCTTGAGCATGGAGGTGATGGACACCACCGCCGGGCGCACCTGCTTGGCCAGGTCGACGAAGTCCGGGAGCTTCTGGCTCATGCCGCTCGGCTGGAGGGCGTTCTGCGCGAGCGCCGGGGCGACGCCGCCAAACGTGGTGCCCGCCAGCAAGGCGGCGGCGCACGCGGTGGCGACCAGACGGGAGCGGGGGCGGAAGTTCTGCGTGGCGTCCGGCATGGTGTTCCTGTTGTTTCGGAAGGGGAGCCGGCCGGTGTGGGACGGTCGACGATGCAGCGGAAGATGGGCCTTGCCGCCCTGCTTCACTCCTACGCGGCGATGAAACCTGCGTTAGCCGCGAAGGGTGCGGAAGAAATCGCGCAGCAGGGTTGCGGATTCGCGCTCGCGCACGCCGCCGACCACCTCCGGCCGGTGCAGGCAGCCGGGCTGCCGGAACAGGCGTGGGCCGTGCTCCACCCCGCCGCCCTTCGGGTCGTAGGCGCCGAACACGACGCGGGCGACGCGGAAATGCGAGCACGCGGCGGCGCACATCGGGCACGGCTCCAGGGTGGCCACCAGGCTGCACCCGTCGAGCCTGGTTTGGCCAAGCACCGTGGCCGCCGCGCGCAGGGCCAGCAGCTCGGCATGGGCGGAAGCGTCGCGGCGTTGCTCCACCTCGTTGCCCGCGGCGGCCAGCACGCGCCCGTCCGGCGCCAGCACCACCGCGCCGACCGGCACCTCGCCCCT
>CAXTCK010000082.1:0-14366 GCA_964242425.1 uncultured Acetobacteraceae bacterium | reverse complement strand
GACGGCGTGATCGAGGTGAAGTCCACCAACGGCGACACCTTCCTGGGCGGCGAGGACTTCGACGCCCGCGTGATCGCCTACCTCGCGGACGAGTTCAAGCGCGAGCAGGGCATCGACCTCCGCCAGGACAAGCTCGCCCTGCAGCGCCTGAAGGAGGCGGCCGAGAAGGCCAAGATCGAGCTTTCCTCGTCCAAGGAAACCGAGATCAACCTGCCCTTCATCACCGCCGACGCTTCCGGGCCGAAGCACCTGGTGCTGAAGCTGAGCCGGGCCAAGCTGGAATCCCTGGTCGACGACCTGATCCAGCGGACCCTCGGGCCGTGCCGCGCGGCGCTCAAGGACGCGTCCGTCACGGCGGGCGAGATCGAGGAGGTGATCCTGGTCGGCGGCATGACCCGCATGCCCAAGGTCATCGAGGCGGTGAAGCAGTTCTTCGGCAAGGAGCCGGCCCGCAACGTCAACCCCGACGAGGTCGTGGCGATCGGCGCCGCGGTGCAGGGCGCGGTGCTGAAGGGCGACGTCAAGGACGTGCTGCTGCTCGACGTGACGCCGCTGTCGCTCGGCATCGAGACGCTGGGCGGCGTGTTCACGCGCCTGATCGACCGCAACACCACGATCCCGACCAAGAAGAGCCAGACCTTCTCCACCGCCGAGGACAACCAGTCCGCCGTGACCATCAAGGTCAGCCAGGGCGAGCGCGAGATGGCGGCCGACAACAAGATGCTCGGCCAGTTCGACCTGATGGGCCTGCCGTCGGCGCCGCGCGGCGTGCCGCAGATCGAGGTGACGTTCGACATCGACGCCAACGGCATCGTGTCGGTGTCCGCCAAGGACAAGGCGACCAACAAGGAGCAGCAGATCCGCATCCAGGCCTCGGGCGGCCTGTCGGACGGCGACATCGACCGCATGGTCAAGGAGGCCGAGGCCAACGCCACGGCCGACAAGGCCAAGCGCGAGGCGGTGGAAGCGCGCAACCAGGCGGAAGGCCTGGTGCACCAGACCGAGAAGACCCTGTCGGAGAACGGCGACAAGGTGCCGGCCGCCGAGAAGTCCGAGGCGGAGGCCGCCATCGCGGCGGCAAAGACCGCGATCGCCGGCAGCGACGTCGAGGCGCTCAAGGCGGCGACCGAGCGTCTGGGCCAGGTGTCGATGAAGCTGGGCGAGGCGATGTACAAGGCGGGTGCCGGCGAGGCGTCCGCCGGGGCGGGCGACCCGTCCGCAGCAGCCGGTGGCGCCTCGGGCGGCGCCCCGGGCGGTGCTCCGGGTGGCGCGGCCGGCGGCGAGCGCGTGGTGGATGCCGACTTCGAGGACATCGACGACAAGAAGAAGTCCGCCTGACCGGATGGAACCCGGGCGGCACGCCGCCCGGCAACCGATCCTGACCGCGAAGACGCCCGCGCTTCATCACGAAGGCGGGCGTTCGTCGCGGGATGTGGATGCACGACATGACGGCCGCGCGTGCCCGACACGGGATGCGACCGGGCCGCCGATGAGGGACCGATGGCCAAGCAGGACTACTATGCGACCCTCGAGGTCGCCCGGGACGCGTCCGCGGACGACCTGAAGAAGGCGTATCGCAAGCTTGCCATGAAGTACCACCCCGACCGCAACCCGGGCGACAAGGCGTCCGAAACGCGGTTCAAGGAGCTCAACGAGGCCTATGACGTCCTGAAGGACGACCAGAAGCGCGGCGCCTACGATCGCTTCGGCCATGCCGCGTTCGAGGGCGGCGGGCCGGGTGCCGGCGGCTTCGACGCGGGCGACCTCGGCGACATCTTCGGCCAGATGTTTGGCGACATGATGGGCGGGCGTCGCGGCGGCGGACGCGCCCGCACCGGCAACGACATACGCGCCCAGGTCGAGATCAGCCTCGTCGAGGCCTTCGGCGGCATCAAGCGGTCGCTCCGGGTGCCGAGCCGGGTCGCCTGCGACAGCTGTTCCGGCACCGGCTCGGAGGACAAGAGCCGGGGTGCCGAAACCTGTCCCACCTGCCACGGCGCCGGCAAGGTGCGGGCGCAGCAGGGGTTCTTCCTGGTCGAGCGCGGCTGCCCTACCTGCGGCGGCGCCGGCAAGGTGGTGCGCAACCCGTGCAAGGTGTGCCGCGGCGCCGGCACGGTGGAACGCGAGCGCCAGGTGTCGGTCGACATCCCGGCCGGCATCGAGGACGGCACCCGGCTGCGCGTGCAGGGCGAGGGCGAGGCGGGCCCGCAGGGCGTGCCGAACGGCGACCTCTACCTGCACGTGGGCGTGAAGCCGCACGAGATCTTCCAGCGCGACGGTTCCACGGTGGTGGTGCGCGTGCCGCTCAACATGGCCACCGCCGCCCTGGGCGGCCATGTCGAGGTGCCGGTGGTGGACGGCAGCCGCACCCGGCTGACGGTGCCGGCCGGCTCGCAGACCGGCGACCAGCACCGCCTGCGCAACAAGGGCTTCTCCGTGCTCCGCTCCGCCGCGCGCGGCGACATGTACGTGGTGTTCGCGGTGGAAACCCCGCGCCACCTGACCAAGCGGCAGCGCGAGCTTCTGGAGGAGTTCCAGTCGGAAGCGGGCGAGAACGACAAGAGCAACCCGGAAACCGAAGGGTTCTTCGGCCGCGTCCGCGACTTCTTCGAGGGCAGGGGATGAGGATCCGGTAGCAACTGCGTGAGCCCGGGCCGCCGCGTCGCCGATTTTGTTGAAACCGTTGACGTCGGAGCCTAGCGTTTTGTTGTTCGTGGTGACGTCCCCCCCCCACCCGTTCCACGGACAGGAAGTGGCGGCGCGATCCTTGTGGTCGCGTCGCCTTTTCTCGTGCGCGTAGGCATCGCCGGCATCGACGGCCGCGTCGGCCGGCTTCTGGTCGAGGAGCTGGCCGGGACGGATGCCGAGCTGATCGGCGGCAGCGTCAGGCCGGGTACCGGCCGCGACGGTCCGGCCGGCGTTCCGGTGTTCGAGCGCATCGACGACCTGGCGCGTATCGCCGAGGTGGTGATCGACTTCACCCATGCCGACGCGGCACCCGCGCATGCGTCGGTGCTGGCGCAAGCGGGAGCCGCCTGGGTGCTTGGCACCACCGGGCTGTCGGACGGGGCGCAGGCGGCGGTGCGGCAGGCGTCCACGCGGATCGCCGTGGTGCAGGCGGCCAACTTCTCGCCGGGCGTCGCCCTGGTCACCCGCCTGGCGGGGCTGATGGCGGCAGCCCTGGACGGCGGCGAGTACGACGCCGAGATCGTGGAGATGCACCACCGGCACAAGCTCGACGCGCCGTCCGGCACCGCCCTCGCCCTGGGCCGCGCCGTGGCCGAGGCGCGCGGGGTCGAGTTCGCGTCGGTGCGCGACAGCGGCCGCGACGGGTTCACCGGCCCGCGCCGCCCCGGCGCGATCGGCTTCGCCGCCCTGCGTGGCGGGCAGGTGGTGGGCGAGCACACCCTGTCCTTCACCGCTGGCTCCGAACAGGTGTCCCTGACCCACCGCGCCTTTGACCGCCGCGTGTTCGCCGCCGGCGCGGTGCGCGCGGCATTCTGGACCGCCGGCCGTCCCGCTGGACTCTACGACATGGACCACGTGCTGGGCCTGCGCTGACGGCTCCGTCTCGTTCTTGACCCTGTGGGCGGTTTCCGCCAAACCCCCCCGAACAACGGCGGCCGCCTGCCCAAGGCGGCCCCGCGCGGTGGCGCGCCTGGCGCCGATGAGGAGCACCATGCGCAACAAGGGCGACTTCCTGTTCACGTCGGAATCGGTGTCCGAAGGCCATCCGGACAAGGTCGCCGACCGCATCAGCGACACGGTGCTGGACTGCTTCCTCCAGGCCGACCCCGAGGCGCGCGTCGCCTGCGAGACGCTGGTGACCACCAACCGCATCGTGCTGGCGGGCGAGGTGCGCGGTCCCGCCTCGGTGACCAGGGAACTGCTGGTGGACGCCGCGCGGAACGCGGTGCGCGACATCGGCTACGACCAGAGCGGCTTTTCCTGGAAGAACGCCGAGGTGCAATACCACCTCCACGAGCAGTCCGCCGACATTGCGGTCGGCGTCGACGGCACCGGCAGCAAGGAAGAGGGCGCCGGCGACCAGGGCATCATGTTCGGCTTCGCCAACTGCGAAACCGAGACGCTGATGCCGGCTCCCATCCACTACGCGCACGGCATCCTGCGCCGCATGAACGAGCTCCGGAAGAGCGGCGACCCGCGCGGGCACGGGCTGCAGCCCGACGCCAAGAGCCAGGTGACGCTGCGCTACGCGGGCGGCCGCCCGGTCGGGGCCACCTCCGTGGTGATCTCCACCCAGCACGACGAGCACAAGCCGCAGGGCGAGATACGCGACGCCCTGCGCGGCATCGTCGCCGAGGTGCTGCCCGAGGGCTGGGAGGTTCCGGAGGACGAGTTCTACGTCAACCCGACCGGCATCTTCGTGATCGGCGGTCCGGACGGCGATTGCGGCCTCACCGGGCGCAAGATCATCGTCGACACCTATGGCGGCGCCGCCCCGCATGGCGGCGGCGCGTTCTCGGGCAAGGACCCGACCAAGGTGGACCGCTCGGCCGCCTATGTGTGCCGCTACCTGGCCAAGAACATCGTCGCCGCCGGCCTCGCCGACCGCTGCACCCTGCAGATCTCCTACGCCATCGGCGTGGCGCACCCGTTGTCGGTGTATGTCGACCTCGACAACTCGGGCCACGACGTGGACGAGGACCGCCTCGGCCGCGTGCTGCGCGAGGTGGTGGATCTCAGGCCCCGTGGCATACGCCGCCACCTGCGCCTGAACCGCCCGATCTATGCCGCCACCTCCGCGTACGGCCACTTCGGCCGCACCCCGGACGCCGGGCGCGACGACTTCACCTGGGAGAAGACCGACCTGGTGGACACCCTGCGCCAAGCCTTCAACCGCTAGAAACGGTCGTTAAATGCTCCAGGGCCGGCGTTCCGACGCGGTTCTCGCGGCTTCCGGTGCTCACGGCCCGACGGCCGCTCCGCTCCAGGTCCGCGACAACCACGCCATTTCCGCTCGGCCTGGTGCATTGTCCGACCGTTTCTAGGAGCGCGTTCCACCTTGGCGGTGAAGCCGCCGCCGGACCGGTTGTATGGCCGGCAACGCAGCCATCCGCTGCGTCCGCGGCAGCAGCGCCTGCTCGACCAGACGCTGCCGCGCATGCGCTTCGCGACGCCCGAACAGCCGGAAGCGGGCTTCGGCATCGAGCCGGCCGCGTTGTGGCTGGAGGTCGGCTTCGGCGGCGGCGAGCACGCGCTGGCGCAGAACCGCATGCACCCATCGATCGGGTTGATCGCCTGCGAGGTGTTCGAGAACGGGCTGTGCTCCCTGCTGGGCCGGCTCGTGCCCGAGGGCGAGGAGGACACCGCATCGCTGCCGCCCGGGCTGCGGCTGTGGGACGACGACGCCCGCACCCTGCTGCGTGCCCTGCCGCCCGCCTGCCTCGACCGGCTGTTCCTCCTGTTCCCCGATCCCTGGCCCAAGGCGCGCCACGCCAAGCGCCGCTTCGTGCATCCGGCGCTGATCCCCCTGCTGGGACGCGCGCTGCGGCCGGGTGCGGAGTGGCGCGTCGCCAGCGACGACCCGACCTACCAGAACTGGGTGGCGGACGTCATGGCGGCCCCCGCCTCGCAGTTCCTGTTCCACACGCCGCCCCCGGCCGACAACCGTCCCGAGGGCTGGCCGCCGACACGCTACGAGGCCAAGGCGCTCGCCGCCGGCCGGCAGCCGCTCTACTGGTCGTTCAGCCGGCGCGATTGAACCCGCTTGCCCGTCCCGCGCTGTCCGCAGGGACACGGACGGGAGGATGCGATGCTGACGCGCGTGGCGATCTACGAGGGCGCGATCGAGGCGGGCGGCGAGGACGCGTTCTTCGCCGACGTGAAGGCGAGGCTGGAGCCGATCTGGCGCTCCTTCCCCAACGTGCTGGACGTGCGGGTGCAGCGCGTGCTGCACGCCGATCCAGGCGCCATCCCGATCGTCATGGTGCTGGAGATGGACTTCGCCTCGCAGGACGCGCTGGACCAGTCGCTGTCGTCGGACATCAAGACGCGGTCGCACGCCCTGACCCTTGACGTGCTGAAGCCGTTCAGCGGCCGGTTCTTCCACTTCGTCGCCGACAGCCACGCCGTTCCGCAGGCGTGACGCGCCGCAACGGACCTGGTCGCCTCACGCCACGTGCGACGCTTCCGCCTGCTGCACCGCGACTTCCTCGCTCACCTTGACCCACAGCGCCGCCGCCTCGAGGTCGTCGGCGGCACGCAGCTCGGCGGCGCGCTTCAGGGCCCAGGCGCGGGCGTTGCGGCCGTGCTTGTTGATCATCAGCCGGGCCGCCTGGCGATAGCTCATGCGCGGACGCTTCGCTGCGACGCTGCCCGCCATCCCGCCCAGTTCCATTCCGTCCATGCCCGTCATCACTCCGCGTCATCCGTCTCGATCAGGAACACCGCGAACTCGTCGCGCTCCTCATCGGACACCTCGCCGTCTTCCATGGCCTCGGCGAAGCCGGCGTCGTAGTGCGCCGTCTCCTCCGCGCTGGCCTCGCGCACCGTCAGCTTCGCCTTGCCGTCCCACACCGGCGCCCCGTCGCGCTCGAACTCCTGCAGCGCCTCGGTCACGTTGCCGGTGGCCGCTTCCTCCTGCGCCAGCGCCAGGGTGTCCTCGGGAAACACGAGGATCGGCTCGTCGCCGATCTCGATCACGAACAAGGGCATCGTATCGACCTTCCTGGGCGGGCGGGCTGGGATGTCGGGCTGGCCGGGGCGTTCACGAACCGGGCCCGGCGGCGCAGCCACGTCGGGCGGTGACTTAACAGCATCGGCATGGCGGAAAAAGCCGCACAATTGCAAGCATGCCATCGAATAGGCGGGTTCGCCCGCGATTTCCTTTAACGCTTCCGTGCGGCCGGAGAAGGCGACCTGGCCCGGCACCGGCGCCCGCGCCTCACCCGGCGCGTGGCCGGCTCGCCTGCGGAAGAAGCGACACCGCCAGCGTCACCAGAAGGTTGAGCGCCAGCGCCAGCAGGGCGGTGGACACGCCGACCGGGTGCAGGCCGCCCAGGTGGAGCGCGTGCACCGGCTTCAGCCCGTCCGCGATCACCATGACGCTGCCGCCCGTCATGCCGGCCGCCCAGCCCGCCAGCAGCCCCGTCGACGTCAGCCGCAGGGGCAGCAGCACCCCCACCAGCGCCGGCAGGGTTTGCAGCACCCACACGCCGCCCAGCAGCTGCAGGTCGATGGCGAACACCGGGTCCAGCAGCAGCACGAAGCCGAGTGCCGCCACCTTGACCAGGAGTGCCGCCACCTGCGACGCGCGCGTCGTGGTTCGGGCGCCGGCCGGCAGCAGGTTGCGGGTCAGGAGGTTGGACGCCCCCACCGCCATCACCGCCGCCGGCACCAGTGCCCCGATCGCGATCGCGGCGAGGCAGAAGCCCGCGAACCAGCCGGGAAAGATCCGCAGGAATAGCGACGGCACGACCGTGTTCGGGTGCGTGGTGGCGATGCCGGCCGCGTGCGCCATCAGCCCGAGCAGCGCGATCAGCCCGAGCAGCAGGGTGTAGGCCGGCAGCATCACCGCGTTGCGCCGGATCGTGTCCGCGTCGCGCGCCGCCAGCACGCCGGTCAGGGTGTGCGGGTAGAGAAAGGCGGCCAGGGCCGAGCTCAGCGCCAGGGTCGCATAGGGCACCGACTGCCCCGTCCCCAGCACGTGGCCGGGCGGCGCCGGCTTCATGTGCAGGCCAGCGCTCGCGAACACCGCGCCGTAGCCGCCGAGATGGCGCGGGATCACCGTGACCGCGGCGATCACCGCGACATAGATCATGACGTCCTTGAGGAACGCCGTGACCGCGGGCGCGTGCAGGCCGCCAAGCCAGGTATAGGCGGCGAGCAGGGCGAAGGCCACGACCAGCGGCGCCTCGCCCGGCAGCCCGAGCGCCTGCAGCACCGTGCGCATGCCGACCAGCTGCAGCGCGATGTAGGGCAGGATCGCCAGCAGCCCGGTCGCGGCCACCGCGCGTTCCAGGACGCGGCTGCCGTAGCGGGCGCGGACGATGTCGGCGGCGGTGGCGTGGCCGCCCTCCCTGGCGACCTGCCACAGCCTCGGCATCACCGCATACACGAACGGGTACACGATGATGGTGTAGGGCAGGGCGAAGAAGCCGTAGGCGCCGGTGGCATACACCAGCGCCGGCACCGCGATCACCGTGTAGGCGGTGTAGAAGTCGCCGCCGACCAGGAACCAGGTGATCCAGGTGCCGAACGAGCGCCCGCCGAGCCCCCATTCCTCGGTGCTGTCGGCCGCCGCCCGGCCGGTGCGGCCGCGCCGCCAGCCGGCGGACGCGCCGAGCAGGATGGTGAGCGCGAACAGCAGCACGAACACGGCGATGCCGGCGGCACCCGGCCCGGCGACGCCCGCGTGAACGGTGTTCATGAACGTTCCAGCCGCCAGACCAGCCAGACCAGTCCGGCGGTGACCGGCACCCAGGCCAGCTGGTACCAGTAGAAGAACGGGAACCCGAGCAGGACCGGGCCGGGGCGGTCGTAGAACGGCACCCAGAGCAGCCCCGCGAACGGAAGCAGCAGGAGCAGCCGCGACACGCGGCGTGCCGGGGCCATGGGGTTTCGTGGCATCGCGCTGGGGTCCTTGGGCGACCGTCGGTATCCCCTGCCTGCCCGATCGAACGGTGCAGTTCAAGCGTGGCCGGAACGATCGCTGCGTGCGGTCAGCGGGTTCGGCGATCCAGCTCGGCCACCAGGTCGTCGCGTCGCGACAGGGTGCGGCCGTCGAGCGTCGCGACCGCGCGCAGGCCGAGGCTGCTGCTCAGGAACACCGCGTCCGCCCTGAACAACGCGTCCGGCGCGAGCGATAACTCCACGGCGGCGCAGCGCTCGATCAGCAGCGCGCGCCGGATGCCTGGCAGGGCGCCGTCCGCCACCGGCGGGGTCGACAGCCGGCCGCCCTGCAGCACGAACAGGTTGGCGGCGGAGGCTTCCGCCAGCAGGCCGCGCGTGTTGGACAGCAGCGCGTCGTCGGCCCCCGCCCGCTCCGCCTCCATGCGGGCGAGCACCCCGTCGAGGTAGTTCAGCGACTTGATCCGCGACACGGGCGAGAACTCGTTGCGCCGCGTGGTGGTGCACAGGATCGCGCGCACCGGACCGGAAGCCGGTGCCGCCGCGGCCGCGGTGATCAGCCCGGTCGGCCGGTCCGGCGGCAGGGGAAGCACGCCGCGCGGCGCCGGCCCGCGCGACAGCGTGAGCCGCGCGCTGCCATCCCGTACCGCCTCGGCGTCGAGGATGGCGAGCAGGCCGGCCTCGAGCGCGTCGTCGTCCCACGGCACCCGGATCCGCAGCAGGGCGGCGCCCGCGCGCAGCCGCAGCAGATGGCGGCGCAGATGCGCCGGCTGGCCGTCCGTCACCCGCACGGTTTCGAACAGCCCGTCGCCCAGGGTGAAGCCGCGGTCGCTGGGGTCGATCGCGGCGCGTCCCGCCGGCCGCAGCGTGCCGTTCAGCCAGCAGCTCACGCTTCGCCGCCGCACGCGTCCAGCAGCGGCCGCAGCTTGAGCCGCATCTCCTCGTACTCTCCCGCCGGGTCGGAGTCGGCGACGATGCCGCCGCCGGCCTGCGCCGCCAGGGTCGTGCCGGTCGCCACCACGGTGCGGATCACGATGCTGCTGTCCATGGCGCCGTCGAAGCCGAGCCAGGCGATGCAGCCGCAGTACGGCCCACGCCGCGACGCTTCCAGCGCGTCGATGATCTCCATGGCGCGGATCTTGGGCGCGCCGGTGACGGAGCCGCCCGGGAACGCGGCGCGCAGCAGGTCCACAGCGCCCAGCCCCGGCCGCAGCTGCGCCCGCACCTCCGACACCAGGTGATGCAGGCAAGCGAACCGCTCCGCCTCGCACAGCACCGGCACCGTCACGCTGCCCAGCACGGCGACCCGGCCGAGGTCGCTGCGCATCAGGTCCACGATCATCAGGTTCTCCGCCCGGTCCTTGACGCTGTCCAGCAACGCCTGGCGCAGCTGGCGGTCAGCCTCGGGGTCGGTGCCGCGCGGCCGCGTGCCCTTGATCGGCCGCGTCTCGATCCGTCCGTGCGGGTCGAGCCGCAGGAAGCGCTCGGGCGAGGCGCTGAGCAGCGTGGTCCCCGGGATGCCGAGGTAGGCGGCGAACGGCGCCGGGCTGCGGGCGCGCAGCCGCAGGTAGATCTCGGCGGTGCACGTCCCCGCCTGGCGGCGCGCCAGGTGGCGCAGGGTCAGGTTGGCCTGGAAGATGTCGCCGGCCTGGATGGCATCGAGCACCCGTCGCACGCGATCCTCGTAGGCCGCGCGGTCGAGGTCCGGCGTCCACGCCAACGGCGGCACCGGCTGACGCGGATGCGGCGGGATGCGGTCCAGCAGGACCAGCATCTCCGCCGCCCGATGGGCGGCGCGGGCGGCACGCCGCTCCGGGTCGTGCTCGGGCAGCCCGGAAGACAGCAGCCAGCAGCGCTGCTGCCGGAGGTCGAACGCCATCACCACGTCGAAGAACGCGACGCTCATGTCCGGCACGCCGAGCCCGTCGGGATGGCGCGCCGGCAGCTGTTCCAGAACCCCGCCCAGCTCGTAGCCGAAGAACCCGACCGCTCCGCCCGCGAAGGGCACCGGGGCCAGGCCGGGTGGGAGGTGCCAGCGCGCCAGCTCCGCTTCCACCGCCTCGAACGGGTCGCCCGCGCCGTGCTGCCCGTCCACCGTCACACGACGGCCGCGTGCCTGCAACAGCCGGAACGGCCGCACGCACAGGTAGCTGTAGCGGCTGCGCGCGTCGGCCGGGGCGGCACTGTCCAGCCAGGCCAGTATCGGTTCCCCGGCGAGGGCTGCGAACACCTGCTCCGGTGCGCGGTAGCCGAGCTCGCGGACGACCAGCATGGCGAGGCGCCGGGAAAAGGGTTTCGGCGGCGGCGGCGCCCCTGGGCGCTAGCGGAGCGGATCGGTCGAGAAGATGGGTGCCCCGTCATCCACCGGTGCCGGGTCGGGATCGCCTGGACGGCGCGCCGGCGACCCGTCGGCTGCGGTTTCCGGCGGCAGAACGGTTGGCGCCTGGTCCGGCGCCAGGTCGACGTCGGGTGCGTCGATCGACGGCTGCGACGGGAACACGGACATGGCGTGGCGGCTCCTAGAGGGGTAGGGATCGTGAACGCGGTTCGCGACCGGCGGTTCGGCGATGGCCCTTGTCGCCGCCGCCGCCCGGCATGCTAGGCTCCGGATCGTGACGCTTCCGGACGATCCGCACCCAGTTCAGCCGATCCCGGTTCAGCCGATCCCGGTACCGGCCGACGTGCTGCCGTGGACCATCCACCCGGCGCTGACCGAGGAGCGGCTCCGGGTGTGCGCGCTGCTTCTGGCGCATGCGCGCCGGGACGCGGTGCGGCTCGCCTCGATCGAGATGGGCGACGACACCTGGTCGATCGGCTGCCGCGCCTATGCCTTCGGCCGGCAGCGCCTGCAGCGCGCGGCGGAGCGCGGCACGCACAACTGGCTCACCGTGCTGGATGGCAGCCACCACTTCGTGTTCCTGATCGAGGACGTGCCGGTGCGCTTCTTCCGCGGATCGGCGGACGAGCCGACCAACCGCACCCTGCGCCGCCAGGTGATCGAGGCGCAGCAGCTGACCATGGCGCTGGGCGGCGACAAGGCGGAAGGGCTGGTGTTCCGGCTGGCGCTGGAAGCGGCCCCCGCGGGTGCCGTCGACCGCGTGGTGTTTCTGGCGCTGCGTGGCGAGGACGGGCGGGTGGAATGCTTCTGGCCGATCCCGCTCGGCGCCCAGGGAGAAGCGTCGGCGGACGCAGCCGGCGCCGAGCCGACGCAACTGCGCCTGCTCGGCGCCGATGCCAGCGACGTGCTGGTGGCGACCTCCCCTGGCCGGGACCGGCCACGCCCTGGGCAGGGGTCGCCCGGACCCCGGCGCCGGAAGCCCGGCTGACGCGTCAGCGCGGGTCAGCGCCTTCCTGGCGTCCCGGGTGCCAGGAGGCGAGCGACACCATCGGCGAGGAGGACACGCGAGCGGCATCGGCCAGCGCAGCACCGCCGCCCGCGTCCGATACCTGGCCGCCGAGCAGGAAGCTCGACCTGCTGTCGATCAGCAGCGAGGCTTCGGCGAAGCGTCCTTGCGTCACCTGCACCGCGGACTGCGCGCCGAGGCGCTCGCTGCGCATGGCGCCGTTCCCCGCGATCCGCACGGATCCTTGTCCTGCCTGGATGATGTTGATGCGGCACCCCACCGGAAGGCCGTTCGGCACCGAAAGCGTGAGCGCCGTGTCGGAGGTGCTGCGCATGATCGTTCCGCAGTCTGCCTTCCTGACGGTGCGCGTTTCTGCGACGCCGTTGACCGGCGAGGCGCTCGCCTGCAGCACGCCCTTCACGTAGACGCCGTTGATGTTTGCGGTGCCGGTCTGGATCGTGTTGCCCTGGCTGTCGAGCGAGAAGTACTGCACGCCCGAGCCGTTCAGGGCGCGAAGGGCGTAGTTCCAGTTGGCACCGGTGCTGGCCTGCACCACCATGCCGGTGTCGCCGATGCCGGTCGTGGCGTTATAAACGGCGCCGTACATGGTGGTGCCGTGGTTGATGACGCCTTGCTGTATGTCGAGGGCGAGATTGGCGACGTTGGTCGCGCGGTTCACCGACGATGCAACCATTTCGGAATCGGATAGAAATCCCATGCCGGTGTTCTGGGCGTCGACCAGCAGGCCGCTGCCGTCGCTGTTCGGGCCGTCCTGCCGCAGCATTGAATAAAGGCAGTCGACCTCGCCGACCGTGTTGGCTGCCAGGTAGTTGCTCTTGGTGCACTTCGCGTTCACGCCGACCTGCGCCGTCTGCGGGCCGTTCGCGCCGCTTCCCGGCGACACCATCGTCACCGATGCGGCGGAAGCCGGAGCGCCGCCCGGTGCGGACAGGTCGATGACCACCGGCTTGGTGATGGTCGGCAAAGCTTGCGCACGCGCTCCGACGGCGATGCAGGACGATAAGGCGCAGGCCACTGCGGCCCGGATACCAATGCTCATCAGGATGTTCCTTGGCTGTTCGATGTCGTGCGGAACGTGACGAAATCCTGTCGTTCCGTTAGAAGGCAACTTCGGTTGGCAACTCGATACGCAAAGTAGCCTTCTAAGAACTCAAACTTTCGAAGATAACAATCTGGCATTCGTTCTTTTCAAACGTTCCTGTTGTCTCGTTACGATGATGTCGGGTTAAAGCAAGGCATCATCGTTAGCAAGCCGACAGACCGGAAAAACCGCGATGCCCATTGTTAAGTTACGGTATCGTATCGCACTGCACGCTGTGGTCGGTCCGCAGTGGCAGTGGCCACGTCCGGATCGCGGTGTCGCGTTCATGCTGCCGCAGGGCGCGCCCACGCCGCCGGCCGGCGGGCCGAAGATGTCGCATGGACGAGTCGCCGGGCATGGACGCCGCGCGGCGAGCGATCCTCTGCCGTGCGGGATGCGGCGTGCTATGGAACGCTCGTGATCCTCCCGATGCGACGGAACCCCTCCTTGTTCTCGACCGGCCCGGCCCACCCCGACCTGTCCTTCCGGCCTTCCCCGGCATGATCGCCCTGCTCACCGGGCTGCTGGTTCAGGTCGAGAGCGACCGCTGCGTGGTGGACGTGGGCGGGGTCGGCTACCTCGTGCAGGCCTCGACCCGCACCCTGTCCTCGCTGCCGCATCCGCCGGAGCTGGCGCGCGTGCTGGTGGAAACGGTGGTGCGGGAGGACGCGATCCTGCTCTACGGCTTCGCCGAGGCGGCCGAGCGCGACTGGTTCCGGCTGCTCACCACCGTGCAGGGCGTCGGCGCCAAGGTGGCGCTCGGCATCCTGTCGGCGATGTCGCCGCGCGAGCTGGTGGCGATCATCGCCAGCGCAGACCGCGCCAGCCTGACACGCGCACCCGGCGTCGGCCCGCGCCTGGCCGACCGCATCCTGGGCGAGCTCAAGGACAAGGCCGGCGGCATGCCGACGGGCAGCGGCACGGTCGGGGCCAGGAGCGCGGGCGGTGGCGGCGGGCTGGAGGGCGACGCTCTGGCCGCCCTGGCCGGGCTCGGCTTCCGACGGGTGGAAGCGCATCCGGTGGTGGGGCGCGTGGTGGAGCGTCTGGGGCAGGGGGCGCGGCTCGACACGGTGATCCGTGACAGCCTGAAGGAGCTGGCGCGATGAGCGGGACGGACAGGAAGAAGAAACGCGCGACCGATGCTGGCGATGGAAGGCGCGCGATCGACGCGGACGATGCACGGCGCACGACCGACGCCGGCGATGGAAGGCGCGCGGTCGACGCGGACGACGGGAGGCGCGCGATCGACGCGGACGATGGAAGGCGCGCGATTGACGCGGACGATGGAAGGCGCGCGATTGACGCGCGACGCGCGGAGGAGGACGCGG
>CAXTCK010000081.1:0-14449 GCA_964242425.1 uncultured Acetobacteraceae bacterium | reverse complement strand
CACCGCCGCCATCCTGACGACCTTCAACGAGGTCGACATGTCGGCGGCGATGAAGATGCGCGCCGACTACAAGGAAGCGTTCGAGAAGAAGCACGGCGGCGCTCGGCTGGGCTTCATGTCGATCTTCGTGCGCGCCTGCGTGTCGGCGCTGAAGGAGTTCCCTGCGGTCAACGCCCAGATCGACGGCGACGACATCGTCTACCGCTCGTTCGTGGACATGGGCATTGCCGTGGGCGGCCCGAGCGGGCTGGTGGTGCCGGTGCTGCGCGACGCCGACCGCATGGGCTTCGCCGACATCGAGCGCGCCATCGCCGGCTACGGCAAGCGGGCCCGCGACGGCCAGCTCAAGCTCGACGAGCTGACCGGCGGCACCTTTTCCATCACCAACGGCGGCATCTACGGCTCGCTGATGAGCACGCCGATCCTGAACCCGCCGCAGTCGGCGATCCTGGGCATGCACAAGATCCAGGAGCGCCCGATCGCGGTGGCCGGACAGGTGGTGATCAGGCCGATGATGTATGTGGCACTGTCCTACGATCACCGGGTGGTCGACGGAAAGGAGGCGGTGAGCTTCCTGGTCCGGGTCAAGGAGGGCGTGGAGGATCCGCGCCGCCTGCTGCTCGGGTTGTAGGCCGCCCCTTATCCTTCCGAGCTTCGAGAGAACCGTTCATGGCGACCGAGATCAAGGTGCCCACCCTGGGTGAAAGTGTTGCCACCGCCACGGTGGCGCGCTGGCTGAAGCAGCCGGGCGAGGCGGTGGCCGCGGACGAGGCGGTGGTCGAGCTGGAAACCGACAAGGTCAGCGTGGAGGTGGCGTCGCCGGAAGCCGGCGTGCTTGGCGCCCATGCGGTGGCGGAAGGGGCGGATGTCGAGGTGGGCGCGGTGCTCGCCACGGTGGACCCGTCCGGCACCCCGGCCGCCGCACCGGAACCGGAGGCGCAGGCCTCGGGCCAGGGCGACGCGTCGGGCGCCCTGAACGCTCCGGCGCCCGGAAAGACCGGCAGCTACCTGCCGCAGCCCGAGATCGCGGCGCCCGGCGACGTCGCCACCCCGGACCTGCCTGGCTCGTCCGGCGAGACGGCCAAGCCCGCGCCACCCGTGCCGACCAACGCCCCGGCCGCTCCGGCGGCCGAGGTCCGCGACACCGACTACGACGTGATCGTCATCGGCGCCGGGCCGGGCGGCTACGTGTGCGCGCTCCGTGCCGCCCAGCTCGGCATGAAGGTGGCCTGCGTGGAGAAGCGGGCAACGCTTGGCGGCACCTGCCTCAACATCGGCTGCATCCCGTCCAAGGCGCTGCTGCAGAGCACCGAAAGCTTCCACGAGCTGTCGCACGGCTTCGCCGACCACGGCATCATCGTCGGCGAGATCAGGCTCGACCTGGCCCGCATGCACGCGCGCAAGAACGAGGTGGTTGCTGCCAACACCAAGGGCGTGGAGTTCCTGTTCAAGAAGAACGGCGTCGCCTGGCTCAAGGGGGCCGGCCGCTTGTCCGCGCCGGACACGGTGGAGGTGGACGGCAAGGCGTTCCGCGCCAAGCACGTCGTGATCGCCACCGGCAGCGACAGCGTGTCCCTGCCCGGGATCACCATCGACGAGAAGCGCGTCGTCAGCTCCACCGGCGCGCTGGAGCTCGCCAGCGTGCCGAAGCACCTGGTGGTGATCGGCGGCGGCGTGATCGGACTGGAGCTCGGCAGCGTGTGGCGCCGGCTGGGTGCCGAGGTCACGGTGATCGAATACCTCGACCGCCTGGTGCCCGGCATCGACGGCGAGGTGGCCAAGGCGTTCGAGCGCGTGCTGGGCAAGCAGGGGATGAAGTTCCGGCTCGGCCACAAGGTGACGGGCGTCGAGGCGACCGAAACCGGTGCGGTCGTCACCGTCGAGAAGAACAAGGGCGGTGCGGCCGAGACCATCGAGGCGGACGTCGTGCTGGTGTCGGTGGGCAGGCGTGCGGTCACCGGGGAGCTCGGCCTGAAGGAGGTCGGGGTCGAGCTGGACGAGCGCGGCCGCATCGGCACTGACGCGCATTTCGCCACCAACGTTCCCGGCATCTACGCCATCGGCGACGTGATCGCGGGCCCGATGCTGGCGCACAAGGCCGAGGACGAGGGGGTGGCGCTGGCGGAGATGCTGGCGGGCCAGGCGGGCCACGTGAACTACGGCGTGATCCCGGGCGTGGTGTACACCTGGCCGGAGGTGGCGGGCGTCGGCAAGATCGAGGAGGAGCTGAAGGCGGAAGGGGTCGACTACGTGGTCGGCAAGTTCCCGTTCAGCGCCAACGGCCGGGCGCGGGCGATGAACAGCACGGACGGCTTCGTGAAGATCCTGGCCGACAAGAAGACCGACCGGCTGCTGGGCGCGCACATCATCGGGCCGGACGCCGGCACGCTGATCGCCGAGCTCGCCACCGCCATGGAGTTCGGCGCCAGCGCCGAGGACGTGGCGCGCATCTGCCACGCCCATCCGACCCTGAACGAGGCGGTCAAGGAGGCCGCCCTCGCCACCGCCGGCCGCGCGCTGCACGTTTGATCCAGGCCTGCCGGCGGCGGCGGCGATGCTGGCGCTGACCATGGGCGACCCGGCCGGGATCGGGCCGGAGATCGCGCAGGCTGCCTGGCGTGCGCTCCGCGATACCGGCCCCGCCTTCGTGCTGCTGGCCGATCCCGTGATGGGCGGCACGCTGGTTGCCTGCGTGGACGAGGCGCGCAAGCTGTTCGCAGGCGCCCTGCCGGTGCTGCCGACGACCGCGCTGTCGGTCGCACCGGTTCCGGGCCACCCAGACCCGAGCAACGCGTCCGCCGTCACCGGCAGCATCGCCGAGGCGGTGCGCCTGGCGATGACGGGGGCGGTGGCGGGGATCGTCACCAGCCCGATCGCCAAGTCGGTGCTGAAGCGGGCGGGCTTTCCCTATCCCGGCCACACCGAATATCTCGCCGCCCTGACCGGTTGTTCCGGCCAGGAGGTGATGATGCTGGCCGGCCCCTCCCTGCGCGTGGTTCCGGTCACGATCCACGTGTCGCTGCGCCGGGCGCTCGACCTGCTTGACGCGGACGGGATCGTCCGGGTGGCGCGCACCACCGCGGCGGCGCTGCGGCGCGACTTCGGCATCGCCCGCCCGCGCCTGGCCATCGCCGGGCTCAATCCCCATGCGGGCGAGGACGGGCACATGGGCGACGAGGAGGACACCGTGATCCGCCCGGCGATGCGCCGGCTGGAAGCGGACGGGATCGCGATCATCGGCCCGATGCCGCCGGACACCATGTTCACGCCTGCCGCCCGCGCGCGCTACGACGCCGCGATCTGCATGTACCACGACCAGGCGCTGATCCCGCTCAAGACGCTGGACATGGCGCAGGGGGTGAACGTCACCCTGGGTCTCGACCTGGTGCGTACCTCGCCCGACCACGGCACCGCGTTCGACATCGCGGGCAAGGGCGTGGCCGACCCGTCCAGCCTGATCGCCGCCCTGCGCCTGGCGGACACCATCGCACGCAACAGGAAGCAGGCGGCATGAACGCGACCGGATCCCGCCCGATCAGGCTGGGCGTGAACATCGACCACGTCGCCACGGTGCGCAACGCGCGCGGCGGCGCCCATCCGGACCCGCTCGACGCGGCGCTGGCGGCGGTGAAGGCGGGCGCCGACGGCATCACCCTGCACCTGCGCGAGGACCGCCGCCACATACGCGACGACGACGTGGCCCGTATCCGCGCGGCGCTGGCGGTGCCGGTGAACCTGGAGATGGCGGCCACCGACGAGATGGTGCGGGTGGCCCTTCGCGTCCTGCCGCACGCCGCCTGCATCGTGCCGGAACGGCGCGCCGAGGTGACCACGGAGGGCGGCCTCGACGCGGCCGGCCAGACCCGCGCGCTCGGTCCGGTGGTGTCGGCCCTGCGCGCGGGCGGCCTGCGCGTGTCGCTGTTCATCGACCCGGACCCGGCGCAGATCCGCGCGGCGTCGGCGTTGGGCGCCCCGGTGGTGGAGCTGCATACCGGGGCCTATGCCGGGAACCGTCCGGGTGAGCTGGACCGGCTGCGGGACGGGGCGGCGCTGGCCGCCTCGCTCGGGCTGGAGGTGCATGCCGGGCATGGCCTCAGCTACGACAACGTGGTCCCGGTCGCGGCGATCCCGTCGGTCGCGGAGCTCAACATCGGTCACTTCCTGATCGGGCAGGCGATCCTGGACGGGCTTCCCGGCGTTGTTTCGCGGATGAAGGCGCTGATCGGCGCCGCACGCTGAAGGGAACGCGATCATGGACTATGCTCGTCTTGGCCGGACCGGCCTCAAGGTGTCCCGGCTTTGCCTCGGCTGCATGACCTATGGCGAGCCGAACCGCGGCAACCACGAGTGGACCCTGGGGGAGGAACAGTCCCGTCCGTTCATCCGACAGGCGCTGGAAGCGGGGATCAACTTCTTCGACACCGCCAACGTATATTCCGCCGGCTCCAGCGAGGAGATCGTCGGCCGCGCGCTGAACGAGTTCGCCCGGCGCGACGAGATCGTGCTGGCGACCAAGGTGCACGGGCCGATGGGCGAGGGACCGAACGGGCGCGGCCTGTCGCGCAAGGCAATCCTGAGCGAGATCGACCACAGCCTGCGGCGCCTCGGCACCGACTACGTCGACCTGTACCAGATCCACCGCTTCGACGCCGAGACGCCGATCGAGGAAACCCTGGAAGCGTTGCACGACGTGGTGAAGAGCGGCAAGGCGCGCTACATCGGCGCCTCCTCCATGTATGCCTGGCAGTTCGGCAAGGCCCTGCAGCTGGCCGAGCGGCACGGCTGGACCCGGTTCGTGTCCATGCAGAACCACATGAACCTGCTTTACCGCGAGGAGGAGCGCGAGATGCTCGGCCTGTGCCTGGAGGAGGGCATCGGCGTGATCCCGTGGAGCCCGCTCGCGCGCGGCAAGCTCGCCCGCCCGGGCGGCAGCGGCGACACCGCACGGGCGCAGACCGACCAGTACTCGCGCAAGCTGTATGACGCGACCCAGGAGGCCGACGCCCGCGTGGTCGACGCGGTGGGCGAGGTGGCGGAAGCGACCGGCGCCTCGCGCGCCGCGGTGGCGCTGGCCTGGCTGCTGGCCAAGCCCGGCATCACGTCGCCGATCATCGGCGCCTCCAAGCCGCACCACCTCCAGGATGCCCTGGCGGCACTGGACGTGCGCCTGACCCCGGAGCAGGTGGCGCGTCTCGAAGCCGACTACGTGCCGCACGCCGTCGCCGGCTTCTGAGCATCACGCGTTGGCGGTGTTCTTCACCGCCGACACCCATTTCGGCCATGGCGGCGCGCGTGGGCTCTACCGCCGGCCGTTTCCGTCCGTCGCCGCCATGGACGACGCGATGCAGCGGAACTGGAACGAGACCGTCGGCGCCGAGGACGAGGTGTGGCACCTCGGCGACTTCGCGGTCGGCGCGAAGCCGGGCCGGGTGGAAGCGCTGCTGTCCGGCCTGGCCGGGACCAAGCACCTGATCACCGGCAACAACGACCCGGCCAGCACGCGCGATCTTTCGGTTTGGCAAAGCGTCCAGCCCTATGCCGAGCTGGAGGTGGAGGGCGTCGGACTGGTGCTGTGCCACTACGCCTTCCGCACCTGGCACAACATGGGGCGAGGCTGGCTCAACCTGCACGGTCACTCCCACGGCCGGCTGGCGCCGGTGGCGCGACAGCATGACGTGGGGGTGGATTGCAGGGGATTCCGGCCAGTACGCATCGGGGAGGTGCGCGGACGACGTACACGGAAGTCTGCCGTTGCGAGCGCTGGTGCCGACACTCGGAATTGAACCGAGGACCTACTGATTACGAATCAGTTGCTCTACCCCTGAGCTATGTCGGCATCCACAACACCTATACAAAGCCACAGACCGCGCTGCAACATGCGCGGGTCCGCTGCACCGTGTCGGCGGCGCGGTCGGCGCTGGCGCGTCGTTCAATCGAGGTTCTCCCACGCATGAAGGCTGCCGGCTTGGTTTCCGCGCGTTCCCCCCGGTTCCGGTCCAGGATCAAGGCAAAGGGCTTCCGGATCCGTCCGCGCACCAGCCACGAGCCGACGCTCAAGCTCCACGCGCTGGACGGTCTGGTCGAATGCACCTTCTGCGGCTACTTCCAGCGCATGCCCGAGTTGGCGCCGGGCCAGGTCGCCGAGTGCAGCCGCTGCCACGGCCGCCTGGGTCGCCGGCGCACCAACCCGCCGGTCGCGACCCCGCTCGCCTTCTGCATCGCGTCCGCCGTGCTCTACCTGGTGTCCGCCACCCTGCCGCTGATGACGCTCGACCTCTACGGCCGGGTGCACGAGGTGACGTTGCTGACCGGCCCGGTCGAGCTGTGGCGGGAAGGCTGGACCCTTGTCGCGATCCTGGTGGCGCTGGCCACCGTGGTCATGCCGCCGATCGTGATCGGGCTGATGCTGGCGGTGCTGGCGGGTGCGTCGTGTCGGAAGTTGCCGGACTGGGCGCCGAAGCTGATGCGCCGCTACGAGCAGCTTCGGCCATGGTCCATGGTCGAGGTCTACATGCTCGGCATCTTTGTCGCCTACACCAAGCTGATCGACCTCGCCCACGTCACCCTGGGCCCCGCGGTGTTCGCCCTGGCGGCGCTGATGCTGACCATGGCGGCGACGGACTCCACGGTCGACATCGACCTGATCTGGCGCAAGCGCCGCGTGTCGCGCTTCATCCGGCGCCCGGACGGCCGGCGCATGATCCTGTCCACCGTGGACGCGTCCGAGATCGAGCTGCCGCCGGCTTGCCAGATGGTGGGCTGCCCCACCTGCGGGCTGGTGATGACCGGCCGGCGCGACCTGCCGCAGGAGGACCTGCTCGGGCGCTGCCCGCGCTGCGATGCCGCGGTGCGCCGTCGCAAGCCGCAGGCGGTGCTGCGCTGCATGCTGCTGGTCGGCTGCGCGGTGATCCTCTACATCCCGGCCAACCTGTTCCCGGTGATGACCATCATCAAGCTCAACCGCGGCGGCGGCCACACCATCCTGAACGGCGTCGTCGAGCTGTACCAGGCGCACATGCTGCCGCTGGCGCTGCTGGTGTTCTTCGCCAGCATCACCGTGCCGGTGCTCAAGATCGTCGGGCTGTCGCTGATGGCGTTCGGCACCTGGCGCGGCTCGGAGGTGCGTCTGGTGGACCGGTCCCGCCTGTTCCGGCTGATCGACTTCATCGGCCGCTGGTCGATGATCGACGTGTTCATGGTCTCGATTCTGTCCGCCCTGGTGCATTTCGGCGGCCTGGCCAACATCAACGCCGAGGCCGGCATGTTCGCCTTCGCGTCCGTGGTGGTGCTGACCATCTTCGCCGCCGACAGCTTCGATCCGCGCGTGATGTGGGATGCGGCCGGCCTGAACGGGCCCATCCGGCTGCCGGGTGCCGCCCATGCGTCGCCGGTGCGGACGTGGCATGGCCGTTCATCCCTCCCGAACCAGGACTCGGAGCCGTTACGCGCGTGAGTGGACACGACGAACATCCGGACCGCCCGCCCGCGAACCAGGACCAGCCCGACGACCAGACCGCCCAGGCGGCGGTTCGGCCGGCACGGTTCTCCGTGATCTGGATCATCCCGGTCGTGGTGGTGGTGATCGCCGCCTGGCTCGGCTGGACCACCTTGTCCCGGCGCGGGCCCGAGATCACGCTGCAGTTCGAGACCGCGGACGGCCTGACCGCCGGCCAGACCCAGGTCAAGCACAAGGCGGTGGCGCTCGGCACGGTGGAGTCGGTCGGGCTGTCGAAGGACCTCAAGCAGGTCGACATCCAGGTGCGCATGAGTGCTACCGCCAAGCCGTTCCTCACCTCCAACGCGCAGTTCTGGGTGGTCCGGCCGCGCTTGAGCGGCGCCAGCATCTCCGGCCTCGATACCCTGCTGTCCGGCGCCTACATTGCAGTGGATCCGGGTGCTCCTGGCGGCACGCCGCAGAACGTGTTCAAGGGTCTGGAAGCGCCGCCCGGTGTCCGTTCCGACGAGCCGGGCCGCACCTATACCCTGATGAGCGGCGACGTCGGTTCCTTGAGCCAGGGCTCGGCGGTATTCTTCCGCGACGTGCCCGTGGGCGAGGTGCTGGGCTACACCATGCCGCCCGGCGGGCGCGGTCCGATCCCGATCCAGGTGTTCGTCCGCGAGCCGTTCGACCACTACCTGCGGTCCGACACCCGGTTCTGGAACGTGTCTGGCGTTCGCGTCGACTTCGCCAGCGGCGGGCTCCGCCTCAAGGTCGAGTCGCTGCAGGCGGTGCTGTCCGGCGGCGTGGCGTTCGGCCTGCCGGAACAGCGTCGTGACAAGGAGGCGCCGGAAGCGCCGGACAATGCGGTGTTCAAGCTCTACGACAGCAAGGACGACGCCGACACGGCGAGCTACCGCGACCGCTTGTCGATGGTCACCTACTTCAAGAGCTCGGTGAAAGGCCTTGCCGCCGGCAGCCCGGTGGAGATGTTCGGGCTGCAGATCGGCAACGTGACCGACGTGAAGCTGCAGCTCGACCCCAAGACCGGCAACGCCCAGGTGCGGGTGGCGATGGAAGTCCAGCCGGAGCGGGTGTTCTCCGACGACGAGATCAACCACGGCGCGGTGTCCGACGTGACCCAGGCGCTGGTCGATAACGGGCTGCGTGCCGAAACCGACACCGGAAACCTCCTGACCGGCTCTTCCATCATCTCGTTCGCGTTTGTCCCGAACGCCTCGCCGGAGCATGTCGGGCACGAGGGCAATGCGATCGTGCTGCCGAGCAAGTCCGGCGGCATCAGCGGCATCCTGGACAGCCTGTCCACCGTGGCCGACAAGATCGCGGCCATGCCGCTGCAGCAGATCGGCGACAACCTGAGCAGCCTGCTCGCCCACACCGACAGCACGGTGAACGGGGCGCAGCTGAAGCAGGCGATCGCGGCGCTGACCGACACGCTCCGGAGCGCGCAGCACCTGACCGCCCACGCCGACAAGGGGTTGACGCCGCTGCTGCAGCGCCTGCCGCAGATCGCCGACCAGCTGCAGCAGACGGTGAGCCACGCCAACGCCACCCTGGCCTCCTATGGCGGCGACTCCGACTTCCACCACAGCCTGCAGCAGACGCTGGACCAGCTGAACGAGACCGCGCGCTCGATCCGGCTGCTGTCCGACTTCATCAGCCGCCACCCCTCCTCGCTGCTGCTCGGCCGAGGCAAGCCATGAGGTCGTCCATGAGGCTCGCACCGAAGGGGATCGTCCCGGTCCTGGCGCTGCTGGGCCTGCTTCCGCTCGGCGGCTGCGGATCGTCCGAACCGAGCTACTACACGCTGCGGCCGTGGCCGGGCGCGGCGCAGGGCGGCGGCCCGCTGACCTTGAAGCTGCGCACGCCCGGGGTGGCGAGCAGCCTGGACCGCGACTACATCGTCCGCAGCGACGGGGGCTACAAGCTGAAGCTGGCGCACGACGCTGCCTGGAGCGAGCCGCTCGCCGACATGATCGGCCAGACCCTGGCGCAGGACCTGCAGCAGCGCCTGCCAGGCACCACCGTGTTCACGCAGGCGGGCGCGATCTCGACGGAAGCGCAGGCCCAGCTGGAACTCGACGTGTCCCGCTTCGCGCAGGATCCGGCCGGCAACGTCGAGATCGCCGCGACCCTGTCGGTGGCGCGTCCGGACGGCGGGCCCGCCGCCAGCCATGCGCTGCACCTGGTCATGACGCCGACCGGCCCGGACGTGGACGCGCTGGTGGCGGCCCTCAGCCAGCTGCTGGGCCAGGTGGCCGACGAGGCGGCCCGGGAAGCACGTGCGCTGGGCCCGGCCACCGCCACGGCACTGGCGCCGGAACCGTCCGGAACCTGAACCGCCGCCGTTCAGCCGGGCCGGCGGCTTCCTCGCCGCCGGCCGCCGCCTCAGACCTTCTCGACCTGCCCGTACTCGAGGTCCACCGGCGTCGAGCGGCCGAAGATCGAGACGCTGACCTTCAGGCGGCCCTTCTCCTCGTCCACGTCCTCGACGGTGCCGTTGAACGAGGTGAACGGGCCGTCCGCCACGCGTACCTGCTCGCCGATCTCGAACAGCACGGCGGGACGCGGGCGCTCCACCCCTTCCTGGGTCTGCTTCATGATGCGCTCAGCCTCGCCGTTCGAGATCGGCGTCGGCTTGGTCTTGGAGCCGAGGAAGCCCGTGACCTTGGGCGTGTCCTTGACCAGGTGCCAGGCGTCGTCGGTCAGCTCCATCTTCACCAGCACGTAGCCGGGGAAGAACTTGCGCTCGGAGTTCACCTTCTGCCCGCGGCGCACCTCGGTGACGTCCTCGGACGGCACCAGCACCTCGTCGATGTGGTCGGCCAGGCCCTTGGCCTGCGCCTGTTCCTTGATCTGCTGTGCGATCTTCTTCTCGAAGCCCGAATAAACGTGGACCACGTACCAGCGCTTCGCCATGACCTCTTCCTCAGACTTCAAGCTTCGGCCCAGCGGCCCTCAGGAACCGAAACCGAACAACGCGCGGACGCCCAGCCCGATGATCTGGTCGACAGCGAAGAAGAAGATCGCCGTCAGCGACGCCATCGCGGCAACCAGGCCGGTGGTGATCAGGGTGGTGCGACGCGACGGCCAGGTGACCTTGGTCACCTCGGCACGCACGTCGCGCACGAACTTCGCTGGACTGGCCGCCACGATCCACCTTCACGCCTAGCAGTTGGACGCGCTTGCCCAATCCCGATGCCGGATCGGCGAGCGGCTGGCAGGGGCGGAGGGTCTCGAACCCGCAACCTCCGGTTTTGGAGACCGGCGCTCTAGCCAATTGAGCTACACCCCTGCAGCGCCGCCGCCTCGCGACCGTTCGGGGTAGGAGATCCCGCATCGGCCGCAGGGCGAACCCGGCGCAGGTCGCGTAAAGAAGGCGTGCGGCCGGTCCTGTCAAGAGCAGGCCGGGATGCCGGGCCGTCGAACCGGGTCTTGCCGAACCGGCCGCCGCCGCGCTAACAGCAGCCTCCAAGGCGGGCGTAGCATAGTGGTAATGCAGTAGCCTTCCAAGCTACCGAGGAGGGTTCGATTCCCTCCGCCCGCTCCACTCACACGCTTGCGTCGTCCCGGTTCCGTCGCCCGTTTCAACTGATGTGGTGCATCAGGGCGAGGGCCGTGACCTCCGCACCGGTTGACGCATGCACTGGCGCTGCGGAACCGCGGCCCGTCGCGGGCTGCATCTTGCTGGCGATCGCCGTCAGAAGGGTGGCGAGCTTCGCCGGGCTGGCGAAGTCGGCTTCCAGTGCGGGCAAGTCTGCCGCCATCGTGGCCAGGGCGGCGTCGAAGCCGGACGCGTGCATCACCGGGCTGAACTCCGATGCCAGGTCCGGGAACGCGGACTGGAAGCCCGAGAAGGCGGCGCCCATGCTGGGTGCGCGGAGCAGCGCAGGCGCGTCGGCGAGCAGCCTCGGCATGTCGTGCGACAACGAGGCCGTCATTGTCGCCATGCCGGTGTTCTGCAGCCCGTATGCCGTGGCCGGCACCACCGCGGAGGCCGCGTCGGCCTCATAGTTGCTCAAGCCGTGGTGCTCGTTGAACAGGGTGAAGAGCTCGTTCGTCAGCGCGTCCACCTGAGCCGGCGTCGCAGGGGTGTTGCCGGTTTCCAGCGCTTGCAGCGAGTAACCGCTGATGGCCGGCGCGAACGGCGCCAGCTCGGTGGCGTCGGCCGCAGTGCCGAGCTGCACCAGGGTGCCGTAATGGTCCACGTGCGCGATGGTGGCCGAGGCGTTGCCCTTCTCGGCGCTGTCCGTGCCGTAGAAGCCAGGGTTCCGCCCAGCGAGTATCCGCCGACATGGATGTTGGACGGCAGGATGCCTTCCGACCTGGCGGCCTGTTGCACGGTGGTCGCAAATCCGAAGGCGTCGGCGAAACCCGCGCTGTCGACAGGTTGGTGCCGCTCGGGATCTGCAGGTCCAGCGCGGTCTGGGCGGCTGTGGTGATATCCTGGAAGGTGATGACGACGTTGCCCGACCGGTCAAGAAATGCGGACGCGGTCACGCGGCTGGCGGTCAGGATCGTCAAGGGTTGGCCGGACCGGCCATGCATCAGCGTGAGGCCGAGGGCGGACGCGCCGGACGGGTCGAGCGGGGCCTGCGCCGCGCTTTCGAAGGTACGCGGGCTCGGCGCCGTCGCGAACAGGACCGGCGGTGGGGGCAGCAGGAGAAGCGGGTTCCCGATCGGCGAGGTGTCGCTGTCGTCGGCCTTGCTCATCGCGCTTCCACGAGAGCGTTCCGGTGAGCCTTCTTATGAAGGGGAGGAACTCAACATCGTTCCAAGGCGGGCGGCTTTGCGGCTCATCGGTGCGTGGCGACGTCGCAACGGCATGTCCAGCCGACCTGGCCGGGCGGGATGCGGCCCGAGAACTGATACGGACGATCCTCCAGGCCAGCATCACGGCAGACAGCTCGCCTACTTACGGACACGAGCACGGAGTCGCGGTGTCACGGGTTCGTGAAGCATTCCCGGCGTCGGCGATCCGTGCATGATCGACGTTGTGTTCAACAGCATGCCGAACCGTTGCGGAGAGCTTGTGATGCCGGATGACGAGAAGCAGCTTCTCAGGCTTGCGGTCGAGAATTCGCTCGCCGCCAAGGCAGCCTGGCAGGCCATGGCGGCGATGGCCGCGCGCAAGGGTCCGGTGACCAAGCGGCTGGTTCTCGACGCGCTGTTCGCGGCGCAGACCAGCCTGGACTTCGAGGCGGTCGTCAACGCCGGCCTGGAAAGCGGCGACATCTCCGGCCGGGCCCGGGACCAGATCCGCCAGTTCCGCGACAGCTTGGCCGACATCGCCCCATCTGCGCCGTCGACGCCCTTGTTCCGCAAGAAGCCGATCCCGGAGCAGCCGGAGATATCGCAGGCGAACCAGGAACCGGCGCGGGGACGGGACCGGTCCTGAGCCGGATTGCGGCTGGGTGGATGCAAGGCCCGGGGCCACTGGTGGAAGGGGTTGGATTCGAA
This sequence comes from uncultured Acetobacteraceae bacterium, assembly GCA_964242425.1. Classification (GTDB taxonomy): domain Bacteria; phylum Pseudomonadota; class Alphaproteobacteria; order Acetobacterales; family Acetobacteraceae; genus Lichenicola. Next base: position 1,530 of record CAXTCK010000081.1, on the reverse strand, counting down.
CCAACGTAGGCGTACGCCAGCGGATTTACAGTCCGCCCCCTTTAGCCACTCGGGCACCCTTCCGGCAGGGCAGGCACCTAGGGCTGAACCAGTCGCATGTCAACGGAGATGCCCCCGGAACCGAAGCCTGCGCGTGCGGTGACGGCGGGCGGGCGGAGGATTAGGATCGCGTCATGCCACCCAGACCGCCCGACCGCCCCGTTCCTTCCGGCCCGAAGCGTCCCGCGCATGCGACCGGTCGGCCATCGCATCAGCCCGTTGCGCAGAACCGGAGTCAGCCAGACCGGAGCCAGCCAAGCCGGAACGCGCCGGTACGGAACCAGCCCAAGGAAGCGGCGCAGGGCCGCGCTGCGCCACGCCATGCCGGTCCACCGCAACAGGGCGGCACTTCCGGCGCCGCGAACTGGCTCTACGGCACCCATCCGGTGGTGGCGGCACTGCAGAACCCCCATCGCCGCCTGCGTCGCCTGTTGCTGACCGAGGAAGCCGAGGCCGGGCTGTCCAGCCGCCTGAACGGTCCGCTGCCGCTGGCCGCCGAGCGCACCGACCGGGCGCGCCTCGACGCCCTGCTCGGCCGCGACGCGGTTCATGGCGGGCTGGCGTTGCTGGCCGATCCGCTGCCGACCCCGCCGCTCGACCAGGTGCTGCAGCGGCCCGGGCCGGTGCTGGTGCTCGACCAGGTGAGCGATCCGCGCAACGTCGGCGCCATCCTGCGCTCCGCCGCCGCGTTCGGCGTCGCGGCGGTGATCGTGCAGGATCGCAACGCCCCGGAGGAAACCGGCGCGCTGGCCAAGGCCGCGTCCGGCGCGCTGGAAACGGTGCCGCTGCTTCGCGCGGTCAACCTGTCTCGCACCCTGGCGGCGCTGAAGGCGGCCGGGTTCTGGACTGTGGGCCTCGACTCCAGCGGCGGCCGGTTCGACGGCGGCGCGTTCCGGGAGCGTCGCGTGGCGCTGGTGCTCGGCGCCGAGGGCGAGGGACTGCGCCGCCTGACGCGCGACACCTGCGACGAGATCGCGGGCCTGGTGATGCCAGGCGCCATGGAAAGCCTGAACGTGTCCAACGCCGCCGCGGTCGCCCTTTACGAACTGGTGCGCGGCGCCTGACCGGCCGGGATGCCCTTGCGCCGGCAGGCCTCGGAGCAGTAGCGCACCTGCGGCCAGTCCCGCGCCCACTTCTTGCGCCAGCTGAACGGGCGCCCGCAGCAGGCGCAGATCTTGGCCGGCAGGTGGCACTTGTCGATCCCGCGCGGCATCAGCGTCCTCCTGTTCCAGGCATCATCCGCCGCTGCTCCATGACGCGGGCCTCCGGTTGCGTCACCACCTGGGCGACGCCATCTCGATGGTCATGACGCAGCTCCTGGTCTGGTTCGACGGCGGCTGTCCCCTGTGCCGGCGCGAGATCGCGCTGATGCGCCGGCTCGACCGCAGGGAGGCGATCCGCTTCGTCGACGTATCGACCGGTGATGAAGCCTGCCCGATCGACCGCAAAACGTTGCTGGCCCGTTTTCATGCCGTCGAGGACGGGCGGATG
>CAXTCK010000080.1:0-14476 GCA_964242425.1 uncultured Acetobacteraceae bacterium | reverse complement strand
CGGCCCTGCTTGCGCTGCTCGGCGCAGAAGTCGCGGCCGTCGCCGTCCGGCATCGACACGTCGAGGATCAGCGCGTCGTAGCGCACCGACGGCTCGGCCAGCAGCCGCGTTGCCTCGGCGATCGACTCTGCCTGCTCCACCGAGAACTCCCCTTCGAGCTGGAGCTGCTCGACCAGCGCTTTGCGCAGCGCATGGTCATCGTCCATGATCAGAATGGGACGTTCACCCGCCATAAATACGGTCTCCTGACCGGCAGCGGGCCCGAGTGACCAGGCTGCCGAACGATGTGACGGGGCGCCGCCATCCAGCCATTCGAGGCGGAAAGGCGGCATGTCTCCTTCACAACGCGGTGACCATGGCCGTGTAAGCATCAGGGCGACGCAAACGCGGCACACTTTCTCGTGAACACGTTCCGGACGAGGCCGTTCCGGGAAAGGACGTCGGGAGCAACGGCATGACGGAAGCCTGGATCGAGCAGACCGGGACGCAGGCGATGCTGCGCCTGGGCGGGCTTACGCTGCCGGTGGCGCTGGGGGCTGCCGGAACCCGCGTCGACAAGGCGGAAGGCGACAAGGCCACGCCGACCGGCCTGCTGTGGCTGCGACGCGTGCTGTATCGCGCCGATCGCGGCCCGGCACCGGCCTGCGCGGTGCCGCGCGAGCCGCTCGCCCCGGATGACGGCTGGTGCGACGACCCGTCGCATGCGGACTACAACACCCCGGTCCGGCTGCCGCACCCGGCGCGTCACGAGCGGCTGTGGCGCGAGGACGGGCTCTACGACCTGCTCGGCGTGCTTGGCTGGAACGACGATCCGGTGGTGCGTGATCGCGGCTCGGCGATCTTCCTGCACGTGGCCCACCCGGACGGGCGGCCGACCGAGGGCTGCATCGCGCTGGCGCCCGACGCGCTCCGGCTGGTGCTGGCCGGGGGCCTGGCCGCGATCAGGATCGATCCCTGACCGCGGCCGCCTGCGTCAGGGCTGCAACGGGTTGATCCCGTAGGACTCCGCGAAGGCATTAGCGTCGTCGATATACGGCCGCATCTGGTGATACTGGCCCTCGAGCGTCGAGAACTCGTTCTGCAGCGCCGTCAGCTCGGCCGCAGGAAGCTGCACCTTGCCGCTGGTCACTTCCGGATAGGAATAGCCGCTGATCGCGGCGCTGAACGGAGCTAGGTCGCTGACCCCCTGCTGGGTCCCGAGGTCGATCACCACGCCGTAATGGTCCATGTGTGGATTGGCGACCACGGCGCTCGCGGACTCGGTGGAGTCGGTGCCGTATTCGGCGACCGGGTCGCCCCGTTCGACGAAGTTGACGAAGTTGTTCGCAGGGTTGGTCGCGGCATAACCCGGCAACCCACTGGCGCCGAACACCACGCCAGGAAATCCAAGCTGCGAGGCGACATAGGAAGCCTGCATCCCGCCGAGCGAGAACCCGGTCAGGTAGATGCGGCTGGCGGAATAGCCCTGCGACACCGCCACCGTCCGCACCGTCTTGGCGAAGCTCAGCGCGTTGGCATAGCCGGGCAGCGTCGTGGGGTCGTAGCCCGACAGGGTCGCGTAGGCCAGGTTCTCCTGGTCCTGCGTGATATCCCAGCGATACGCGATGATCACGTTGCCGACGCCGTCCAGATAAGCGTAGGCGGTGGTGCCGTTGTTGGTCGAGATCGATACCGGGTTGCCGGACGCATCGGCCAGGGAGGTGAGCCCGCCGGCGGGCGCGTAGTAGGCGGAAACGCTGGCAAGCGTGGCATATTCAAACGATGCCAGGCCCGGCGCGTCGGGTGGGATCACCAAGTTGTAGATGCTGGTCGCGGAGGTGCCGCTCGGCGAGGCGCTGGCGGCCAGTGCCCCATGTGTGGCGCCCAGCGCCAGCAGCAGGCAGCACGAACCGGCCAGGACGGCGCGCATGGTCGTCACGCGGCGGGAACCGCAAGCGGCTGTTGATAATGTTTTCACTGTTCGTCAACCATTGTTCCAAAACTGCCGCAGCGTGACAGAAAACAGTCCCTGCATGCAACTATTTCTAGAAATCTATACATCGGCTGTGTCCGGCTGCGCCTGCACCGGCGTCCGCACCAGCACCGCGGCGAAGAAGCCGTCGGTGCCGTGCTGGCGCGGCGTCAGGCGCAGGACGCCTTCCCCCGCCTGCAGCGCGTGCGGCGCCAGCGGCGGGCGTGCCGGGTCCGGCGCCCGCAGGTCGAGCAGCGTGAAGTCCGGACGGCGCGACAGGAAGCGCTCGACCTGGGACGCGTTCTCCTCGCGCAGCACCGAGCAGGTGGCGTAGACGAGCCGGCCGCCCGGACGCACGAGCGCCGCCGCCCGGTCCAGGATCGCCGACTGCTTGACCAGGAGCTCGTCCAGGTCGGTCCGGACGAGGCGCAGCCGGGCGTCCGGGTTGCGCCGCCAAGTGCCGGTGCCGGTGCAGGGAGCATCGACCAGCACGCGGTCGAAGCTGTCCCGCCGGCGCTTGGCCCACTTGTCGCCTTCCACCAGCAGGTGTCGCTCGACGTTGTGCACGCCCGCCCGGCGCAGGCGGCGTACCGCCCCGGTCAGGCGCGGCTCGGACACGTCGCACGCCACCACGTGGCCGCGATTGTCCATGGTCATCGCCAGGCCCAGCGTCTTGCCGCCGGCGCCGGCGCAGTAATCCAGCACGCGCATCTCGGGGCTGGCGCCTACCGCCTGCACCACCAGCTGGCTGCCCTCGTCCTGGATCTCCACCAGCCCGTCCGCGAACGCCCTGGTGCTCGTCACCGGCAGGCGCCCGGGCACGCGCAGGCCCCAGGGCGACAGCGGGGTGGGCTCGGTGGCGATGTCTTCCCCGGCCAGCGCCGCCGCCGCCGCCTCGCGCGTGCCGCGCAGGAGGTTGACGCGCAGGTCCAGCGTCGCCGGCGCCGTCAAGGCCGCGATCTCGGCCCGCAGCGCTTCGCCGAACTCGGCCGACAACAGCGGCAGCAGCCAGTCCGGCACCTCCAGCGCCACCGCGTCCGGCATCTCCGGATGGTCCAGCGTATGGCCTTCCAGCGCCCGCAGCACGCGCAGCTCGAACGGTTCCAGCAGGTCCGGTGCGTAGCGTCCGCCGGAGAACGCCCGCTGCAGGCTCTCGACCGGACGGCCGGCCAGCACCGACGCCGCCGCCACCAGCAGGCGAGGCTGCGCGCTGCCGCCGGCGCGCTCGAGCCACCATTCGAGGCGGCGCCAGGCGCGCAGCACCGACCACACCTCCGTCGACACCGCGCGTCGGTCGCCGCCGCCGATGAAGCGGCGCTCGCGGAAGAAGTTGTTCGCCACCGCGTCGGCGGGGCGCTTCGGCGCGGCCTCGATCGCGAACAGGAGGTCGATGGCGGCGGCAAGGCGGGCATTGGGGGTCATCGCGGGCTTTCCGGGCGCAAAGGCCAGGGCGCTGCCCTGGACCCGCCAAGGCCGGTGGCCTTGGAACCCATTACATGGAAGGGTTTCCAAAGGGCGACTACCCTTTGGTGGGTTGCAGGGCGACGCCCTGCGGTGGCCTAGTCCTGCCGGTAGTTCGGCGCTTCCCGGGTGATCGCCACGTCGTGCACGTGGCTTTCGCGCAGGCCCGCGCCGGTGATGCGCCGGAACTGCGTGCGGGTCTGCAGCTCCGCCAAGGTGGCGCTGCCGGTGTAGCCCATGCCGGCGCGCAGCCCGCCGACCAGCTGGTGCACCACCGCCGCCATGCCGCCCTTGAACGCCACCCGCCCCTCGATGCCTTCGGGCACCATCTTGAGCGTGTCCTTGATCTCCTGCTGGAAGTAGCGGTCTGCCGAGCCGCGCGCCATCGCTCCCAGGCTGCCCATGCCGCGATACGCCTTGTACGAGCGGCCCTGGTACAGGAACACCTCGCCCGGCGCCTCCTCTGTGCCGGCCAGCAGGGAGCCCACCATCACCACGTCGGCGCCGGCGCCGATCGCCTTGACCAGGTCGCCGGACGTGCGCACCCCGCCATCGGCGATCGCGGGGATGTCGCGGTCGTGGCAGGCGCTCGCGGTTTCCAGCACGGCGCTGAACTGCGGCACGCCGACGCCGGCGACAACGCGGGTGGTGCAGATGCTGCCGGGCCCGATGCCGATCTTGACCGCGTCCGCGCCGGCCTCGATCAGCGCCAGCGCTGCTTCCGGCGTGGCGACGTTGCCGGCGATCACCTGCACCGTGTTGGACAGCCGCTTCACCCGCTCGATCGCCGTCATCACCCCGCTGGAATGGCCGTGCGCGGTGTCGATCACCAGCACGTCCACCCCGGCCGCCACCAGGGCTTCCGCGCGCAACAGCCCGTCGGCGCCCACCCCGGTCGCGGCGCCGCAGCGCAGCCGGCCCATCTCGTCCTTGTTGGCCAGCGGGTGCGCCACCGCCTTGTCCATGTCCTTGACGGTGATGATGCCGATGCAGCGCCCCTGCCCGTCCACCACCAACAGCTTCTCGATGCGACGGCTGTGCAGCAACTGCCGCGCCTGGTCCGGGGTGGCGCCGTCGGTCACGGTGACCAGGTTGTCGCGCGTCATCAGCTGCTCGACCGGCGCCGCCGGGTCGGTGGCGAAGCGCACGTCGCGGTTGGTCAGGATGCCGACCAGGCGCTGCGTGCCGGGCTCCACCACCGGCAGGCCGCTGATGCGGTTGGCGGCCATGATGGCGCGCACCTCGGCCAGGGTCTGCTGCGGCTGCACCGTGACCGGGTTCACCACCATGCCGCTTTCGAAGCGCTTCACCCGGCGCACCTGCTCGGCCTGCTCCTCGGGCGTCAGGTTCTTGTGGATCACGCCGAGGCCACCCTGCTGCGCCATGGCGATCGCCATCGCGTCCTCGGTCACGGTGTCCATGGCGGCGGAGATCAGCGGGATGTTGAGCCCGATGCGGCGCGTCAGCCGGGTGCGCGTGTCGGTGGCGTGGGGCAGCACCTCGGAATAGGCCGGCACCACCAGCACGTCGTCGAAGGCAAGCGCCTCGCGGATGCGGTCGGGGGTGCGGAGCGTGCCGGGCCGGCCGTCGACGTGGGATTCCATGACGCGTGCTCCTGCGGGGGAGCGCCCGGATGCGGTCTCGCCGCCGCGCCTCGGCCCGACCTTTGGCGGCTCCCCCTACAATGCGCCCCCGCACCGTGCAAGCGATTGCGCATGCGCCTCCGTCCCGGCACCCTTGCATCATGACCGATGCCGTGCGGGCCTGGCGCCCGATCCTCCTGCTGGCGATCCCCCTCGCCCCCTTGCTCGGCGGCTGCGGCGGCCCCGGGCTGCCGCCCGTCCCGGCCCAGGCGTCGGATGCGCCGCGCTACGCTTGTCCGGACGGCCGCAACTTCACGATGCAGTTCGACCCTACCACCCACCAGACCGACCTGTGGCTGGACGGCGGCGCGCCGCGTCGCCTCGATCCGGTACCGGATCCGCTCGGCGGCGTGCTTTATCAGGATGCCGAGTACCAGCTTCGTCCGGGCGCCACGGACGCATCCAAGGCGCTGACCGACCGCTCCACCACGCAGCGGCAGGCCTGCACCCGCCACCCCTAGCGCCCATCCTGGCACCATGGGCAGGCCGGTCGCCACGATGGTCGTCCTGGGCATGCTGGCGATCGGGCTGCACCGGGCGGACGCACAACCCGACGCGTCGCCGCCACCCGCCGGAGCCCCGCACCCGGACCACCAGGAGAACATCACGGTAACGGCGCCGCGACAGCGCCTCGACGCACCGATGCCGAACCACGGCACCGATCGTGCGTCCTGGGAAACCGGGACCGCCATCCGCGATACGATGACGGGCGCCGACACCTCGGCGTTCGGCAACGCCTACAACCTCGGCAGCCCGATGGGGAGCGACGAGCGGAGCAACGAGACCGGCGGGTCGTTCGTGGCACCCAGGCACGATGGAGGCCCCTGACGGCTGGTCGTGCCGATCGGCCTCGTACCCGATCACTGCCAGGAGGAGGACCGGTGCGGGAGCAGGTGGGCCATGGCAGCCGGGTGCGGCATGGCGCCGCCATACCGCTCCGGGACGCGTTCGCCGGGGCGAAGAAAGGCGATGCCATCGGGAAGCGGATCGAGCGGCCGGGCAGCTGGAACCACCGCCACCACGAGCTCGATCACGGTCTGGTTCCGCAGCGACGGGCCGGTCGCAAGCACGTTGTCGGCGCTGATCTCGGACTCGACTGCGCGAAGCTCCTCGCGCTCGTCCTCGCTCGGCGCCCGATCGACCTCGGCCTTAAGCATGATGATCTGCGACGACACGTCGAACAGGAAAGAGAGCGCCCGCAACGACATCGCGACCTGGCCCCGCAGCGCCCGATCGACACACCAGACTATGTCGTCGACCAGCTCGAAGCGGGGCTTGTTCGGGCAGTAGTCGTCGGGACCGGATGGCGGCCGGGCCGGGATGATGTGGGCGCCGTCGCGGCCGTAATGAATGGTTCCGCGGCAGGTCGGCAGCATTCGGATGTGCCTGTTGACATAGAAGCCGACGCACTCGCCGCCGGTGTCGAAGGTTTCCCTAAAAACCGGGTTGGCCACGCATCGTCCTCGGCACCGGCTGGAACTCCATGTCGCGCGTCGACAAAGGATGAACGTCACCCGGTGAATCGCAGGTTAAGGCCGTTGGATGAGGGATGCTCGATTTGGCCGGGCTTGCGTACGGCGTCAGGACCCGTTCAGCGCCTGCTGCAGCTGTGCCTTGGTCACACGCGACCGGCCGGGGACATCCTGTCCCAACCGGCTCGGCCGCCGCCAAGCCGGAAGGTGCCGGCGTCAGCCCCGGTGGCTCGCGCGCCTCGCCAGCAGGTTGGCCACCAGCCCGGTCCAACCGGTCTGGTGCGAGGCGCCGAGCCCCTTGCCGGTGTCGCCGTGGAAGTACTCGTGGAACAGGATCAGACCGGCGAAATGCGGATCGCTTTGCAGCTTCTCGCAGTCGCCATAGATCGGACGCCTGCCGGCCGCGTCGCGCAGGAACAAGCTGTTGAGGCGGTCGGCGATGTCGTCGGCGATGTCGCGAAGCGTGCGGAAGCGGCCCGACGCGGTCGGGCATTCCACCAGGAAGTCGCGGCCGTAATAGTCGTGGAAGCGGTCGAGCGCTTCCACGATCAGGAAGTTCATCGGAAACCAGATCGGACCGCGCCAGTTCGAGTTGCCGCCGAACATCTCGGTGCGGCTTTCGCCCGGCTCGTAGGCGACGTCGATGCGCGCGCCGTCGTTCTCGAACACGTACGGGTTGTCGGCGTGGAACCGCGACAGCGAGCGCACGCCGTGGTCGGAGAGGAACTCGGCCGGATCGAGCACGCGCAGAAGCAGCCGCTTCATGCGGTGGCCGCGAAGCAGCGACAGCAGCCGGCGCTCGCCGATGCCGGGCTCGTCCCAGCGCGCGACCAGGCCCGCGAGGTCCGGGCGGCGGCTCAGGAACAGGTGCAGGCGGCGCGCGAAGTTCGGCAGCCGCTTCAGCATCGCAGGCTCCAGCGTTTCCACCGCGAACAACGGCGTCAGGCCCACCATGGAGCGCAGCTTGAGCTCGCGCATGGAGCCGTCGGGCAGGTTCAGCACGTCGTGGAAGAACTTGTCGCTTTCGCTCCACAGGCCGACGCCGCGCACCCCGATGTCGTTGATCGCCTGCGCGATATACAGGAAATGCTCGAAGAACTTGGACGCGATGTCCTCGAACGCGCTGTCCTCCAGCGCCAGCTCCAGCGCGATGCGCATCATGTTCAGCGCGAACGTCGCCATCCAGGCGGTGCCGTCGGTCTGGTCGAGATAGCCGCCGGTGGGCAGCGGGCGGGAGCGGTCGAACACGCCGATGTTGTCGAGCCCCAGGAACCCGCCCTGGAACACGTTGCGGCCCTGGTTGTCCTTGCGGTTCACCCACCAGGCGAAGTTCAGCAGCAGCTTGTGGAAGATCTGTTCCAGAAAGCCGCGGTCGCCGACGCCGGTCTGTTCCTGCTCGATCTGGTACACGCGCCACGCCGCCCAGGCCTGCACCGGCGGATTGGCGTCGCCGAAGTTCCACTCGTACGCCGGGATCTGCCCGTTCGGATGCATGTAGGCTTCCGACGACAACAGCAGCAGCTGGTCCTTGGAGAACGCGCTGTCCACCATGGCGAAGGTCACGCAGTGGAAGGCGAGGTCCCAGGCCGCGAACCACGGATACTCCCACTTGTCCGGCATGGAGATGATGTCGGTGGCGTTCATGTGCCGCCAGTCGCTGTTGCGGCCGCGCTTGCGGTTCTCAGGCGGCGGCGGCAGCGTCGGGTCGCCCCGCAGCCAGCGGTACACATCCAGGCTGTAGAACTGCTTGTTCCAGATCATCCCGGCCAGCGCCTGGCGCTGCACCGCGCGCGCGTCGGCGTCGCGTATGTCCTTCTGCAGGGCGGCGTAGAAGCGATCGGCCTCGTTGCGCCTGGCATCGACGATGGCGTCGAACCCGGCAAAGGGCGGAATGATCGGCTCGCCGCGCACCAGGCGCACGCGCACCGTCCAGGATTCACCGGGTGCCAAGGTCTGGTTGTGCCAGGCGGCGCATTTGGTGGCCGGGCCCTCGGTGCGTGTGGCGGCGTCGCGCCCGTCCACCACGTGCTCGTGGAACCCGTCCTTGTACACGCCCTCGCCCGGACCCATGCCGACGGTGCGCGGGTTGGTCTCGTTCTCGCAGAACAGGATCCGCGCGCCGTCCTCGACGTGGAACGTGTAGTGCCCCAGCATCCTGTGCTCGGCGACCACCCGGTTCGGGCCAAAGGTGCGCATGGTCGGCTTGGGATGGTTCTCGCGCCACGACCAATGGTTGGCAAACACCAGCTGCGGCAGCACGTGCAGCAGCGCCGGTTCCGGACCGCGATTGGTCACGGTGATCCGCATCAGGATGTCGGCCTCGTCGGCCTTGGCGTACTCGATCGACACGTCGAAGTAGCGGTCCTGGTCGAACAGGCCGGTGTCGAGCAGCTCGAACTCGCCCTCGTGGCGGGACCGGGAACGGCTTTCCTCCACCAGCCGCTCGTATGGGAAGGCCGCTTGCGGATACTTGTAGAGCATGCGGAGGTAGGCGTGCGACGGCAGCGCGTCGAGCTGCCAGTAGAGCTCCTTGACGTCCTCGCCATGCGTGCCCTGCGGCCCGGTCAGGCCGAACAGGCGCTCCTTCAGGATGCGGTCGCGCCCGTTCCACAGCGCCAGCGACAGGCACAGGCGCTGGGTGTCGTCGCTGAAGCCGGCGATGCCGTCCTCGCCCCAGCGATAGGCGCGGCTCCGGGCGTGCTCGTGCGGCAGGTAGCCCCAGGCGTTGCCGTTCTCGCTGTAGTCCTCGCGCACCGTGCCCCATTGCCGGTCGCTGAGGTAGGGGCCCCACTGGCGCCAGTTGCGCATTCCGTGCGCCTGCTCCTCGAGCCGGCGCCGTTCCGCGTCGCGCAGCCGCAGGTCGCCTAAACGCGGCGCATTCATGCGGCCGTCCCCGTGTTCACGCGTCCCCGACCGGTCATGCCGTCAGCCGACGTCCTCGCCGGGCGGGCGGCCCGCGTCGCGCAGCAGCGCGCGGCCGCGTTCCGGCCGGAACCCCTGCGCCACCACGTAGAGCTCGCTGGATTCCTTCCGGCTCGCCGGCGGCTTGGCGTGCTTCACGGTGGCGAAAGCCTGCTTCATGGGGGTCAGCATGTCCTTTTCCGAGCCGCCCTGGAACACCTTGGCGACGAAGCTGCCCCCTTCTGCCAACACCTCCATGGCAAAATGAAGGGCGAGCTGTGCCAGGCCGATGATGCGTATGTGGTCGGTGGCGGCATGTCCGGTGGTGTTCGGCGCCATGTCCGACAGCACCAGGTCGGCGGCCCCGCCCAGCATGCCGCGCAGCCGCCCGGGCAGCTCCGGGTCGTTGAAGTCGCCCTGCACGATCTCTGCCCCGCGCACCGGGTCCACCGGCAGCAGGTCCACCCCCACCACGCGCGCGGCGCCGCGCTTCACCGCGACCTGCGCCCAGCCGCCCGGTGCGGCGCCCAGGTCCACCACACGCATGTGCGGCCGGATCAGCCCGAACCGGTCGTCGAGCTCGATCAGCTTGAACGCGGCGCGCGAGCGCCAGCCCTGGGTGCGCGCGGCGGCGACATAAGGGTCGTTCAGCTGCCGGGCGAGCCAGCGCTGCTGCGCGGTGGTGCGCCCGCGCGCGGTGCGAAGCGACACCGACTTGCTTCGTCCGGCCTGCACCGCGGCGGCGTCGTTCGGGCCACCGCTCCCGGGAGCCGCCTCGCCGGCCTTGCCGACGCGTCGTCCCGGCACCTGCCCGGGCGTGCCCGGACCGTTCTTGCCGCCGCCGCCCGATCCGCCCCCCGATCCGCCGCCGCGGGCGCTCACGCCGGCAGCACCGGACCCGGCGCGGCGGCAACAAATGCCGGCAGGAAGTCGTCGGTGGCGGCGGAACGGTCTCGCATCATGCGCAGGAGCATACCATCACGCAGCCCACGATCCGCCACCACCACGCCGTCGGTCGGCCAAAGCCGCTGGATCGCCTCGAAGATGGCGCAGCCAGGCAGCACGGACGCGGCCCGCTCGGGCCCGACGCAGGGGTGGCGGCGCAGGCCGGCCTGGCCGAGCCCGCGCAGCAGGGCGATCGCATCCGCGGCCGCCTGGCGCGACAACACCACGCCGTCCACCAGGGCGCGCTTGTAGCGGCGCAGGCCGAGCGCCACGCCGGCCAGGGTGGTGACGGTGCCGCTGGTGCCGAGCAGCCGCACCGTTCCATGCGCGGCTTCCCGCCGAATGCGGTGCACCGCCTCGAAGGCGTGGAGCTGTTCCGTCACGTGCGCCACCATCGCCTCGAACCCGGACGCGGTGAACTTCTCGTCGCCGAACAGTTCGGACAGGGTCAGCACGCCGAGGGGCAGGCTCTGGTAGCCGGCGAGCTCCGGCGCGGCGGCGCCCACGCGTATCCAGGCGATCTCGGTCGAGCCGCCGCCGATGTCGAACAGGAGGGCGCGGCTGCGCGCCTGGCCGGCAGCGCCGCAGGAGCCGGCGGCGGAAAACGGAATACGCAGGTCGCCGCGCTGCCGGCCGGCCGGGAGCGGACCGAAGCCCGTCGCCGCGTCGCCGGCCTCGTTGTCCGGCAGCGGCCGCGCTGGCAGATCGGCCCCGAGCAGGGCGGCACAGCTTTCCAGCGCCAGCTCGGCTTCCTCGCGCGTGGAGATGACGTCGATCGACAGCCCGGTCTCGGTCCGCACCCGGTCCAGGAAGGCGCGCCCGTTCTCGGCCCGCCGGCAGGCTTCGGTGGCGACGGCATGCAGGCCGCGCAGCCGGCGCCGTCCGATCCGGGCGGCACAAGCGTGCAGCGCGCCGATGGTGCGGTCCATCGCCTCCTCGCTGAGCCGTCCGGAGCTATGCAGCCCTTCCCCCAGCCGCACGATCCGGCTGAAGCTGTCGATGACCCGGAAGCCGTGCCGGGTCGGGGCCGCGATCAGCAGGCGGCAGTTGTTGGTGCCGAGATCGAGGGCGGCGAAGGTCGGCGCGACCGGCCTGAAGCCGCCGAACCCGAAGCAGGCGGCATGATCGACCATGGCGAACCCTTTCCCGGTACGGTTGACGCGGTCCGGCCACAGTCTTCGGCTTGCCCGCCACGAGGGGCAAGCCATATTCGTCCCGCGCCGCGGGCGCCGGACCGGGAGCACTAGGCCGGAACCGGTTGCCAGCCCGCGCCGCCGATGCTACCTCCCCAGCCGCACCTTCGGATGCAGCCGCTTGGGGGATAGTTTAGCGGTAGAACTGCCGGCTCTGACCCGGCCAGCCCTGGTTCGAATCCAGGTCCCCCAGCCATGTTTGTATCTTTTGAGCATCTTCAGTATCTTGAGCGGCATCAACCGCTTAGTCCTCGCTTGGTGATCCAAGGGGGTGATACAAAGTGCCCCTGATGACAGCGCCAACGCGCCACCCTAAAACCGGCGTCTACCGCGTCCGGATCGCCATCCTACCGCACTTCCGGGACATCACTCAGCGCGACCACGGCAAGCGCACCGAGTTCACTGCGACCTTGGGCACAAGGAGCCGAAGGGAGCCAAGGCGCGCGCACCTGAGGTGATCGCCAAGTTCTCCAAATGGCTTCAAGCCGCTGAGGCTGAACACAGACGCGCCCTGCACCACCTGACGGATCAGGAGGTCTCAGCGATCTGTGGGCGCTGGCTGGCAGCTCAGGAGGTGGAGAACCGCCACCACCTGAAAGGCAGCCTTCAGGAACACGAGGACACGGCGGACCACCTCGGCGAGATCCTGAGGGCAATCGAAGACCATCCCGAAGCGTCTGCTTCTGCAAGAGATGCCGTGATCGCGACGGCTGGCGATACAGCGCCTCTGCTGGCCTCCATGGGCTTCATGATCGACCAAGACAGCCGGGAGCGGCTCGCTGCGCGCCTCGTGCGGGTGCAGTAGCAAGTGAACAAATCGACTCGGCAACGACAGACTTGAGCGACTTCAAGCGCTGCCTAACAGATCCCCCTACCGCCGTCCCTGCCCGCTCATTCCGCCATCCCCGGCGGTGCTGGTGCCGCCTGTCCCGCTGGTGCTGATGGCGATGCGGCTTGCTGTGTGACGACATGATGTCATTCAGGTCGTGATGATCGTTCGTCGTGTTGATCGTTGCGACGTGCGCGACGTGTCGTCGTCGTTCGCGCGGCCTGGCCGGAAAGTGACCCCCCTTCGCTGAGACATCACTTCGCAAAAGTCGGAGTAAAGCCGCCAGCTACCTAGGACAGAGGACCCTGCACTTCTGCGCTTAGAAAAGCTGGGCGGCCCAAATTGACCCAACTCCCCTCAAGATCCCGAACAGCGCAGAAGGCCCCCTGTCGATTTTCTGACGGGTCCCATAGGGGGCCACCCAAAGACCCCGCGACGACCACGTCTCGACATCAACAGGAAGAAGAAACTCAAGGGAAACGTCGGATACCCCGATCAGCCTATGATAAGTAGATGCTGTATGATCGCCCGCGACCACCTGGAGTGGACGAGGCTGATGTGATCCTGGCACTGCTACTCATGGTCTCTGCGAGCCCGCAAGAGCCGCCAGTGATGTTTGCCGGCCCGAGGGCCTCCCTTCAAAAGCTGACGGTGGCCGCGCGTGGTTGCGGCTATGTTGGCGCCAAGGTAATGCCCAGCCCGTATGGGTATGGGGGCGACATGGTGTCGTTGCCGTGGCCTGCTTCGGACCTCGTCAAGCACGAGGTATTCGGCTGCATCTTCCCTTGGATGATAAGCCATCCAGAATTGCATCTTGGCGTCATCGGCAACGCGGCGCGCTGATCCCCCTCCCCAATGGCCTCGGCAAAGGAAGACGATGGAGGAGTCTCATCGAGCCAATTCAAAGACCCCCGCCATGACCACCTCCCGACCTCAAGAGAAAGAAGAAGCTCAAGGGATCGTTGGGGACGTTGCGAGCTGTTTGGGCGCGCAAATGATCCGACTGCCACAGCCCCTAGGATTGGGTCTCCCGCCACGCTGAGGTAGCCTTTGGTCCCATGCGAAACCTCAGTGGCTCATGGCGTGGCCTTTACAGCTACCCCAGAGCGTATGACCCGGTGCCCTTTACCGCTCAGCTTCACCATGCTGAGGAATGGCTGACGGGCAGCACCGATGAAGCCGCCTCAGCTAGGGTTCCGACAAGCGCCACCATGACGGCAACGGTGATGGGCAGGGTAGACGGGCAACACGTGACGTTCCTGAAGACCTATGACCGGCAGATCGGCAGCTATGACGCGGTTCACTACGAAGGCGAAGTGAACGCTGAAGGTGAGGAGATATGGGGCCGCTGGGCGATACCAGGGAGCTGGTCCGGGACGTTTCTGATGATCCGCGCGTCGCAGCCGCAGGTCGCTTTGAGGGAACGTTGGGCGGAGCGGGTCTAGCTGACCTGCCCCCGTAGAAGTGGGCCACCGGATATGAGAGGTCCGGAGGAACTGCGGGGGATGACGAGATGGGACGCAAGCATCACAAGCCGGAAGAGATCGTGGGCAAGCTGCGGCAGGTCGAGGTGCTGACGGCTCAAGGCAAGCCGGTGATCGAAGGGGTCCGGGCGATCGGGGTGACGGAGGCGACCTACTACCGGTGGCGCGCCGAGTATGGCGGCCTGAAGCTGGACCAGGTGAAGCGGCTGAAGCTGCTGGAGCAGGAGAATGGCCGCCTGCGCAGGGCGGTGGCGGACCTGACGCTCGAGAAGCTGGTGCTCAAGGAAGCCGCCTCGGGAAACTACTGAGCGCTGCCCGTCGTCGGGCGTGCCTGGAGCACGTGACGGCGACGCTGGACGTCTCCGAACGCCTTGCCTGCCGGGTGCTGGGCCAGCACCGCTCGACGCAGCGCAAGAGATCGAAGACGGCCGACGACGAGGCGGCGCTGACAGCAACGATCATCGACCTGGCCCGGCAGTTCGGGCGCTATGGCTACCGGCGGATCACGGCGCTGCTGCGCGCTGAGGGGTGGCACACCAACCACAAGCGCGTGGAGCGGATCTGGCGTGCCGAGGGACTGAGGGTGCCACAGCGGCA
>CAXTCK010000079.1:0-14789 GCA_964242425.1 uncultured Acetobacteraceae bacterium | reverse complement strand
CGATCTGCGCCGACACGTCGGTGCCGACGCTGACGATGCGCAGCTCCTTGATCTGCGCCGCCACCTCCGGCTGCGCCGCGTAGGCCTTCAGGGTCTGCAGCATCTGCCCCCGCCACGCGTTGCCGATGAATCCGTTGGCGAAGGCGATCCGATACGGGCCTTTCTTCGCCGGCATGCTCACGGTGCCGGCGGTGTTGTTCGCGGCCGGGGTGAAGCATTGGGCGTTCGAAGACTGGGCATTCGAAGACTGGGCATTCGAAGACTGGGCATCCGCGGCCCGGACGGCGCCGGGAAGCCCGCAGGCGAGGCCCGCGGCCAGGGTGGAGAACAGCAGGCCGCTTCGCCGCGACGCTCTGGTTGCCTTGGTCATGGATCGGTTTCCTTGTTCGGCCGGCTTGGCGCCTGCTCGGTTGCGTAACCATGACCTACGTCGGCTGCGATGCGCAACCGGGAGCACGCCGGAGGATCCGGGCGTCGTTGCAGCCGGGGCTCAGGGTTTCCTTTGCCGCCCGCCCGGCTTCGACAGGGCCTGCGTGGCCCAGAGCTGGGCGAGGTCGCCGCCCTCGTGCTGCCAGAACTCGGTGTCGGCTTCCGTGATTCGCCTGGCCGCGTTCAGCAGGTGCAGGTGCACCGCTTCCCGCGCTTCCTCGGGATCCTGGTGCAGGATCGCGTCGTAGATCCGGCGGTGCTCGTCCGCCACCGCGAGGGCGAAGTCCTTGCGCCTGGCCTCGTTGGCGCGCGTCACCCCGATCGCCGAGCGCATCGGCTCGGCGAACAGGCGGACGAACTGGGGCCAGTAGGCGTTCTTGGTGGCGTGGCCGATCGCCAGGTGGAAGTCGAGGTCCTCCTGCACGCCACTGCTGCCGCCCAGCGTCGCGCGGTCGATCGACAGCAGGGCGGTCTCGACCTCCCGGCACTGCCGGTCGCTGCGGCGTGCCGCAGCCAGGGCCGCCATCTCGGTCTCGAACGACCGGCGCACCTCCAGGAAGCCGAGCAGCCCGTCGATCGAGCGCGGCATCGACAGCGCCCTGCCGATACCCTCCTGGGGGGCGCTCACCCGGGTCGCCGCCCCCTTGCGCGTTTCCAGCAGCCCGTCCGACTTCAAGCGGGCGACCGCTTCGCGCACCACGGTGCGGCTGACCTGGAACTCGGTGGCGATGGCCTGTTCCGACGCGAGCTTGGCGCCGAGCGGCAGGACGCCGTCATGGATCCGGCCCCGAAGCGTTTCGGCCAGTCGGTCCGCCCGGCTGTGGATCTGCATGCGCTTCTTCCCTCGTCGGCGTGCCGACCCGTGCCGCCGCAGCGAACGGACCGGTGCAACCCTGCGATGTGGCGGCGCATTGTTCCGCGCCCGCTTGCCAGCCGCAAGCACGGGAAAGGTTCCCGGGGCGAAGGCTTGCGCGGCTGCGGAAGATGCGCAAACCTATCATACAGCCTGCGGCCGAGGCCGCCGGGTTCGGGAGAAAAACCGGGAATGCGCATCGCGATCACGGGTGCCGCCGGCTTCCTGGGGCAAAGGCTGATCGCCGCCCTGCTGGACCAGGGCACGATCATGACGGGCGACGACCGCTCCGGCCCAATCGAGCGCATCGATGCCCTGGACACGATGGCGATCGACCGGATCGACAACCGCGTGGTGCCGATGGCCGGCGACATCGCCGATCCCCGCGCGATCGAGCGCCTGATCGACCATGACACCGACGCGGTGTTCCACCTCGCCGCGATCGTGTCCGGCCAGGCCGAAGAAGAGTTCGACCTCGGCATGCGCGTCAACCTGGACGCGACCCGGCTGCTTCTGGAGCGCATCCGTGCCGTGGCGCGGGGCGCCAGGCTGGTCACCACCAGCTCGGTGGCTGTGTTCGGCGGCGTCCTGCCGCCGGTGGTGCCGGACAGCCAGGTGTGGGAGCCGCAAAGCTCCTATGGCATGCAGAAGGCGGTGGCCGACCTGCTGCTGTCGGACTACAGCCGGCACGGCTTCGTGGACGGGCGCAGCCTGCGCATGCCGACGGTGGTGGTGCGGCCGGGCAAGCCCAACCGCGCCGCGTCGTCGTTCGCAAGCGGCATTATCCGCGAGCCGTTGGCCGGGACCGGGGCGGTCTGCCCGGTGTCGCCGGACACGGTGCTGTGGCTGATGTCGCCGGACCGGGCGATTGCCAACCTCCTGCACGGCAACGCGCTGCCGGCGGCAGCACTGGGGCGGCGCCGGGTGATCAACATGCCCGGCCTGTCCGTGTCGGTGGCCGAGATGCTGGCGGCGCTGCGACGGCTGGCGGGCGACGCGGTGGCCGACCGGGTGCGGATCGAGCCCGACCCCGCGGTGCAGCGCATCGTGAACTCCTGGCCGGGCGCCTTCTCGGCCGAGCACGCGCGCGGCCTGGGCTTCACCGCCGACCACAGCTTCGACGACGTGATCGAGGCGTACAGGAGCGCCTATCCAGCCTCGGCAGGCCGGGCCGTGGACGGGCGCTAGCGCGCCGCACGCTGCCCCGGCCGCCCTCCACCTCCCGCCAAGCCGCTCCTGGCGCAGCGCCGCGATCGGGTCGATCATCACCGCGAAGGCGGGCAGAAGCAGGAGGACACGCCGCATGACCGAGACCGGGCACCACAGCGCCGATCACCCGTTCGGCCGCCACGCAGCGCTGCCGCTGGGCGACCTGCCCGGCTCGCGCTATCCCGACGCGGCGATCGAGGCGCTCGACAAGCGGTTCACCGCCAGGCAGGGCAACGCCGCGATCCAGCGCATCGCCACCGGCTTCCGCTGGGCCGAAGGGCCGGTCTACTTCGCCGATGGCGGCTACCTGCTTTGGAGCGACATTCCCAACAACCGCATCATGCGCTGGCTGGAGGATGACGGGCACGTCAGCGTGTTCCGCGCGCACAGCCACCATTCCAACGGCAACACGCGCGACCGCAGCGGACGCTTGGTGACGTGCGAGCACGACACGCGCCGGGTGACGCGCACGGAGCCAGACGGGCGCATCACCGTGCTGATGGACCGGCACGAGGGCAGGCGCCTGAACGCGCCCAACGACGTGGTGGTCGCGAACGACGGGGCGGTCTGGTTCACCGATCCCGGCTACGGCATCGACGGCCCCTACGAGGGGCACCGGGCGGAGTCCGAGATCAACCGCAACGTTTACCGCCTGGATCCCGCGACCGGCCGGGCCACGGTGGTCGCCGACGACTTTTTTCGTCCCAACGGGCTCGCCTTTTCGCCGGACGAGGGCCGGCTCTACGTGGTCGACAGCGGCATCACCCATGGCGGGCCGTCGCACATCCGGGTGTTCGACGTCGACGGCGCCATGCTTCGCCACGGCCGGATCTTCGCGGACGGATTTGCGCCCGGCTTCACCGACGGCGTGCGCGTCGATGCCGACGGCAACCTGTGGTGCAGCATGGGCTGGGCCGATCCGAAGGAGGACGGGGTGCGCTGCTATGCGCCGGACGGCGACCTTCTCGGCAAGGTGCACCTGCCGGAAGCCTGCGCCAACCTGTGCTTCGGCGGCAGGAAGGGGCACCGGCTGTTCATGGCGGCGAGCACGTCGGTGTACGCGCTGTATCTCAACACCACCGGCGCGCATGGGCGCTAGCATGGCGGCGCCGGCTTGCACCGGCCGGTAAACCCGCTAACGTGTCATACAGCTTGACCGGACCTCGAGCCGGATGGGGCGTGGAAAGCATCCCGTCCCGCAGAGTTGACGACCGACACCGACTTCCCCGGATGAACTCGACTTCGCCCGGGCCGCATAAAACACAACAAACGGGAGCCCCATTATGTCCAAGCCGCGAAATGCCACTCTTGCCGCAGCCGTCGTCGCGGCGTCGCTGTCCGGAGCGGTCCAGGCGCGGGCGGCCGACCTGATCGGCCTCAGCGTCGCCACCCTGGCCAACCCCTTCTTCCAGGGCATGACCAAGGGCGTGCAGATCGGCATCGCCAACCACGGCGACCTGAAGCTGGTCAACACCAGTGCCAACGGCGACGCCAACACCCAGACCAACCAGGTCACCGACCTCATCAACCAGCACGTTTCGGCGCTGATCCTGAACCCGATCAACGCCAACTCGATCGTGCCGGTGGTGCGGGAAGCCAACAAGAAGGGCATCCCGGTGTTCACGCTTGACCGCGGCGCCGCCTGCGGCAACTGCCAGGTGAACTTCCTGGAAACCGACAACGAGGCGCTCGGCAAGGAAGGCGCTGACTTCATCGCGGCCCAGCTCAAGCAGCGCTACGGCTCGGTCAAGGGCAACGTGGTGGACCTGGAAGGCCTGCTCGGCACCACCGCCGGCGACGAGCGCGAGCACGGCTTTTCCACCGAGTTCGCCGTGCTGCAGAAGAACAATCCCGACCTGAAGCTGGTGTCGCGCCAGGCGGCGGACTTCGACGCGGACAAGGCGTTCAACATCACCACGCAGCTGCTGGCCGCCCACAACGACATCGACGCCATCTTCAACGGCAACGACGACAACGCGGTGGGCGCCGTGCGCGCGATCCGTCAGGCCAACCGCGCGGCGCCGATCGGCGATCCCAAGCACATCGTCATCATCGGCATCGACGGCACCGAGCAGGCGCTGAGCGACATACGGCGCGGCCAGATGGACGCCACCTTGTCGCAGAACCCGGTGACCATGGCGCAGCAGTCGGTGGCCTATGTCGAGGAGTACCTGCACGGCGACAAGTCCAAGATCCCGGCGCACCAGTACTGGCCGCACATGCTGCTCACCAAGGCCAACATCGACAGCGCGGCGGCGAAGTCCTACGGCCTGTGGGGCGACGAGGTCAGCCGCTAGCACCGCGAAGCGGAAGCCGGGGCCATGGCACGTCTGCTGGAGATGCGGGACATTTCCAAGGGCTTTCCCGGCGTCCGGGCCCTGTCGGACGTCAGCATCTCGCTGGACAGCGGCGAGGTGCTCGGCATCGTCGGCGAGAACGGCGCCGGCAAGTCGACGCTGATGAAGATCCTGGCCGGCGTGTTCCTGGCCGACGGCGGCGAGATGCGCCTCGGCGGCCAGCCGTTCCTGCCCAGGCGGCCGCGAGACTCGCTGGATGCCGGCATCATCGTCATCCACCAGGAGCTGAGCCTGGTGCCGGACCGGTCGGTGGCCGAGAACATCTTCCTCGGCCATCTGCCGCACGACCGGCTGGGCCGGATCCGGCGCGCAGCGCTGAACCGCGACGCGAAGGGGCTGCTGGCCCGGGTCGGGCTGACGGTCGCGCCGCAGACGCGGGTGCGCCAGCTCGGCATCGCGCAGCAGCAGCTGGTGGAGATCGCGCGCGCCCTGTCGCGGCAGGCGCGGGTGATCGTGATGGACGAGCCCACCGCCACCCTCACCACGGCCGAGCAAAGGATCCTGTTCGCGACCATCGCCACCCTGCGCGACGCGGGCGTGGGGTTGGTGTTCATCAGCCACCACCTGGAGGAAGTGTTCGAGGTGTGCGACCGGATCACCGTGCTGCGCGACGGCGCCGCGGTGGACACCCGTCCGGTGTCGAACTGGGACGAGGCGTCGCTGATCCAGGCGATGGTCAACCGCCCGATCGAGGCGCTGTTCCCGGAGCGCAACGCCGTGCTAGGCGAGGTGATGCTGGACGTGGAGGCGCTGGGCTGCGCCGGGCGCTTCTCCGACGTGTCGTTCGCGGTGCGCGCGGGCGAGGTGGTCGGCATCGGCGGGCTGATCGGCGCCGGCCGCACGGAGGTGCTCAAGACGATCTATGGCGCCCTGCCCGCCAGCCATGGCCGGGTGCGCGTGCAGGGACGGGACGCGCGCATCCGCTCGCCGCGCGATGCGATCGCCGCCGGCGTGGCGCTGGTGCCGGAGGACCGCAAGGCGGAAGGGCTGGTGCTGCCGTTCCCGATACGCAGCAACATCGCCCTGTCGACGCTGCCGCAACAATCCTGGCTCGGCAGCGTCGTCCTGCGCGGTCGGGTGGACCGACTGGCCGAGCACGCGGTGCAAAGCCTGCGCATACGCACCCCCGGCATACGCCAGCCGGTGCGCTCCCTGTCCGGCGGCAACCAGCAGAAGGTGGTGCTCGGGCGCGCCCTGACCACGCACCCGCGCGTGTTCCTGCTCGACGAGCCGACGCGCGGCATCGACGTCGGCGCCAAGATCGAGGTCTACCGGCTGATCAACAGCTTGGCCGAGGCGGGGGGTGCGGTGCTGGTGGTGTCGTCGGACATGATTGAGCTGCTGGGCGTCAGCGACCGGATCCTGGTGATGCGCGCCGGCCGCCTCGCAGGCCACCTGCCCCGACACGAGTTCAGCCAGGAGCGGGTGATGCAGCTCGCGGCCCTCGGCTGATGTCCGGTTCCACGGGAGAAGGCCCCGCCATGGCATCCGCCCCCAACGTCGCGCCGAACGTTCCACCGGTTGCGGCCGATGCCGCCGCTCCCGACAGGCGCTTCGGCTTCCGTTCCGTCGGCCGGGCCGTCAACGAGTTGACGATCGTGGTGGGCTTCGTCGGCATCTCGCTCTACCTCGCCCTCACCACGCCGGCGTTCCTGACCACGGCCAACCTCCTGTCCATCCTGCTGGCGAGCGCCCTGATCGGCATCGTCGCGGTGGGGGAAACCTTTGTGATCGTGACCGGCGGCATCGACCTGTCGGTGGGCTCGGTGGTGGCGTTCTCGGGCGTCATGGCGGGCATGGCCCTGAACGCGCACGTTCCGGTGCCGCTCGCGGTGCTGGTCGGGCTCGGCATCGGCGCGCTGTCCGGCGGCTTCATCGCCTTTGCCGTCACCACGCTGAACATGAGCCCGTTCATCGTCAGCCTGGCGGTGCTGGCGATGGCGCGCGGTCTCGCCTTCATCGTCACCAACGGCAACACCATCTTCTCCTTCCCCGACGGCTTCGACGCCATCGGCGGCGGCAACCTGGGTCCGTTCCCGGTCGCGGCCCTGGTCACGCTCGGCGTGTTCCTTGTCGCCGGCCTGGTGCTGGCGCGCACGGTGTTCGGCGCCGAGATCTACGCCGTGGGCGGCAACCGCGAGGCGGCGCGGCTGGCCGGCATCCCGGTGAACCGGACGCTGGCGATCGTCTACGTCATCAGCGGCGCCCTGGCCGGGCTTGGCGGCATCATCCTGGCCGGCCGGCTGGACAGCGCGCAGCCGATCGCCGCCACCGGGCTGGAGCTCAACGCCATCGCCGCGGTGGTGATCGGCGGCGCGTCGCTGTTCGGCGGCAAGGGCTCCATCCTGGGCACCCTGCTCGGCGTGCTGATCATCGGCCTGATCAACAACGGCCTGACCCTGAAGAACGTGCAGCCGTTCTGGGTGCAGTTCATCCAGGGTGCCGTGATCTTCGGGGCCGTGCTGATCGACAGTCTCAACCAGAAGCGGCGCGGCAGCTGATGCCGCATCCTGCAACCCGGAGCATCCCGTCATGAGCGAAGCCCTTCCCGCCGGCCGTGGCCGCCTGCAGAACAAGGTCGCGGTGGTCACGGGTGCCTCCAACGGCATCGGACGCGCCACCGCGCTGTTGTTCGCGGCCGAAGGCGCCCGGGTGGTGATCACCGACATCGACGCGGCGCGTCTGGAAGAGGTGCGCGGCCTGATCGCCGGTTCGGGTGCGGAAGCGCGCGCCGTGGTGGGCGACGTGTCCAGCAACGACGACGCGAAGGCGATGATCGCCGAGGCGGTGAACGGCTTCGGCCGCGTGGACATCCTGGTGGCCAATGCCGGCATCATTCCCGAGCTCGACCTGTTGACCGCGACGGCGGAGGATTTCGACCACGTCATGGCGATCGACGGGCGCGGCATGTTCCTCACCTGCAAGTTCGCCGCAGAGGCGATGCTGAAGTCGGGCGGCGGCGCGATCGTCTGCCTGTCCTCGATTTCCGGCGAGGCCGGGCAGAAGAGCCAGGCGGTGTATGGCCCGGCCAAGTTCGTGGCGTCCGGCATCACCAAGCACCTGGCGGTGGAGCTCGCGACACGCGGCATCCGGGTCAACGCGGTGGCACCCGGCACCATCACCACCGAGGCGGTCAAGAAGCTGTCGGACGAGTACATCTCGGGTGTCAAGGCGATGCATCCGATGGCGCGCCTCGGCAGCCCGATGGAGGTGGCGCAGGCGATCCTGTTCCTGGCCTCCGACGATGCCTCGTTCATCACCGGCGCGGTGCTGCCGGTGGACGGCGGCTACCTGGCGCAGTAGGCGTACGGTCCGTCGACGGCCCGGAAGCCGCCGGGTCGTCAGCGGCGGTGTCAGGCCGATGCCGTCCTGTCGTTTCGCTTCAGCACACGCGCGCTTGCCGGGTCACGAGGCAAATGCGGTCGAGCGCGACAGGGTGTCCCATGCCGCGATTTCCGTCTTCATCTGGTCGAGCTTCCGCGTCACGAGGTCGAGCGCATCCTCACCGAGGAACAGGCGCGTCGGCGGGTTCCGGGCTTCAACCAGCCGGAGCAGGGCCTGCGCCGCCTTGTCGGGATCCCCGGGCTGGTTGCCGCTCCTGTTCTGCCGCGCCGTGCGTATCGGATCCATGACCGCGTCGTAGTCGCCGATGCTGCGCGGCGCGCGAGCCATCGAGCGTCCCGCCCAGTCGGTGCGAAACTGGCCGGGCGCCAGCGCGGTGACGTGGATGCCGAACGGCGCCAGTTCCTTGCCCAGCGACTCCGAGATGCCCTCCAGCGCGAACTTGCTGCCGCAGTAGAAGCTGATGCCCGGCATGGTGATGAAGCCGCCCATGGAGGTGACGTTGATGATGTGGCCGCGCCGCCGCTCGCGCATGCCCGGCAGCACCGCCTTGATCATCGCCACCGGCCCGAACACGTTGGCCGCGAACTGACGCTGCAGGTCGTCGAGGCTCGATTCCTCGAGGATGCCTTCCTGGCCGTAGCCAGCATTGTTGACCAGCACGTCGACCGGCCCGGCTTCCCGCTCGGCATGTCGAACGGCTTCCGGAAGTGCCGCATAGTCCGTCACATCCAGCAGGAGTGGATAAGCATGCCTGGACGCCGCAAAAGCCTGCGCATCCTCCGGACGGCGCACGGTGCCGATCACGCGATGGCCGTCGGACAGGGCGGCCGCGGCGAAAGCTCGTCCGAGGCCGGAGCTGACGCCGGTGATGAGAAAGGTTCTGAGTTGTGTCATGCATGCCTCGCTGGAGCGACTGGCTGATTTATATCATGATATAAACCTTCATGGTCCATGACGAGTTCCAGGACAAGTTCCGGCCTGAACGACCCGGGCGAGCTACGCGTGAGCGCATCCTGGACGCGGCCGAGCGCCTGCTCGGACAGGGCGGCGGCGCCTTCTCGATGCGGGAGCTCACCAAAGAAGCGGGAACCAGCTTCGCGACGCCCTTCAACCACTTCGGCAGCAAGGCGGCGATCATGCTGGCGCTGTCGGCGCGCCGCATCGACGTCATGCATGATCGGCTTGCGCAAGCAACGCTTCCGGAAGCAGCGGCCGGACGAGTCCTCGCGGCGGTCGACATCGCGGCGGCGGCCATGCTGGGCGCACCCACTGTCAATCGTGCCGTCATGGCCGTGATCGGTGCGCCACACGACGAGCCCGACGCCGTGTCCTCGCGTTCAAGCATGCTGTGGGCCGAGGCGCTCGGCGCCGGCGCCGGACTCGCCGCCGCAACCCGATCCCTGGCGCTGGCTGTGCTTCCCGACCAGCTCGCCGCCGCATTTCGCGGCGTGCTATCGTTCTGGACAGCGGGCGAGATCGCGGACCGGATGCTGGCTGGATGTGCCCGCGCCGCGGCGGCTGCGGTTCTGCTCGGCTTCGTCGAGGCCGAGGGCCGCGCCGAGCTTCTGACGCTTCTGCAAGCCAACTCGGTCGGAAACTGTGCCGGGCGCGACTGAAGCGCCGCGGCAGCCTGTCTTGTCCGGAGGCGTCCGCGAGGCTCGCCGCCTAGTGCATCATGACGCGCCGGAACAGCACCTGGAACATCCACGAGGTGAGCCCGACCGACAGGATCAGCAACGGCACGTTCAGCATCAGCGTCAGCGTGTTCCAGCGCTGGGTCTCGGAAAAGTCCAGGTGGAACAGGAAGACCAGCTTGGCCACCGTGGTGAGGAAGGCGAGGACGGAGATGGTGGCCAGGAGGTTGAACGGCGTCATCGCGTGTTCGCGAACCAGGATCAGCGATATGCCGAGCAGAGCCAGCGTCAGCACGTAGCCGACGAAGTACTTGCGGGCACTGGACAGGCTGACCTCGGGATGCTCCCAGGGCTTCGTGTTGTCGAAGTCCATCATCAGATCGATCCCCGCAGGTAGACGAAGGTGTAGACGAAGGTCCAGATCAGCCCCTGGTACAGCCAGTACACCTTGAGGTTCGCAAGCCGGTAGGTGACCAGCTGGGTGAAGCCGTCGCGTGCGATCTGCGCCACCATCACCAGCATCCACAGCAGGCCGAACAGCAGGTGGACGCCGTGCGCCACCACCACGACCCAGAACACCGACAGGAAGCCGCTCCGCTGCGGCGAGCCGCCGGCCAAAGCCACGTCCCACAGCTCGTGGGTTTCCATGCCGATGAAGAACACCCCGATCCCGAACGATGCCAGGAGCCAGCCGATCGCCGCGCGCGGCAGGTCATGCCGCAGCTTGACCATGACCATGCCGTAGGCGAACACGCTGGTGAACAGCACGATCGTTTCAAGGTAGCCGTAGAGCGGCGAGGCCACGTCACGCGGCGTGGGGCCGCCCATGAAGCTGGTGGGGTAGCTCAGCACCGCGTAGGCGGCGAACAGGGCGGCGAAGATCAGCGAGTCGCTCAGCATGTAGAGCCAGAAGCCCAGCATGCGCGTGCTCATCATGTCGTGCTCGTGGTCGATGTCCGCCCACAGCACGGTGTTCGGGCCGGGCGGCTCGTCGTGCAGGCCCGCGATCATCGGGCGTGCTCACCGCTGCCGGGACCGAACACCACCACGCCTTCGGGGAGCGCCTCCTCCGGCCTGGATCTTTGTGACGGCCGTGCCGCGAGCCGCTCAAGGCGCTCGACCTCGGCGGCCGGGATGGTGGTGCCGGTGCTGCCGCCGAACGACCGGATGCAGACGATGGCGATCATGGCCAGCAGCGAGGCGATCGCCAGCCACCAGACGCGCCAGACCATGGCGAAGCCGAACCCGGCGGCGCAGATGCCGAGGAACATGGGCACCGGCGTGTTCACTGGCAACTCGATGTCCTTGTACTGGTTCGGCATGACGTGGTGCAGGCGGTAGTCCCGGCGCCAGGCCCACTCGTCGCGGGCATTGATGTGCGGGATCACCGCGAAGTTGTAGGCCGGCACCGGGGAATGGGTCATCCATTCCAGGCTGCGGCTGGTGCCCCAGGGATCTCGTCCGGCCTTGTTCAGCTCGCGGTCACGTATGCTGACCCACATCTGGTAGACAAAGGCGCCGAGGGCGGCGATGTCGACGAATATGCCAACCTCCTCGATCGCCAGGATCGGCCACCAGCTCTGGTAGGGCACATAGGCGAGGCGTCGCGGCATTCCGGTCAGGCCGAGGATGAACATGGCCGTGAACACGATAAAGGTGCCGCCGACCAGCAGCCAGAACACCCACTTGCCGCTCGGCTCGTGCAGGGTGAAGCCGAACACCTTGGGGAACCAGAAGGTGGTGCCGCCGATCACTGCGAACACGGTGACCATGACCACGCAATGGAAGTGCGCGATCACGAACACCCCGTTATGGGTCATGTAGTTGATCGCCGGGATCGCCAGCATCATGCCGGTCCAGCCGCCGATGATCTGCATGAAGATCGCCGATACCGCCCACAGCATCGGGGTGGGGAAGGTCACGCGGCCGCGCACCATGGTCAGCGCCCAGTCGAACACCTTCACACCGGTTGGGATCGCCACCAGCATGGTGGCCACGCTGTAGAAGCCGTTGACGATGGGGCCGGCGCCCATGGTGAAGAAGTGGTGCAGCCACACGGTCCAGGAGATGCAGCCGATGCTCAGCGTCGCCGCCACCATGACGGGGTAGCCGAACAGCTTCTTCTGCGAGAAGGCCGGGATGACCTCCGACATGATGCCCCAGGACGGCAGGATGATGAAGTACACCTCCGGATGGCCCCAGATCCAGAACAGGTCGGTGTAGAGCATGAAGTTGCCGCCCATGCCCGTGGTGTAGAAGTGGGTGTTGAAGTAGCGGTCCAGGCTCAGCAGGCCGATCGCCACGCCCAGCACCGGAAAGGCCGTGAGGCCGATCACGTTGGTGGTCAGCGAGGTCCAGGTGAACAAGGGCAGGCGCATCCAGGTCATGCCGGGTGCGCGCATCTTGATGATGGTGGTGATGATGTTCACCGCCCCCAGCGTGGTGCCGACGCTTCCTATCTGTATGGCCCAGCTCCAGTAGTCGACGCCGACATCCGGGCTGTAGGAAAGCTCGGTGAGCGGCGCCAGGCCCACCCAGCCGGCTTGGCTGAAGTCGCCCAGGAACAGGGACAGCATGGTCAGGCCGGCGCCGACGGTGGTGAGCCAGAAGGCGAGCGCGTTGATGTAGGGGAACGCCATGTCCCGCGCGCCGATCTGCAGCGGCACCAGGAAGTTCATGAACCCGGCCAGCAGCGGCGTTGCCGCGAAGATCAGCATGATGGTCCCGTGGGACCCGTAGATCTGGTCGTAGTGGTAGGGCGGCAGGTAGCCGTGCTCGGCGCCGAGGTAGCCGGGCGAGTTGGGGCCGACTGCTATCGCTTGCTGCGTGCGCATCATGATGGCGTCGACGAAGCCGCGGAACAGCATCACGGTGCCGACCACGGCGTACATGATGCCGATGCGCTTGTGGTCGATGGTGGTCAGCCACTCGCGCCAGAAGTAGCCCCATTTGCGGTAGTAGGTGAGCAGCCCGAGGATGAGGAGGCCGACCGTCGCCGAGAAGATGAAGGCGAAGCCGACGACGAGGTTGTCATACGGGACCTGCGACAGGGTCAGGCGACCGAAGATCGGGTCCCAGTGCTGTTGGACCTCGTTCATTGCACGTCGTCCTGTCTGGTATCGGTCGGGGCACCTGTCGGCTGTTGGCCGTTGTTCACCTTGTGCGCCTTCTTCTGGGTCATGTTGGCGGGCGTAACATAGGTCTTGCCCATCATCACATCCTGCACCACGTGGTTGAACAGGCCGTCCTGCACGTTGGAGAACTGCTCGGTCACGCTGTACTTGTTGATCGTCGGAACGGCGAAGCGGACGAACGCGGCCTCGTCCATGTGCCGGGTCGTCTTCTCGACCCCGTTCTCCCAGGCCTGGAAGTCGTCCGGCGAGACGATCCGGGTTTCAAACCGCATCCAGGAAAAGCCCGGGCCGTTGTAGTCCGATGCGAAGCCCTCGTAGGTGCCGATCTGGTTGGCGATCAGCCCCTGCCAGGTCCGCATTCCGGGCATCACGTCGATCTGGCCCGCCAGCTGCGGGATGAAGAAGTCGGTGGCGACGGTGGACGAGGTGAGGCGGAACCGCACCGGAGTGTGCACCGGCAGTACGAGCTCGTTGGACACCGCGATGTGCCGGTCGGGATAGATGAACAGCCACTGCCAGTCGGTGGTGATGACGTCGATGTTCACCGGCGGCTTCTTCGCGTCTTCGCTGCTGGACATCACGCCCGGACCAGCGGGATCGGTGTCGAAAGCGCCTTTCACCGAATAAAAGCCGAGCGCTATGACAACGGCGAGGGGCGCTCCCCAGAAGGTGGCCTCGAGCGGCAGGGAATGCGACCAGCCGGGAACGTAGTTGCCTTTTCCACCTGCGCGGCGGTAGCGCCAGATGGCCCACATCACCAGAATGGTCGCGGGACCGATAACGAGAAAGGTCGCCCCGGTGTCGACGATCCAGGATTGGAGACTGGCGCTTGCGACCGGCCCGCGG
This sequence comes from uncultured Acetobacteraceae bacterium, assembly GCA_964242425.1. Lineage (GTDB taxonomy): Bacteria > Pseudomonadota > Alphaproteobacteria > Acetobacterales > Acetobacteraceae > Lichenicola. Next base: position 982 of record CAXTCK010000079.1, on the reverse strand, counting down.
GGGTGCAGAAGCCAGAACTGGGCCGGGATGCACCCCCCGCACAGCAACGGGAGAGTCGGCGCGGCAAGGCGAATGACGCGCCTCAAGGTATGTCGGTCAAGCTGGAGGACCTCGTCGTGCGAACCTCGGACTGCAACCGGCTGGCGCCGCCTGTCGCAGGAACCGTATCCACAACAACCTATGACGAACCGCTTGAGGCGGATAGCGGGTGGCTAGGACTACACGCGAACGTTAAGCAGCTAAAAACACTCATAAGTTATAATTGGCGGCCTAACCGATCGGGCAGTCCGCTCCGCCTTTGCAGCACTTGAACGCGGCTATCATCGTACACGTTGAGCCCCCGGCGTTTCCACCGGGGATTGTGCACGAGCAGGGTGATCTGGTTGCGGGGACAGGATTTGAACCTGTGACCTTCAGGTTATGAGCCTGACGAGCTACCGGGCTGCTCCACCCCGCGTGGGTGATGGTGTGTGGTTTGGTTTGTGCTTGGGGTTGGGTGCTTTGGAAGACCTGGCGGCGACCGACTTTCCCGCGTCTTGAGACGCAGTATCATAGGCGCTGGGGGTTTTCACGGCCGAGTTCGGGATGGGATCGGGTGGATCATTCCCCGCCATGGCCACCAGGTCGTCCAAGGCACCGCGTATCTCCCCTGTGTGGGGGTGGTGTGGACGTGTGGGGTTGGTGCGTGGTGTGTGGTGTTCGAGCGGGCTGCACGACGGCTGTGGATGATTTCTATGCATGTGGTTTGGGCAGACCCTGTTCGGGGCTGCCGGCGGCGATTGAGCCTATTGGGCGATTAGGACCAGTTAGCTGAGGACATTGCTGCCCGTATACACCTGGCCTATCGACGTGATGGTCTATCACGGCCCTCGGGGAGACCTGGTTTTGAGGTAAGTTTCCCGCTTAGATGCTTTCAGCGGTTATCTCGTCCGCACGTAGCTACCCGGCTGTGCCGCTGGCGCGACAACCGGTGCACCAGAGG
>CAXTCK010000078.1:8243-14828 GCA_964242425.1 uncultured Acetobacteraceae bacterium | reverse complement strand
GCCACGCGCCTGCTCAGCGACCGCCTGGAAGCCACCGCCGCCGCCATCGCCGCCGTGGCGCCCGAGCTGCGCCTCACCCTGGACCCGATCGAGTTCCGCGGCTGGCGCTACCACACCGGCGTCTGCGTCACCGTCTACGCCGCCGGCCGGCACGAGGAGCTCGGCCGCGGCGGCCGCTACATCAGCGGCAGCGCCGAGCCTGCTTGCGGCCTCACCTTGCGCACCGAGGCGCTGCTTCGCGCCGCCCCGCCGCGCGCCAGGCGCCCGCGCGTGTTCCTGCGTCCCGATGCCGACCGTGCCACCGCACGGCGCCTGCGCCAGGACGGCCATGCCACCGTGGCCGCCCTCCACCCCGTCGACGACGAGGCGGCCGAAGCGCGCCGCCTCGGCTGCACCCACCTGCTGCGCGGCGCCGTCGTCGTGCCGCTCGACTCCTGATCCCCCGATCCCGTTTTCCCCGACCGCAAGCCGTCCCGGAGCCCGCCCATGTCCAACGTCACCGTGATCGGCGCCCAGTGGGGCGACGAGGGAAAGGGCAAGATCGTCGACTGGCTCGCCAGCCGCGCCGAGATCGTGGTGCGCTTCCAGGGCGGCCACAACGCCGGGCACACCCTGGTGGTCGGCAACCAGACCTACAAGCTGAGCCTGCTGCCGAGCGGGCTGGTGCGCGGCAAGATGGGCATCATCGGCAACGGCGTGGTGGTGGACCCCGAGGCGCTGCTGGGCGAGATCGACCGGGTGCGCGGGCAGGGGCTGCCGGTCGGACCCGAAACCCTGCGCATCTCCGAAGCCGCCACCCTGATCCTGCCGCTGCACGGCGCCCTCGACCGCGCCCGCGAGGCCGCCCGCGGCGAGCGCCGCATCGGCACCACCGGGCGGGGGATCGGCCCCGCCTACGAGGACAAGGTGGCCAGGCGGGCGATCCGCCTGTGCGACCTGGCCGAGCCGGAAACGCTGGACTGGAAGCTCGACGAGATCCTGCTGCACCACAACACCCTGCTGGCCGGCCTCGGCGCCGACACCTTCTCCAAGGACGCGCTGCTGTCCTACCTGCTCGACCTGGCGCCCCGCCTGCTGCCCTACATGGAGCCGGTGTGGGAGCGGCTGGACGACGCCAGGCGGGCCGGCACCCGCGTGCTGTTCGAAGGCGCGCAGGCAGTGATGCTGGACGTCGATCACGGCACCTATCCGTTCGTGACCAGCTCCAACACGGTGGCCGCCAACGCCGCCACCGGCAGCGGCGTGGGACCGGGCGCGGTCGGCTTCGTGCTGGGCATCGCCAAGGCCTACGCCACCCGCGTCGGCGCCGGCCCGTTCCCGAGCGAGCTGTTCGACGAGACCGGCCAGCTGCTGGGCGCACGCGGCCACGAGTTCGGCACCGTCACCGGCCGACCGCGACGCTGCGGCTGGTTCGACGCGGTGCTGGTGCGGCGCGCGGTGCGGGTGGGCGGCATCACCGGCCTCGCCCTGACCAAGCTCGACGTGCTCGACGGCCTGCCCGAGATACGCATCTGCACCGGCTACCGCCTGGACGGGCAGCCGGTGCGACACCTGCCGAGCGCGCCTGCGGCGCAGGCACGGGTCGAGCCGGTATACGAGACGGTGGAGGGCTGGCGCGACAGCACGCGCGGCGCCCGGTCCTGGGGCGCGCTGCCAGCGGCCGCCATCAAGTACGTGCGCCGCATCGAGGAGCTGGTCGAGGCGCCGGTGACGCTGCTCTCCACCAGTCCCGAGCGCGACGACACCATCCTGATGCGCGACCCTTTCGAGGGCTGACCTCCCCTTAAGCCGGGCTTAACGTTCGCCGTCCCATCATGCCGCTCACGGGCAGGTCGTGCGGGGCGAGGGGATGCGGGGACGGCAGGACGAACCGACCGAAGGCGGCGCGATCATCATCGATCGCCGCTATCAGGTGTTCCCCGGCTCCCCGTGCGGCGAGTTCGCGGGGCTTCCCGCCTTCGCGGCCGACCAGCGCGTCCTGGCGCCCGACAACGGTTCGCGAGGCGCCGACCACGCCCTGCCGTCCCTGGTCGCGGTCAAGGCGCGTCGCGACGCGCCGCCACCGCCCAACCTGTCGTTGTTCCTCAATGCCTACAATACCGCCCTGCTGATGCCGATTGCGCACGGTACCGGGGGTGGGGAATACTGGATCGTCTGCGACGCCCCGCCGGGCCCGTCGCTTCGGGACAGCCTGACGGAGTCCACCGTCCCGCCATCCGAGGCGGAGCTCGCCAGCATCTACCTCCGCCCGCTGGCCCTGGCGCTGGGACGCCTGCATGGGGCCGGGCTGGTGCATCGCGGCGTCAGGCCGGCGAACCTCTACCGCTCGCTGGAAAGCGGCCGCATCCTGCTGGCGCCGGGCTGCGTGATGCCGCCCGCCTTTTCGCAGCCGGCGGTGTACGAGCCCGCCTCGACCGGCATCTGCGCGCCCTCCGCTCGTGGCGCCGGGCTGCCGGCCGACGACGTCTACGCGTTGGGCGTGGTGCTGCTTGAGCTGCTTGTGGGCCATCCGCTGCTGCCCGATCTCGACGACGAGCGGATCGTGCACCGCAAGCTCGAGCTCGGCAGCTTCATGGCGCTGGCCGGGAACGAGCGGCTGCCGCCGGTGCTGGTGTCGCTGCTCCGCTCCATGCTGTCCGACGATCCGAACGCCCGGCCCAGCCTGGCAGCGCTCGCGGAACACGGGATCGGTGCGGAACGTCCCAAGGCGCCGCGTCCCGAGCCGCGCGCGCCGCGGCCGCTGATGGTCGGCAAGATCCCGGTGTCCACCGTGCGCTCGCTGGCGCTCGCCTTCGCCCGGCAGCCGATGGAGGCCCAGGTCCTGCTCCGGAGCGGTACGGTGGAGCAGTGGCTGCGTCGTGCGCTGGACCTTCCGCTGCTGGCCGTCCGGATCACCGAGGCGCTCCGCTCCGCATCCGACCGCAACGCGGAAGGTGCCGAACAGATGGTGCTGATGCAGACGGTGGCGCTGCTCGACCCGCTGGCGCCCATGTTCTGGAGCGGGCGCTGGTTCTGGCCCGACGCCATCCCGGCGATGCTGGCGATGCAGCTGATGTCAGGCACCCCCGACGGCTTCATCGGCGAGGCGATCCGGCACGCCGCCCTGCGCCGCTGGGCGCTCCTGACCGGGCGGACCGGCCTGCAGGTGTGCGAGGAGCTGGAACGCCGCAACGCCCGCGCATCGCGCCTGCCCGTTCCCGCCCTGCGCCTGCCGATGCTGGCCTACAGCCTCAACCCGTTTCTGGCCTGCACCTCGCCGGTCCTCGGCGGCGCCTGCGTGCTGCGCTCGGACCAGCTGGTGACGGCGCTCGAGACCATGGCCAAGGGCAAGGCGCCGGCAACACGGCTGCTCGACATCCAGATGCTGGCGCTGCTGGCGGCGCGCTCGGAGCTGCCGGGCAGCGGCCAGGAGTTGACGGTGCCGTCGGACGCGGACGAGCGCCTGCTCGACTTGCAGGCACTGGCGCAGGCGCAGCTGCAAAGCCGGACACGTGGTCCGGGCGAGGCGGCACCGGTGCCGCTCGCGCTGCCGAAGCTCGCGGCGAGCCTGCTGCCGGTAGCGCGCGAGCGGCTGAACAACTGGCCTGGGAAAGGGCGCCGCCTGCGCCGCCTGGAGCGGCTGGACAAGGCGGCCGAAGCAGGCGACCTGGTCGAGATGCTGGAGTTGAGCTGTCGCGACGCCGACTGGGCGGAGGACGATGCCGCGCTGGATGCGGCGCGCGCGGAAGCCGACGAACTCCGCTTGTCGCATCAGGCGTCGCTCAACGACGCACCGCAGCGCGCACGCCAAGCGCGCGTGGCCGGACGCGAGGTCGGGGTGATGGCCGGGATCGTCGGGCTGCTCGGCGCGGTCGTGGTGGGAGTGCTGTCCTGATGGCGGGTGCGGCTGCGAAGGAAGCGAAACCGCCGGCGGCCGGCAGGCAGAACGCCCTGCTCTGGTGGGGCGGGCTCGGGTGCGGTGCGGTGGTGGTGCTGTCGCCGGGAAGCGCGCTGCTGTTGTTGTCGCTGCTGGCGCCGGTGCTGCTTCTGGCGCTGCTCCCCGAGGAAGGGAAGGGAGGGCAGATCGTGCGCGCCGGGCTGCTGTTCGGGTTGGCTACAGGCATCCATCCGCTCCGCGCCCTGTGGGACGGCGGCGGCTCAATGGGTGTCGCGGTGGTGCTGGTTCGCCAGCCGGCGATCCTGTTCACGGCCTGGACCGCGATCGCCGCGAGCTGGTTCATCGGCGAAGCCGCGAGCACCGTCCTGCGTCTAGCGGCCGACGTGGCGGCGGCGGCGCAACGCCGCAACCTGACGGCAGCGGTGACGGAACTTGAGGAGGAATGGGGACCGCTGCCGGCGCCCACCCGACCGACGCGTTCCTGACCCGCAGCCGGGAGATCCGGACGGCTACGCCATTCCGGTTCCCGGTCCGCGTCAGGCCGCTTGGTCAGCCAGGCGGCGGGTCGTCACCTGGGCCTTCATCGCCTTCTGCACCTTCTCGAAGGCGCGCACCTCGATCTGGCGCACCCGCTCGCGCGAGATGCCGTAGTGCTGCGACAGGTCCTCCAGCGTCGACGGCTCCTCGTTCAGGCGACGCTCGACAAAGATATGCCGCTCACGGTCGTTCAGCGTGCGCAACGCGTCGCCGAGCAGCGCCTTGCGGCCACTGTACTCCTCGCTTTCGGCCAGGGTCTGCTCCTGGCTTTCCGCGTCGTCCACCAGCCAGTCCTGCCACTCGCCCTCGCTGTCGGCACGGACCGGAGCGTTCAGGCTATGGTCAGGTGCCGCCAGGCGGCGGTTCATGTTGACCACGTCCTGCTCGGACACGCCCAGCGTGGTGGCGATGTGGTCAACCTGCTCCGGCTGCAGGTCGCCGTCCTCGATCGCCTGCATCTGCCCCTTGAGGCGGCGCAGGTTGAAGAACAGCTTCTTCTGCGCGGCGGTGGTGCCCATCTTCACCAGCGACCAGCTGTGCAGGATGTATTCCTGGATCGCAGCCCGGATCCACCACATCGCATAGGTCGCCAGGCGGAAACCACGGTCCGGATCGAACCGCTTCACCGCCTGCATCATGCCGACATTGCCCTCGCTGATCAGCTCGCTGATCGGCAGGCCGTAGCCGCGATAGCCCATGGCGATCTTGGCGACGAGGCGCAGGTGGGAGGTGACGAGCTTGTGCGCGGCGGCGGAGTCTTCGGTGTCGCGCCAGCGCTTGGACAGGGCCAGCTCCTCCTCGGGCGCCAGCATCGGGAACTTGCGGATGTCCTGAAGGTAGCGCGAAAGGTTGCCTTCGGGACTGACGTTGATAATAGCGGAAACCATGGAACGGCTCCTTTCGCCTGACCGGCTGCGGGATCTCGACTGTCCTTACGGCACAGCCGGAACACGGTTTCGCAAGCCGCCAGCATGGGCACGGGTGAGGACTTCACGTCCCTGAGACCCTCCCCGTTCACACCGGCGGATCAGCCCCAGGACGTCCAGACCGCCGGGCATGCCCGCCCTTCGGAATGAGGCTGAAGTAACAGGACCGGACAGGTCCTGTCAAGAAAACGGCGGCATCTGGCGGCTGAACTTTCCTTCATGTTCCCGGGGGTTGGCGGCCGAGCAGGACGGCTTGCAGGTCGTCGAAGTCGGCGGGCGGCGGCGTCTCGAAGCGCAGCGAAACGCCGGTTGCCGGGTGACGGAAGCCCAGCACGGCCGCGTGCAGCGCCTGCCTCGGGAAATCCAGCGCCACGCGTCGCGACGGCTCGGGCAGCAGGCGGGCGGCGGCCGGGATGCGACGCAGGTAGACCGGATCGCCGACCAGGGGGTGGCCGGCCTGGGAGAAATGCACACGTATCTGGTGGGTGCGCCCGGTGGCCAAGCGGCATTGCACCAAGCTGACCGCCCCGCCATCCGTGCGCAGGGTGCGGTAATGGGTCAGGGCCGCCTTGCCGCCGCGGGCGACCACCGCCATGCGCTTGCGGTCGCGCGGGTCGCGGCCGATCGGGCCTTCGAGCGATCCCTGCGACGGGCTGGGCAGGCCCCAGCACAACAGCAGGTAGCTTCGCTCGATGGTCCGCGCGGCGAACGCTTCGGACAAGGCGGCGAGGGCCTGCTCCGTCTTCGCCACCACCATCACCCCCGACGTGTCCTTGTCGAGCCGGTGCACGATGCCGGGGCGACGTTCTCCGCCGATCCCGGGGAGGTCGTCGCCGCAATGCGCGAGCAAGGCGTTCACCAGGGTTCCGTCCTCGTTGCCCGGAGCCGGGTGCACCACCAGGCCGGCTGGCTTGTCGAGCACCAGCAGGCTTTCGTCCTCGTGCAGAATGGCGAACGGGATCGCCTGCGCTGCCGGCCGGGCCGCCACTGGTGCCGGCGGGATCAGCTCGAAACGCATCCCCGGCCGCACCGGCTCGGACGGCGCACGCACCGGTCGGCCGTCGCGGCAAACGTGGCCCGCCTCCATCAGCCCCTTGACCCGCGAGCGCGACAGGCTAGGGGAAGCTTCCGCGAGGAACCGGTCGGTCCGCATGCCCTCATGCGCCGGGCCGGCGACCAGCAGCAGCGGCACGTCCGCCTGCGGAAGGGGAACCGGCTCGGTCATGGCGACGGTGTAGCCGCAAA
>CAXTCK010000078.1:0-8143 GCA_964242425.1 uncultured Acetobacteraceae bacterium | reverse complement strand
GGAGCGACCCGGGCGCTGCTGGCGCTGGTGATCGTCATGGGGGTGCTGATCCTCGCCGGCACGGCGGGGCTGGTCGCCATCGTGGTGCACCGGCTGGCGCATCCGGCGGCGGTGGCGCCCGCACCCGGCTCCGAAGCGTTGTCGCAGGCGGCGCTGCGGCCCGAGCCGGCCGGCACGCGGATCACGGCGATGACCCGGCAGTCCGACACGGTGCTGGCGATCGCGCTCAGTGGCGGCGGGCCGGATCGGGTGCTGGTCTGGGACCTCGTCGCCGGACGCGCCGTGGCCGAGATACGCCTCGGTCCCTGAGTTCAGCTGCCGCTGAACCAGTTGTAGCCCTGGTCTTCCCAATAGCCGCCCGGATAGGTGTTGGTGACGAACACGGCGGCGATGAACTTGGGGTTCTTGAAGCCGAGCTTGGTCGGGATGCGCAGCCGCATGGGATAGCCGAACTCGGTCGGCAACGGCTTGTTCTCGAAATCCAGCGCCATGATGGTCTGAGGATGCAGCGCAGTCGGCATGTCGATCGACGAGTAGTAGCGGTCGGCGCACTTGAAGCCGACATAGCGCGCGGTGGTGTCGGCGCCGACCTCGTGCAGGAACCGGCTGAACGGCACTCCGCTCCACTGCCCAATGGCGCTCCAGCCTTCCACGCAGATCAGCCGGGTGATCTGGCCCTGCTGCGGCAGCGCGCGCAGGCGGTCCACCGTCCAGGGCGTCTTGTTCGACACCAGCCCGGATACCTCGAGCTTCCAATCGTCGCCGTCCGTGTCGGGGGCGTTGTCGATGGGATAGAAGGCGTTGAACGGAAACGGCCGGGTGATGCGGCTGGCGGCATAGGTGGGGGCCAGGCGGGTGCGGCTGAACAAGGCCGCCTGCACCCGGTCGTTGAAGCGCGACATCGCCAGCAGCACCCGGTCCACCGCGTCGCCGTCCGCCAGGTTGCAGCCGGACAGCATGGTCAGCGCGCCCAGTGACAGGCCCTGGCGAAGCAGCGTGCGTCGCCCGACCTGCTCCAGCTTCGGCCGCAGCGCGTCGAGCAGGGCACGGCGCTCGGCGCGGGCCTCCGGCGTGCGGTCGGTCACGGCTGCAGCTCCTGCGGCTCGGCATGCGTCCTGGCGCGTCCGGTGATCATCGCCAGCAGGGTCTTCGGCACCACCGCCACCAGCAGGAGGTGCACCACCACGAACAGCACGATGCCGCTCATGGCGAGGAAGTGGATCCAGCGCACGATCGGATAGCCGCCGAGCAGGTCGTCGACCAGCTGCAGCTGCACCGGCTTCCACAGCGCGAGCCCGGACACCAGTGCCGTCACCCCCAGCAGCAGCACGACGATGTAGAGCAGGCGCTGCACCGCGTTGTAGGTGCCGAGCTTGTGCTGCAGCCGAAGCGTCAAGGCCTCGCGAAGATCACGCCAAACCGTTCGCGGCGTCAACGGCAGGAAGGAGCGCATGAAGTGCCGCCCGCCCAACCCGTAGGCGAAATAGATCAGGGCGTTGCCGACCAGCAGCCACATCGCCGCCAGGTGCCAGGCGATGCCGCCGCCGAGCCAGCCGCCGAGCGTGGCCCAGGCTGGGAACTCGAACGGCAGCAAGGGCGACGCGTTGTAGATCTGCCACCCGCTCGACACCATGACGACAAGCGCCACCGCGTTCACCCAGTGGGTCAGGCGGACGACCAGCGGGTGGATGATGACGACCTGTCTGGCCTGCCTGGGGCCAGCCGTCATATCGGACATGATGCAGTCTCCCGGGCCGACCGCACGCGCGTCGTCGCGTGCCGGCCGGCCTCAATATGGGGAGACTACATCGGCGGAACGGTGCCGTCTTCGCCGATGATGATGCGCTTGGCATCCACGCTGCCATCCGTGCCCTTCGGCCCGAAGGCGACCACGTGCGCGCCGGGCTTCAGCAGCGCCTTGGTGCCGGGCTCCAGATCCACCACCGGCACATCGTCCGGCACCATGAGCTTCTTCTGCCCGCCCTTGTAGTCGACGGTCATGGTGCGGCCGTTGGTGCCGACCACCGAGCCGATGGTGCCGTTGGTCATGGACGAGTTCCGGCCGAGGTCCCAGCCATAGCTGCCCTCGCCGGCGCCGCGCATGCTTTCGGGGAACACCGTGACCTCCAGCGCCTTCAGCGTGCCGTTGGGCTGCGGCACCGACGCGGTGCCGATGAACCGGCCGCTCTGCACGGCGGACAGGCTCGCCTTGGTGGCGCCGACATAGCCGGTGTCGGCGGTAATCCTGAGCGTCACGGTGCCGGCGTGGCTGCGCAGGGTGACGCTGTTGTCGCTGACCGCGGTGATCACGCCACGGGTGCGCGGCGGCACCTGGGCCAACGCGGCGCTGCTGGTGAGCGCCAGGACGAGGCCGGCGGCGGCGGGTAGAGCTTTCATGATCGGCTTCCTGTTCTGCCGGCAGTTGCCGGAACGACGGTCCGGTTGGCGGCGGGCGGACTACGCGTGTCGGCCTGCCTGGTTGCGTTGTCCTGTCCGTAGCCATTTTCCAGACAAGATTGCTTCATGGTTAATCACCTATTGCACAGAAGATATGCAGATACGGCTATCGACGAACGTATGCGCTGGTCCCAGGTGTCCGGTCCCTGCGGGACGGTATGGCCGTGCCGCGCTGTTCTTGGACTTTCTCCTGATGTCGACCCAGACCCCGACCCCGACGCTGCAGACCCGCAATGTCGGCTCAATCGTTTCCAGTTGCGCGGCGCTGGCCGTGTCTGTCTTCTTCGCCGGCGGCATGTGGCTGGTGATGCGCTGACGGGCTGAGGCGGCCCGGCCTGCATGGACCGGCGGCATCGCGCCGCCGGACATGGGCTCAACGCGGGAGAAGCAGATGCGGGCAATGTGGAACAACGAGGTCGTGGCGGATAGCGACGACATCGTCACGGTGGAAGGCAACGCTTATTTCCCGGCCGCGTCCGTGCGCCAGGACCTGCTGGTGCCGAGCACCCATACCAGCCAGTGCCCCTGGAAGGGCACCGCGCACTACCATTCCCTGTCCGTCGGCGGCGCGGTGAACCAGAACGCGGCTTGGTTCTATCCGGAACCCAAACCCGAGGCGGCCGGGATCAAGCACAGGATCGCGTTCTGGAAAGGCGTCACGGTCAGCGCCTGATCCTGGCCGCCGGCTCAGCCGGGAGGGTCGAAGGCAGACACGTCGTCGCGGCGACGCCAGTTCTGCGCCTTCAGGCCCAACCGGTCGAGCAGGTCGCCGACCCGCCAGAACGTCGTGGCCCGCCTGTTCCCGAGTGCCGGCAGGCGCCACGGGTCGAGGGGAAGCGAGAAGAACGGGTTGCGCCGGCCATAGGCCCATACCTCCACCCGCAGCCCGGGCGCGGCGCTCGGCCCGCGGGCGTGGAAGCCGGAGGTGTCGGCCACGATCAGCGTGTTGGCCGGGGTCGCGAAGGCGTGCGGCGCGCCATAGCCCAGCCCGGCGAGCTCGTCCGGCGTGATGCGGAATGAGCCGCGCCCGCTGAGCCGGTCCGGCGCGTCGCGCGCGGCCACGCTCATGCGCCATTCCCAGTCGCGACGTGCCGGGGTCAGGCGGTGCGAGCCCGGCGCATAGACGAACGGGCCGCCCTGCGCGTCGACATCGGTCAGCGTGAGCCAGGCCTTCACCGTCGGCTGGAACGTGTCGGCGTGCAGGACGGTCTGCGGGTCCGGCTCGCCCGGCACCGCGCCGGTCAGGATCGACTGCAGGTAGCATACCGGCTCGGAGTCGTGGCTGCCCACGAAGCGGAGCAGGCCGTGCCAGGTCGGATGCGACAGAAGCAGGCGGAGTGCCGGCATCCGGTCCAGCGCGGACGGGTCGATGGCCAGGCGGCGGGTGACCGTGTCGCCCTGCACGGTTTCGCGTGCCGGCCCGCGGAAGTCGCGCGCCTGCTGCAACAGCTCGGCGAACGCCGCCGGCGGCAGGAAGTCCTGGATGGTGACGAAGCCATCGCGCGCAAAGGCGGCTGCCTGCCCGGTGCTGACCAGCCGCGACAGCCGGCGGCGACGCAGCTCGGCCAGGCGGTGCGCCAGGCCCCGGCGCCCGAGATGCAGGCCCAGCCGGTTCAACCGGGTGCTGCCGATGATGGGGTTGTCGCGAAAGGACTTGGCCCCCGTCAGCAGCTGCGCCGCCCAGAACGGCGCCAGCGCGGCACGCTTCGCCTGTCGAACCATTCCCGGGACCGGCAGGCGCGTCATGCGCACCGCCCGGCATCGGCGAAAGAAGCCGGACAAGCGAAGTTGCGGCGGTCGATCATTCGCGTGGAGCCTTTGCTCGTCCGGTGCCCGTGCCAACGACCGCATCGGGATTCGGCGTCGGCCAGGGCGTCTGGCTGGCCGGCATCATGGGAGAATGGCACGAGCGTCGGCCTTGTGCCAAAAATGCGAAGCGGATGCTGATCGGGGCAGGCCTCGCGCGTCGCATCGTGGCCGGGCCGCCGGTTCTCCGCTTCCGGCGAGCGACCTCCGCTGGCAGCGTGTGCCGACACAGGACGACAGATCGATCATGGACCAAGCCGCGACCCTCCACCGAACTGAACCGCGCGACATAGCCGACGCGGTCAGGCGATGGCCGGCGCTTGGCTGGCGGCGCCTGCTCCTGCTGCCGTTCCAGGCGGCGGCGGTGCTGACCGCGTCAAAGGCGTTCAACAACAATCCGGTGATCGGCAGCGAAAGGCTCAACCGGCGCGGGCTGCACGTCGCGCGCCGGCGGCTGGCGGCGCGTATCGGGCAGGGGCGGCGCGACCGCCTGACCAAGCTGCTGTCGGAAACCGACCGCATGGCCTTCGAGCGCGACGGCTTCATCGTCAAGCAGGACTTCCTCGACCCGCACAGCTTTGCCGCGTTCCGCGACGAGATTTTGTCGCTGGACGTGCCGGCGCGGGAAGCGGTGATCGGCGACACCCTGACCCGGCTGATCGCGCTGGACGGCCCGACGCTGAAGCGGCTGCCGGTGGCGCGCGCGATGCTGGAAGGGCCGGTGTATCGCGGGCTGCTCAACTATGTCGGCTCGTTCCGCCGCCGCCCGTCGCTGTATGTGCAGACCGTGTTCAGCCAGTTCGCGCCCGATGCCGAGCCGGACATCCAGTCCTTCTTCCACACCGACACGTTCCATCCCACCGTGAAGGCGTGGTTCTTCCTGCAGGACGTGGAGCAGGACGCGGCCCCGTTCGCCTACGTGCCGGGCTCGCACCGCGCCAACCGGCGCAAGCTGGCCTGGGAGCGTCGGGTGTCCATCACCGCGCACGGCGCCGGCGACCGGCTGACCGCGGAAGGCTCGTTCCGGATCACCGAAGCGGAGATCCGCCGGCTGGGCTATGCCGAGCCGCGACGGATGCCGGTGGCGGCCAACACCCTGGTGGTCGCGGACACCAGCGGCATCCACCGGCGCAGCACGACGGACAAGCCGTCGGTGCGCGTGTCGATCTGGGCCTACAGCCGCTCCAACCCGTTCCTGCCGTGGGTCGGCGGCGACCCGGTGGCGCTGCCGCTGGTGAAGGACCACGCGCAGCGGCTGTACTGGTGGGCAAGCGACCGGCTCAAGGACAAGCGCAGGAAGCCTCGGCTGTGGCGGTGGGTGGGCAATCGGACGCCGCTCGCGCCGCCGTTGCGGAACGTGCAGTCGGTCGTGTGGCCTTCCGCCTGAACGGCGTGATGACGAGGCGGGCACCCAGACCTCGGTGCCTGCGGATCCGATCCGACAGCCCAGATCTCGACCCGGCGGGCAGCTAACCCGACGTTAAGCTGTTTGCGGCAGGTAGATCGTTCAACCGTCGCAAGGCTGATCGACAATGACCAGGCGCTCCATCGCAACCAAGCTCGCGATCGCCTATGGCCTGTTCCTGCTGCCGCTGGTTTTCCTGTGTTTCCAGATGGTGATGGACAAGCAGGCCAAGATCGCCTTCGCGCAGAAGGAGCTTTGGGGTGTCCGTTACATCCAGCAGGTCCTGTTGCTGCAGAAGACGATCATCGGGCACGGCGGCAAGGACGAGGTGTCGTCCATCCTGAACGGGCTGACGCTGTCGGGCCACGACCTGGTTCCGAACGGCGCGGAGAACAGGTTACGCGACGCGGTCCGCACGTCTGACGTGGAGGCCGTCCAGGCGGCGACCGACCTGATCGGCAAGGCTGCCGACGGGTCGAACCTGACCCTCGATCCCGACCTCGACAGCTTCTACACGCAGGACGTGCTGACGGTGAAGATCCCGTCCGCGGTGGCCGGTGCGGTGTCGCTGGTCGACAACGTGGCAAGGGCGGCCCGGCAGCCCTCGTCGGGAAGCGTTCGGGTAAGCATTGGCGTCCAGACCGGAGCGCTTCAATCGGCCCTCGACGGGTTATCTTCCGACATCCAGAACGCGGTCGCAGGCAATCCCGACGGCACGGCGGATCGCACAGTGGGACCGGTGCTGGCACCGCTCGCTCGTGCCTACCCCGCGATCATGGCGTCATTTACCGATCAAACCAAGGCCGAGCCCGGCATCGCTGTTGGGCCACTGCTCGACGGGCTTTTCACCCTGAGCGCCGCCGACGCCGCTGAGCTCACCCATCTCCTGGATGCGCGAATGCAAGGGTTTCGCCGCAGCGAGATGGTCAGCGGGACGATCGCGCTTGTTCTCTTCGCGTTGGCCGTCGGCTACGTGCTCATCGTGATCCAGCACGGCATCGTGCGACCCCTGCGCGCTCTGACGGAGGCCATGCGCAGGCTGGCCGGCCGGGACATGAGCGTGCAGGTGGTGGGCAGTGGCCGCGGCGACGAGATCGGTGCCATCGCAGCGGCGCTGCAGGTGTTCAAGGAGGACATGGTCCGCGCGAATGCTCTTTCCGCAGCCCAGGACGCCGAACGGGCCGAAAAGGCGCAGCGGGCCCAGGCGTTGGACCGGCTCATCGCCGGCTTCGAGGCGCGTATCGCGCAGATGGTGTCGCTGCTGGCATCCGCGTCCACCGAGCTCGAAGCCACCGCACGGGCCATGTCGACGACGGTGGAGCAGACGGGGCGGCAGTCCGGCGTGGTGGCGGAGGCCGCGCGCGACGCCGATCAGAGGGTGCAAAGCGTGGCCGCTGCCACGGATGAGCTGACGAGCAGCATACGCGAGATCAGCCAGCAGGTCGCCGCCGGCGCGCAGCGGGCAGGGCATGTGGCGGAAGACGCCCAGCGCACCGACGTGGTGGTGCAGCAGCTGGCGGACACGTCGGGCCGGATCGGACAGATCGTGGACCTGATCTCCTCCATAGCAAGCCAGACCAACTTGCTGGCCTTGAACGCGACCATCGAGGCGGCGCGGGCTGGCGAGGCCGGCAGGGGCTTCGCCGTGGTGGCGTCCGAGGTGAAGAACCTTGCGCAGCAGACCGCGAAGGCAACCGAAGGGGTTGGCGCGCAGATCGCGCAGATCCGACAGGCAGCCGACGCGGCGGTGGGCGCCCTGGCCGGCGTGTCGGCCGGCATCGAGCACATCAACCAGTCGTCTTCGGCGATCGCGGCGGCGGTGGAGCAGCAAGGTACCGCGACCGGGGAGATCGCGCGCAACGTGCAGCAGACCGCGGTCAGCACCCGCACGGTGACCGACAACATCGTCGCGGTGAGCCGGTCGGCACGGGACAACGGCACGGCCGCGACGCAGGTATTGGCGTCCGCGGGCGAGCTGTCGCAACAGGCCGAACAACTGAACCACGAGGTGACAGAGTTCATCCGGCTCGTGAAGGCCGCCTGATCCCGCTTCTTCAAGCCGCGGTGACGAGCTTCGACCGGAGCATTATGAGCTGGCGTCCCGTAGGGGATTCGAACCCCTGTTACCGCCGTGAGAGGGCGGTGTCCTAGGCCTCTAGACGAACAGGACGTGGCCGGCGGCGAGCATGTAGGGCAAGGCCGGGGAGCACGCAAGCCCTTCCGCGTCGGGCGATCCGACCGGTATATGAGCCGCCAACGCATCGTCAGCCGGAGCACCCATGGTCTTCCCGAGCGTCGAGACGGCGCGTTTCGCAAGCGTGTCCGGCGCCTTCCTGCTGGCGTTCCCGGCGCTGTTCTCCATCGTCAACCCACTGGGCGCATCGCTGATCTTTGCCGAGGTCACCGACGGCCGCAGCCCGGCCGAGCGCCTGATGCTGGCGCGCAAGGTGGCGCTGTACGGCCTGCTGATCCTGC
>CAXTCK010000077.1:0-14886 GCA_964242425.1 uncultured Acetobacteraceae bacterium | reverse complement strand
TGATGCTGGCCTGCGCGCTGGCGCGTCCGTCCAACCTGCTGGTGCTGGACGAGCCGACCAACGACCTCGACCTGGAAACCCTGGACCTGCTGCAGGAGATGCTGGGCAGCTATTCCGGCACGGTGCTTCTGGTCAGCCACGACCGCGACTTCCTGGACCGGGTGGCGACGTCGGTGGTGGCGGCTGCCGGCGATGGGCGGTGGACCGAGTATGCCGGCGGCTACAGCGACATGCTGGCCCAGGGCGGCGGCGTGGCGGGAGGGTCGGCGGAGGGGGTCGGCACGCCGGGCAGGCGCGGTGCGGCGTCGGCCAGGGCGGCGAAGCCGGTGGCGCGCAAGCTGTCGTTCAAGGACAAGCATGCGCTGGAGCGGCTGCCGGGCGAGATCGCGACGCTGGAAGCCGAGATACGGCGCCTGCGCGAGGTGCTGGGCGACGGTGCGCTGTATGGGCGCGAGCCGGCGCGCTTTGCCCGGTCCACGGAAGCCCTGGTGGCGGCGGAAGCGGCGCTGGCGGCGGCGGAGGAACGCTGGCTGGAGCTGGAGCTGCTCCGGGACCAGGTGGGCGGCGGTTGAAACGGTTCCGGTCGTTGCCGTAGCCGTTGCAACAAAGCCTGCCGGCGGGGCGTTCGGAAAGGGTTGCTCAAGACCGGCAGGACGATCCGATGGTTCACGACACCCCGATCGGCGCTGTTCGTGCGCGCTCCTACACCATCCCCACCGACGCGCCAGAGGCCGACGGCACCATGGCCTGGACCTCCACCACCATGGTGACCGTGGAGGTCGAGGCGGGCGGGCGGACCGGGTTCGGCTACACCTATGGTGCGGGCAATGCCGCAGCACTGATCGCCGGCAAGCTCGCGGAGGCGCTGCACGGGCGGGACGCGATGGACGTGCCGACGGCGTGGCGGGTCATGCAGGGTGCTGTGCGCAACATGGGGCGCTCCGGCATCGCGGCGACGGCGATCTCCGCGGTCGATCTCGCCCTGTGGGACCTGAAGGGCAAGTTGCTCGACCTGCCTCTGGCCACCCTGCTCGGGCGCGCCCGCGACGCGGTGCCGATCTATGGCAGCGGCGGCTTCACCTCCTACGACGACGGGACGCTGCAGCGCCAGCTGGCCGGCTGGGTGGAGCGGGATGGCTGCCGGTGGGTGAAGATGAAGATCGGCTCGGAGCCGGAGCGCGATCCGGCGCGGGTCGCGGCGGCCAAGGCGGCGATCGGTGATGCGGTGCTGTTCGTCGACGCCAACGGCGCCTTCGATCCGAAGCGGGCGATCCTGATGGCGGAGATGCTGCAGGAGCAGCAGGTGGCGTGGTTCGAGGAGCCGGTGTCCTCGGACGACGTGGCGGGGCTTGCCTTCGTGCGCGCCCGCGTACCGGCACGTGTCGAGGTGGCGGCGGGCGAGTATGGGTATGAGGCCGACGACTTCCGTCGCTGGCTCGAGGCCGGCGCGGTCGACGTGCTGCAGGCGGACGTCACGCGTTGCGGCGGCGTCACGGGCTTCCTGCAGGCGGGTGTTCTGGCTTACGCGCACCACCGTGACCTGTCCGGGCATTGCGGGCCGTCGGCGCACCTCCATGCCGCCTGCGTCGTGCCGCGGCTGCGCCATCTGGAATGGTTCCACGATCATGTCCGGATCGAGCACATGCTGTTCGACGGTGCGCCGGTGCCGGAAGATGGCGCGATACGGCCGGACCTGTCGCGTCCGGGGCTCGGGATCGCGTTGAAGCACCAGGATGCCGAGCGTTTCGCCGGTTGACGGCGCCGACACCGGCAAGGCCGACACCAACAGGATTGCACCACGGAATGATCTCCCTGCCCGACCTCCTCATGCCTTCCCGAAGCGGACGCGACGCGCAGGCGCGACAGGCCCTGGCCACGCTGTCGCGGCGCGTGTCGGCGCTGCGCAACGCGCCGCCCGTCCCGGCCGTCCTGTTGCCGAAGGGGCCGCCGGCCAGGAAGTCGGTGGTGGTGGGCTCGGCGCAGAAGCTGAACCAGGCGTCCGGCGTGCTCGCCTTTTCCGTGCTGACCGACAGCGCGCTGGAGCATTATCGCGGCAGCTTCCGCAACAAGGCGATGTTCACGCCCCTGGTGGTGTCCACCCTGGCGCTCGCCGCCAGCGTGCACGGCACCGCCGACGACCGGCCGGACGTGCACGTGGCGCGCGACGTGGTATTCGGGCTGACCGCGGTGACCGGGCTGATCGGCACCGCGTTCCACGTCTACAACGTGGGCTCGCGGCAGGGCGGCTACAGCTGGCTCAACTTCTTCTACCGCGCGCCGATCGGGGCGCCGATGGCGATCGCGATCAGCGGGGTGCTCGGCAACATGTCCGAGCGGCTGCGCAAGACCCCGAAGGGCGCGCCTCCGACGCTGTACGGCCTGGATGCGGGCAAGGCGTTGTCGGTGTTCACCGCCCTCAGCCTGGCCGGCACCACCGGGGAAGCGTGGCTGCTGCATTTCCGCGGCAACTTCCAGAACCCGTTCATGTACACGCCGATCACCATCCCGCCCGCGTCCGGCGCCCTGCTCGCGGACGCGGCGCTGCGCGGTGGCGCGCCCCGGCGCATGGCCGCACGAGCCGGGATGATCGCGACCGCGCTGGCGGGCCTGGCCGGCACCGGCTTCCACATGCGCGGCGTTGCCCGGATGATGGGCGGGTGGCGGAACTGGACGCAGAACGTGCTCGACGGGCCGCCGATCCCGACGCCGCCCGCCTTCACCGGGCTTGCCCTTGCCGGGCTTGCCGCCCTCGACCTGCTGGAGCGACGCGATGACTGACGGGCTCCCCCGCTATCCGGGCTACGACGTGCTGCGCAAGCGCAACACCGTGTCCTGGAACGACCCGACCCGGACGGCGATCGACCGACGCCTGTCGGTGGACCGCGACCCGCACACGCTGTCGGAAGCGGAGTTCGCCACGTTGCAGGCGATCTGCGACCGCGTGGTACCGCAGGAGCAGGGGCCGAACTTCGTGCCGCTGGCCGCCTATGTCGACCAGGAACTGACGCTCGATCTCAGCCTCGGCTACCGCTACGGCGGGCTGCCGCCGGCGAAGGAAGCCTGGCACCGGGCGCTCGCGGCGCTGGATGCGGAGTCGCGGAAGGCGTTCGATGCGCCGTTCGTGGCCATCGACGGATCGCGACGCGACGTGCTGCTGACACGCATGCAGAAGGGCGAGCTGAAGGATCCGGCCTGGGGCGACATGGCGCCTGACCTGTTCTTCAAGCAGCACGTCCTGGTGGACATCGTGGCGGCGTACTACTCGCATCCGACCTCCTGGAGCCGGATCGGGTTTGGTGGCCCGGCCAGCCCACGCGGCTACGTGCGCATGGGGTTCGGCATGCGCGACCCGTGGGAGGCGGCGGAAGCCAAGCCCGGCGAAGACGCGAAGGCTGCAAGGAAGAACCGGAATGTCTGAGGAGATCCTGACCAACCGCGAGCCGCTGCGCTCCGGGCTCGACCTGGACGCCATGCACCGGCCGCGGGCGAAGAACGGCCGCGCGCCGGATCCGCACGTGAAGGGCGGATGGTTCTCCATGCGCGAGTATCGCGAGGACGAGGCGGTGGACTTCGCCATCGTCGGTACCGGTGCCGGCGGCGGCGCGCTGGCGGCACGGCTGGCGGAGATGGGGTTCTCGGTGGTGGCGTTCGATGCCGGGCCATTCTTCCGGCCGCTGGAGGACTTCGCGTCCGACGAGACGGCGCAGAGCCAGCTGTTCTGGACCGACCGACGCGTCACCGACGGCGAGAATCCGATCAAGCTCGGCAGCAACAACAGCGGCAAGGCGGTGGGCGGCTCCACCGTGCACTACGCCATGGTGGCGCTCAGGCAGCGGCCGGAATCGTTCAGGTCGCGCACCAAGCAGGGCTTCGGCGCGGACTGGCCGATCGACTGGCGCGAGATGTGGCACTACTACGCGGAGGCCGAGGAGGCGCTGAAGATCTCGGGGCCGATCAGCTATCCCTGGGGGCCGAAGCGGCCGCGCTATCCGTATCGCCAGCACGACCTGAACGCGGCGGCGCTGACGCTGGCGAAAGGGGCGGAGGCGCTTGGCATCAAGTGGACGGAGACGCCGCTGGCGACGGTGTCGGCACCGCGCGGCAAGTCGCCGCCCTGCGTGTATCGCGGGTTCTGCCGCGTGGGCTGCTCGACCAATGCCAAGCAGAGCATGCTGGTGACGTTCATTCCGCGCGCGATCCAGGCCGGGGCCGAAATACGCGACCTCGCCATGGTGGGACGGATCGAGACGGACAAGCAGGGACTGGCGACCGGGCTGCACTACCACCGCGACGGCGCCTGGCGGTTCCAGCGCGCGCGCAACGTCATTGTCGCGGGCTACGCGATCGAGACGCCGCGGCTGCTGCTGAACTCGGCGACCGACCGGTTCCGGCATGGCCTTGCCAACTCCTCAGGCCTGGTCGGCAAGAACCTGATGACGCAGCTGAACGTGGCGGCGTGGGGCGAGATGGACGAGGAGGTGCGCTGGAACAAGGGACCGCCCTCGCTCGCCATCACGGAGCACTGGAACTACGACGACAGGAAGGATTTCCACGGCGGCTACATCCACATGAGCCAGGGGCCGCTGCCGGTGGAATGGGCCTCGGTGCATACCGGCGCGCGCGGGCTGTGGGGGCGCGCGTTGCAGGACGAGATGACCAAGTACAACCACATGGTGGGGCTCAAGATGGTCGGCGAGATGATGCCGCAGGAGCGCAACATGGTGACGCTTGCCGACGAGGAGGACCAGTACGGCCTGAAGGTGGCGCGTGTCACCTACAACTGGTGCGACAACGACAAGGCGATGGTGAAGCACTCGCTGGACTTCATGAGCCGGCAGCTCGAGGCGTCCGGGGCGAACAACGTGTGGCGGCAGGAGGACGACACCAACCACCTCGCCGGCACCGCACGCATGGGCGACAACCGCCGCACAAGCGTGGTCAACGCCGATTGCCGTTCCTGGGACATCCCGAACCTGTTCATCTGCGACGGCTCGGTGTTCCCGACCACGGGGGGCGTCAATCCGTCGTTGACGATCCAGGCGCTGGCGCTTCGCACGGCGGACCGGATCCAGGCGCTGGCGAAGCGGGGCGAGCTGTGACGGTGCCGGGAGGGTCGGCGTTCGCGGGCCTGGCGGGCGAGAGCTGCGTCGCCTGCCGCGCGGACGCGGTGCGGCTCGGCCCGGACGAGGTCGAGGCGCTGCTGTCCTGGCTGCCGCGATGGACACCGGGCGAGGACGGACGCGTGATCTTTCGCCGCTACGCGTTCGGCGACTTCGCGTCGGCCTTCGGCTTCGTGTCCACCATCGTCGTCATCGCCGAGCAGCAGGGGCATCATCCCGACATCCGCTTCGGCTGGGGCTATGTCGAGGTGGACATGCAGACCCATTCGATCGTCGGCCTGCACCGCAACGACTTCATCGTCGCGGCACGCATCGAGCAGGCCTTCGCCGGCATCGACGAGGAAACACGCTCATGAAGACGCGCAAGCTCGGCCGCGACGGCCCCATCGTGTCGGCGCTCGGGCTCGGCTGCATGGGCATGTCGGAGTTCTATGGCGACCGGAACGAGGCCGGCTCGATCGAGACGCTGCAGGCGGCGATCGACGACGGCATCACCTTTCTCGACACCGCGGACATGTACGGCAGCGGCCACAACGAGGAGCTGATCGGGCGGGCGATCAAGGGCCGGCGCGACGGGCTGGTGATCGCCACCAAGTTCGGCAACGTTCGCGGCCCGAACGGCGAGTTCAAGGGCATCGATGGGCGGCCGGAATACGTGATCGCCGCGTGCGAGGCGAGCCTGAAGCGGCTCGGGATCGAGACGATCGACCTGTACTACCAGCACCGCGTGGATGCGAACACGCCGATCGAGGACACGGTGGGGGCGATGGCGACGCTGGTGGCGCAGGGCAAGGTGCGCCATCTCGGCCTGTCGGAGGCAGCACCCGCGACCATACGCCGTGCCCATGCGGTGCATCCGATCGCGGCGCTGCAGACCGAGTACTCGCTGTGGAGCCGCGAGCCGGAGCCGGAGATCCTGCCGACGCTGCGCGAGCTCGGCATCGGCTTCGTGCCCTACAGCCCGCTCGGCCGCGGCTTCCTGACCGGGCAGTACAGGAGCATCGACGACTTCGCCGCGGACGATTTCCGCAGGCGGGCGCCGCGGTTCCAGGGCGAGAATTTTGGCAAGAACCTCGACCTGGTGGCGCAGATCGGGCGCATCGCGGAGGCCAAGGGCTGCACGCCGTCGCAGCTGGCGCTGGCCTGGGTGCTGGCGCAGGGCGACGACGTGGTGCCGATCCCGGGCACCAAGCGCGTGCGCACCCTGCGGGAGAACAACGCCTCGCTCGAGGTGGTGCTGACGCCCGGGGAGCTGGAGCAGATCGCGACGGTGATGCCGGCGGGGGCCGCGGCGGGAACGCGCTATCCGGAAGCGTCGATGGGCGCGCTGAACCGTTGAACATGGAGGACGCGCGTGGATGAAACCGAAGGGTTGAGGCGCTTTCCGCTGCGTCGGCGCGCCTTCGTGATGAACGGGCTGATCGGGGGCATCACCCTGGCCGCCACGCGCGGCGCGGACGCGCAGGTGATCCATACCGGCAGCGCGGGGCTGGTCGCCGAGGAGGTGCGCGTTCCGGTCGCGGACGGCGCGCTGCCGGCCTACCTGGCACGGCCGGAGGGAGCCGGCCCGTTTCCGGTGGTGGTGGTGATCGAGGAGATCTTCGGCGTCCACGAGTACATCAAGGATGTCTGCCGGCGGCTGGCGCACCAGGGCTACCTGGCAGTGGCGCCCGAGCTGTATGCGCGGCTGGCGGACCTGTCGACCATGACCGACCCGCAGGAGATCGTGCGGAACGTGATCAGCAAGGCGCCGGACGCCCTGGTGCTGTCGGACCTCGAGGCGACCGCGAGCTGGGTGGGCGGGCAGCGCGGCGACCTGTCCCGCCTGGGCGTGATCGGCTTCTGCCGCGGCGGCCGCGACACCTGGCTTTACGCCGAGCATGACGGGCGGCTGAAGGCGGCGGTCGCGTTCTATGGCCCGGTGAACAGTGCCGACACGCCGATCCAGCCGCGCAACCCGCTGGAGCTCGCGGCCAGCCTCAAGTGCCCGCTGTTGGGGCTTTATGGCGGGCAGGACACCAGCATCTCGCAGGACGACGTGCGGGCGGCGCAGACGCGGGCGCGGGCGGCGGGGCGGACGGTGGAGATCGTGGTGTATCCGGACGCGCCGCACGGCTTCCATGCGGACTACCGGCCGAGCTACCGCGAGGCGGATGCGGAGGACGGGTGGCGTCGCGCATTGGCCTGGCTGCGCGGGCACGGGGTGTAGTCGGAAACTGTTCTTGAGTGGCGCAGGCGTGTGCTGTCGGACGACGCTTGTTGCGAACGAGCATCGAGAGGCGTCACGGCACGGAGAGCGTTTCTTCGCTTATTCGTGGCACAGGGTGTACGGACGACGTCGCAGGGCATCCAGCTCCGTGTTCTCTTTTACCCAAGGTTGACGGAACTAGTCCGCCTGGCCTCCGGGTGCTGCGGCGATCAATCCTGACAGTTCCATGCGGCGGCGCGACTCCGCGATGCCTTCCGTCACTGCCAGGGCGGCGGCGAGCGCGCGACGGCCGGCGACCGCGTCCACCGCGATCGGGGCGCCGTCCAGGCAGGAGGCGCAGAACGCTTCGTGCTCGGCGGCGAGCGTGTCGTGGTCCTGCCAGCTGACGGCCTCGCGGCGGAAGCCGCCGGTGCCGGGGAGCGGCAGGCCGCGCTCGCGGCCGATCATGGTCAGCTCGCGGGCGACGAAGTCGGCGGACAGGTAGCCTTCCTCGGAGAACAGGCGCATGCGCCGCTCGGTCTTGAGCGAGATGCGGCTGGCGGTGATGGTCGCGACGCAGCCGTTGGCAAAGCGCACCCGGGCGTTGGCGATGTCCTCGTGCGCGCTGCTCACCGCGGCACCCAGCGCGTCCACGCTCTCGATCGGGCTGTCGACGATCGCCAGCACCAGGTCGAGGTCGTGGATCATCAGGTCCAGGATCACCGACACGTCGGTGCCGCGCGGCTTGAACGGCGCGATCCGGGTCGCCTCGATGTAGAGCGGCCGCGTGATGCGCCGGGTGATCGCCGCGTGTTCGGCGGAGAAGCGCAGCAGGTGGCCGACCTGGAGCACGCGCCCGGTTCCGGCGGCAAGCGCGATCAGCCGGTCGGCCTGGTCGAGGGTGGAAGCGATCGGCTTCTCGATCAGCACGTGCCGGCCGGCGCCGAGTGCCGCTTCGGCCAGGGTGAAGTGCGCTTCCGCCGGGGCGGCGACGATCAGCGCGTCGCAGGCCGCGAGCAGCGCCCCGAAGCCGAGCGCCGGGGCACCGCCGGCCTCGCGTCCGACCGAGGCGGCGCGATCCAGGTCGGGATCATGGATGCCGACGAGCTCGGACCGGGCCGAGGCGGCAACCTTGAGGGCATGAAACCGGCCGAAATGCCCTGCGCCGGCGATGCCGATGCGCAGTTGTGGCCCGGGCGATGGGCCGCTTCGCCTAGGGAACAAGGTCATGGGGCCGTCATCCGCCTCGAACTGGCCACCCTGATCGGGGGCCTCGCATCATGAAAGGTCCGGCCGCGCAGCGCGAGCCGCGCGGTGACCTGCCGTGCCGGCGTGGTTGCATCCGGCAGGACGCCCCGGCATGGTCCGCCCGCCGCCGCAACGGGCGGTTCCCGGAGGCAGGCCCGCTCGTCATGATGTACTACAGTCGCGCGAGAACCGCTGTCGTGCTGGGGATCTGCTTCCTCGGCCTGATACTCTGCTTGCCGAACTTCGTCCGCCTGCCGGCGGGCCTGCCGCGGCCGCAGATCCATCTCGGGCTCGACCTGCGCGGCGGGTCCTACCTGCTGATGCGGGTCGACCTCGACGCCCTGACGCATGAGCGGCTCGACACCCTGACCGACCAGGTGAGGCAGTCGCTGCTGAACGCCGGGCTCGGCTACCGCAACCTCGGAGCGGACCAGTCGCGCGGCGCCGTCACCTTCACGCCACGGACACCGTCCGAGCGCGAGCGCGACCTGGCGACGCTGGCAGCGCTGCCGACCACCACGCCGAACGAGTTCGCGGTCTCGACCCTGCCCGACGGGCGCATCGCCGTGACGCTTTCCCCGGCGGCGATCCGCGTGCGGGCGCGCGACGCGGTGGCGCAGTCGATCGAGATCGTGCGACGCCGGATCGACGCCACGGGTGCGGTGGACCCGGAGATCACCCGGCAGGGCGACGACCGCATCGTGGTGCAGCTGCCGGGCGTCAGCGACCCGAACCGGGTCAAGCAGCTGCTCGGCACCACCGCCAAGATGACGTTCCACCTGGTGGCCGAGGGCGTGAGCCCGCAGGGCGCGGTGCCGCCCGGCGTGGACCTGCTGCCGATGCAGGACGACCCGAAGCAGCTGGTGCCGGTGATGCACCACGTCGACGTGGACGGCGCGGACCTCACCAACGCCAGCGCCTCGCAGGACAGCCAGACCGGCGGCTGGGCGATCAACTTCACCCTGGACAGCGTCGGCGCGCGCGAGTTCGCCGCCATCACCCGCGCCAACATCGGCAAGCCGTTCGCGGTGGTGCTGGACAACAAGGTGATCACCGACCCGGTGATCCAGGGGGTGATCCCGAGCGGCACCGGCCAGATCACCGGGCGCTCCTATACCGCCCAGTCCGCCACCGATCTCGCTTTGCTGCTTCGCGCGGGCGCGCTGCCGGCGCCGCTCACGGTGATCGAGCAGCGCTCGATCGGGCCGACGCTCGGGGCGGACTCGATACGCGCCGGCGCCATCAGCCTGCTGGTCGGCTTCGTGCTGGTGGTGGCGTTCATGGGCGCCTTCTATGGGCTGTTCGGCTGGTACGCGAACCTCGCTCTGCTCGCCAACCTGGTGCTGATGATGGCGATCCTGAGCCTGTTCGGCGCCACCCTGACCCTGCCGGGCATGGCCGGGCTGCTGCTGACGCTGGGCATGGCGGTGGACGCCAACATCCTGATCAACGAGCGCATACGCGAGGAGGTGGGGCGCGGGCGCGCGCCGGTGGCGGCGATGCAGGCCGGGTTCGAACGGGCGACGTCGACCATCGTCGACAGCAACGCCACCGCGTTCCTGGCGCACGTGATGCTGTTCGTGTTCGGCTCGGGCGCGGTGAAGGGGTTCGCGCTGACCATCACCATCGGCATCGTCACCACCCTGTTCACCACGCTGCTGTTGTCGCGGATGCTGATGGTGCGCTGGTATGCGCTGACGCGCCCCGTCCTCCTGCCGGTCTGAGGCGCATGCCGATGCTGTCCCGTCCCCTGTTCCGGTTCGTCAAGGACGGCACCCGGATCCGCTTCATGCGCGGCCGGTTCCTGGGCCTCGCCGTGTCGGCGTTCCTGTCGCTGGCTTCCGTGCTGTTGTTCTTCTATCCCGGGCTGTCGCTCGGGATCGACTTCAGCGGCGGCATCGTGGTCGAGGCGCGCACGCCCGGTCCGGCGGATTTCGGGCGGCTGCGCGCGGGGCTGGACGCGCAGCACGTGTCCGGCGCCGGGCTGCAGCGGTTCGGCGCCGCGAACGACGTGCTGATCCGGCTGCAGGCGCCGGCGGGAACCGATGCCCGCTCCGAGGCCACGACCCAGGCGCTGGTGGAGCGGGTGCGGGCCGGGGTGGTGGGCGCCGAGCCCGGCACGAAGATCCTGCGCGCCGACGCGGTGGGCGCCTCGGTGTCGGCCGAGCTGTTCCGCAACGGCATGCTGGCGCTGGGCATCAGCCTGCTGATGATCCTGGCCTATATCTGGTTCCGCTTCGAATGGGAGTTCGCGGTCAGCGCGGTGGCGACGCTGGTGCTCGACATCACCAAGACGGTGGGCTTCCTGGCGCTCACCCGGTTCGAGTTCGACCTGGTGATGGTGGCGGCGATCCTGACGGTGCTGGGCTATTCCACCAACGACAAGGTGGTGGTGTACGACCGGGTGCGCGAGAACCTGCGCAAGTACCGCACCATGCCGCTGCGCGAGCTGATCGACCTGTCGATCAACGAGACGCTGAACCGGACGCTGGGAACGTCGTCCACCGTGTTCCTGGCCGCCCTGCCGCTGGCGCTGTTCGGCGGGCACACCCTGGCGGGGTTCGCGTGGGTGATGCTGTTCGGCATCGTGGTCGGCACGTCGTCGTCGATCTTCATCGCCGCCCCCATCCTGCTTCTGCTGGGCGAGAAGCGGCTGCGTCGCGACGCGCAGAAGGCGGCGCCGGTGCGGGCCCGGCCCGGCTGAAGGCTGGGCCGACGGCTGGCCCGACGGCAGAGCCGAAAGCCGGGCCATGGCAGCGTTGCAGATTTGCAGACGGTTTCGGGAGAACGGGACGCTCGCCGTTTCGTGCCCGTGTGGCGGGAGCCGGATCGACTAGCCTCCGCGGCAGACCGGTTGCGGGGAATGCTCGATGCGGATGTCGCCACGCTTGACGGGAGCGGCCTGGATCGGCGCGGTGATGCTCGGCTTGTTTGCGGGAATGCCCGCCTTCGCGCAGCAGCCGCCGACGGCCGCGCCGGCGAGGCCTTCCAGCGGCGGCACCCCGAACTCGGGCTTCGCCACCGGCGCCAGCCAGCAGGTGTCGGAGCCCGGCATCGGCCCGTTGTTCGGCTCGCCATTCGGCTCCGACCACCTGTTCGGCGACTGGGGCGGGCTGCGCACCCGGCTGGAAAGAAGCGGCATCAACGTCAACCTGGACTACCTCACCGAGAACGGCGGCAACATCTCCGGCGGCAGGCGCGAAACCTTCGCCACCGACGGTCAGATCGGGCTCGAGGTCAACCTCGACCTCGACAAGCTGATGGGATGGAAGGGGGCGGCTTTCCACTCGATCATCGTCAACCGCGAGGGCCGCAACCTGTCCGCCGACTCCATCGGCGACGACCTCGCGACCTATCAGGAGATCTACGGCGGCGGCGGCAACGTGCTGGCGCACATGGTCTATGCCTATGGCGAGCAGAGCCTGCTGCACAACCGTCTCGACCTGGTCGCCGGTTGGCTGCCGGTGGGCAACTTCTTCGCCGCATCCCCGCTGTACTGCGACTTCGTCAACGTGCTGTTCTGCGGCAACCCGCACCCGCTGCCGAACTATCCCGGCGAGGACGACTGGCCGCAGGCCACGTTCGGCGCGCAGGTGCGCTACCTCCTCACCCCGCAGGTGTACCTGCAGGTCGGATTGTACTCGGTGGATCCGGATTACGGCACCGGCGGCGGCGGCTCCTCCGGCTTCGCCTGGGCCGATCCGCGCAAGTCAGGGGTGTCGATCCCGGTGGAGCTGGGCTGGGTGCCGGTGTGGGGGCGGCAGCACCTGATCGGGCACTACAAGCTGGGCTTCGACCGCGACACGCACCGCTACGCCGACGTGCTGAACAACACGCGCGGCGTGCCGCAGGCGAGCTTCGGCGGCACCTTCGCCAGCGAGGACCGCGACGACACCTACGTGCTGTTCGACCAGATGCTGCGTCGCCAGGGTTCCGGGCCCACCGACGGGATCATCGTGTTCGGCGGCTGGGTGCACGCCACCGACCAGGTCAGCCCGCTGACGCAGCACGCCTTTGTCGCCTCGACCACGACCGGCTCGCCCTGGGGACGGCCCAAGGACACGCTGGGCGCCTCGTTCCAGTGGATCGAGATGAGCGGCGACTTCACCCGCGCCGAGGAGATCGCGCTGGAGCAGGGCAGCACGCTGCCGATCACCCGCGACGGCTTCGGTCCGGCCTATGGGCCGCAGAACACGGAGCAGACGGTGGAGCTGACCTACATCATCCACGTGTTCCGCGGCGTGACGCTGCAGCCGGACTTCCAGTACATCATCCGCCCGGGCGCCACCACCAACACGGCGGACGCCGCCGTGCTGGGCTTCCGCACCAACGTCAACTTCTGATCATGGCAGGCGCCCGAACAGGGCGCCGGCACGTTTCGCTTGCGTGTGGTTCAGGGAACCGGGATCGGGGCGGGCCGCCCGGCCGCTTCCGGACGCAGGTCGTTGTCGCCGGTGAAGTCGACCAGCGCCTGGAGCGCCTGTTCCGCCTGCCGGTCGCGCCCGTCGCCGGGCTGCAGCTCGGCCGTCACCACCGCCACCAGCGCGGCGCGGTCGTACTGCACGAGCTGGGTGATGTCGGCATGGCTGGCGCGGCCGGAATGGCCGTAGCTGAGCGCCATGCCGCGGGCGATCAGGTAGCTGTCGATCAGGCCGGCGGGGTTGGCGCGTGCGTCCACGCGCATCGGCGGCGGGCCGGACTGCGCGCAGCCGGCCACGATCGTCGCCGCCAGGAGAACGGCGCAGCGGACGGTGCGCTTGCTGCGAGGCTCCCGGAGGTGTCGGGACATGATCGCCTTTCGGTGCTGCGGGCTGGCCGTTTCCGCTTGTAGCACCGCGACGATTGGACCGGAACCGGGCCGCGTCCGGCACGTCCTAGGCCGCGTTGGCATCAACCGACCCATCGCGCGGACAAGGATCTTCCCATGAGCTTTTTCGGATCGATCGTCGACAAGATCGTGCACTACGCCGGCTCCGCGTTCGGCTCCGGCGCGCAGGCGGACGCCGCCGCCCCGGCGCCCGTGGCGGACACGGTGGCGGCAACGGATGCGGTGCCGGCTCCGGCGACCACGGAAGCCACCGTGCCGGCAGCCGCCTCCCCCGCGACGCCGGATGCGGCGCCGCTGCAGTCGGTCGACGTCGGTGCGGTGCTGACGGCGCTGGACGCGCAGAAGGGCGGCGGGCTCAACTGGCAGAGCTCGATCGTCGACCTGCTGAAGCTGCTCGACCTCGACTCCAGCCTGTCCGCCCGCAAGACGCTGGCGGACGAGCTCGGCGTCCATGCCGGCGCCGACGGAACCGCGGAAGAGAACATCGCCCTGCACAAGGCGGTGGTGGAGAAGCTGGCCGAGAACGGCGGCAAGATCCCGGCGGAGATGAAGAACTAGGACAAACGGATCAGGGCCGGCGCATCCGCCGGCCCGTCCCGGTCAAAGGCTCCCGAGCGGTGCCGGTGGCAGCTCCACCCGACCGCTCCGGTCGGCCAGCAGGTCGCGTATCTCGGTCAGCAGGAGCTCGCTCTGGGAGGGCGGCGGCGGGGCCTCCGCCTTCTCCTCCCGCACGTGCATCCTGGTCAGCAGCTTCACCACCCAGAAGATCACCAGGCCGACGATCAGGAACTGGATCACCGCGTTCAGGAACACCCCCACGTTGATCGTGGGCGAGCCGGCCTTCTGCGCCTCGGCCAAGGTGGCGTAGTGCGGCCCCTTCAGCGTGAAGAAGATGTTGGAAAAGTCGATGTTGCCGACCAGCAGGCCGATGAACGGGGTGAAGATGTCCTTCACCAGGCTCTGCACCACCGTGGTGAAGGCGGCACCGATGATGATGCCGACGGCGAGGTCGACCACGTTGCCGCGCATGATGAAGGAGCGGAACTCGCCGATCCAGCCGGGGGTGTGCAGGGTGCGCGCCTTGTCGGGCATCTTGATCGCCATGGGTGTGTTCCTTGGAAAGGGTTTTGCGGAACCCTACACCAGCGGCACGGCGCTGAAACGATTGGATGGCGATACCAGCTGGTCCTGCGCCTGCACGATCATCGGCTCGCGCTGCCCGGCCTCGGCGGTTCGGGCGAGCACGCCCCACACGGCGCTGGTCGCGTGCTCCAGTGCCGCCACCGGGTCGCGCAGGCGCAGCACGTGCAGCAGGAACAGGGCGGCGAGCAGGTCGCCGGCGCCATTCACCTCCACCGGCAGGCGCGGCGTGCGCAGCAGCACGGTTCCAGCGTTGCCTGCGAGCAGCAGGTCGATCGACCCGGGCGGCGTTTCCAGCGCTTCCACGCTGGTGACGAGCACCAGCGCCGGTCCGCCCGGCCGCATCCGCGCCCGCAGCGCCC
>CAXTCK010000076.1:8682-14913 GCA_964242425.1 uncultured Acetobacteraceae bacterium | reverse complement strand
GATGTCGGCCAGCACGGCGCGGGCGAACGGGAACAACAGGCGCGGGCATTCCGCGAACAGCATCGGCTCCACCACGTGCTGCGCCACGTTCTGCAGGGTGAAGATGCCGCAATAGGCGAGCTCGACCACGAAGGCGATGGCGGGCGGCTCCGCGTTCTCGACCGGCGCATGGGTGGTGGCGCTGCACCCCAGCAGGAGCGACACCTCGTAGACCGGGTGACCCTCCTGCGCGCGGCGCGCCTGCACGTCCAGGCTCAGCGTCACGTGCGGACGAAGGTTCTGCACCGTGTAGATGCCCGGAGCGCCCGGAACGCGGAACACCATGTCGCGGACGTACTGGTTGCTCAGCACCAGGGGCGGCACGGCCGGGCTTGCAGGGGAGGTGGCGCCGCCGACGCTGTCGATCGGTCTGTCTGACATGGGCTCACATCGTCTGGTCGTTCGGGAAGGCCGGGTGGTTGGGAAGGCGATCCTACAGCAGCGGCGGCAACCGGGCGAGGCCGGCCAGTGGATGCCGGGTCAGATGAAGCGGCCGCGCAGGAAGCCCAGCGCCGGAAGCGGGCTCCAGCTGCGCGGTAGGTCGGCGCGCCGGATCGGCGCGATGCTGTAGCGCGGGATCGGCTGGCGCGCGCTGCGCAGGAAGTGCGCATAGGCCCTCACCTGCTGTTCGCGCCAGTCCCGGTCGGCCAGGGCGGCGTCGCGGCTGGGGTAGATCTCGGCGATGCGGCTGGTCCGGCCGGCTTCCGCCATCACCGCCCAGAGCCGGTCCTCGCGCGGCCGCTCGTCGGCGGACACGGACCGGGAGAAGGGAATGATGTCCGTCATGCGGCGCGTGTCCGGGTTGGCGGAGCGGAAGCCATCATCTCCGACGAAACCATGGCTCCTCCTCGTCGGCAAGGCCCCGGTTGCAACCCGGGCGGCCGGGCTCCGTTGCCTCCGAACGATCCAGAACGGCTTGCAAGGACGCGATCATGAGCACCAGCGAGAAGATCCCCGCCACCGACCGTTCCCGCGGCGGCCCCGGCAGCAGCCACGTCGACACCAGCGGCAAGCACCAGGACTCCGCGGGCGCCCACCACCAGCACACGCCGGCGGACAAGAAGCATCCGCGCGAGGATGCCAACAGCGGCAACCACGGCACCAGGCACGAGCAGCACGAGCCCGGCGAGGGCCGCCGTTCCTAGCCGGACCTTGCAGCGGTGGCGGCGCGACGATAGGAGCCGGTCATGCTTCGCCTGATCCTCACGTTGCCGTTCCTGATCCTGCTGGTCGTGTTCGTGCTGTTCAACCAGACGCCAGGCGCGATGGAGCTGCCGTATCTGTCCTGGCAATCCTCGGTTGGGGTGATCGCGCTGATCACGGCGGTGATCTTCTTCCTGGTCGGCGCGCTGTTCGTGTGGTTCGCCGAGCTGCGTCAGCGTCGCCGCGCCCGCCGGGCGGAACAACAGGTGCGCATCCTGGAAGGACAGATCGCCGAGCTGCGCACGCAGCTGTCGCAGGCGGTGGCGCAGAACGTTGCCTATCACGGCACCACCGCGGTCGCGACGCATCCAGCCCCGGGCGTCCTGCCCATCCTCCCGTGACATGCCGCTCCTCGGGATGACAGCCGGCCGCACCCGGCTGATCCTGGCGCTCGACACCGCCGACATCGCGGAAGCGCGACGCTGGATCGAGATTGCCGGCCCGTCCTGCGACGCGATTAAGTTTGGCCTGGAGTTCACGCTGGGCCAGGGGCTGGATGCGGTGCGTCGGCTCGGCGTCGATCACCCGGTGTTCCTGGACCTCAAGCTGCACGACATTCCCAACACGGTGGGTGCCGCGATACGCGCGTTGGCACCGCTCCGGCCTGCCATGCTGACGGTCCACGCGGCTGGCGGCAGTGCCATGATCGCGGCGGCGCGTAGGGCGGTGGAGGACGCGTTCGCCGCGGACGCGCAGCCGGTCCTGCTCGCGGTCACGGTGCTGACTAGCCTGGACGCGGAAGCGCTGCACGCCACCGGCATTGCCGGCGGGGCGCGCCAGCAGGTGCTGCGGCTGGGCCGCATGGCGATCGGGGCCGGCGCGCACGGGCTGGTGTGCAGTCCGCACGAGGTGGCGCCGCTGCGCGACGCGCTGGGCGGGGAACCGTGCCTCGTCGTGCCGGGTGTCAGGCCAGCGGGTGCGGAGGCTGGCGACCAGAAGCGGGTGATGACGCCGACCGAAGCCAGCCGTGCCGGCGCGGACTGGATCGTGGTCGGCCGCCCGATCACCCGTGCGGCCGATCCGGCGGCGGCGGCGGCGGCGATCGTAGCCGAGCTCAGGGCGTAAGCCCGCAGGTCGGGATCCGGCCCCTGCCGCCTGGGCATCAAGGCGGCGCCTGACGCGACGACGGGCTGGACCGGTTTCGTGTTCACGGTCGCATTGCCATGCATGGTTGCACCGGCCGCGTCGGGAGGGCGCCTTTCCAGGCATGTGCGGCGGGTGGGGTTGGCGATGGCGCCTGCCGCGGCGACGGGATGCCGCGTGCGCTCGATGCGGTGCCGCTTGAGGCCGACGCAGATCCGTGCCTGCCCGATCCTGGCAGTGGCATGCGCCGGGTCTTCAATCGCCCGGTTTGACTGGCGCAGGGGACGCGCGACCGGACGGGATCGCCGGCCAACTTCGAACTGGACGAGCTCATGACGAGGCAGGGCGCCGGAAGGCATGGACGGCATCCATGTGTCCGACTCGAACCAGTCGACCACGAATGAACGGTCCGCGTCGTAATTCTGGTTGTCGGGGATGGCCAGGGCGACCCGGCAAGACAGGCATCGGCGGCCGACGTGTCACGCCGAGGTCGAGGATGCGCCCACAGGGAAGCGGCAGGCCTGATTCACGCCTTCGCTAGGGCGCGCGGCGGACGATCCACTTCTCGAACAGCATGTGCGGCAGGGTCAGCGCGGCCAATCCCTGGATCGTCACGCAAAGCAGCCTGTCGGCCGGGGCGCCGGAATAGAACGGCCACAGCGCTGCGCCCAGCAGAAGCGTCAGCACGGTCACGGGAAGCGCAAGCCGCATCGCGGCGGCATTGTTTCGTATCCGGTTCCCGTGGCTGCGATCGCGGATCAGCGACAGGACGTGCGCCGGCGCGTGCACGCACACGAAGTAGATGGCAAAAGAGGTCAGCGGCGGCAGCACGATGGCAATCACGGCAAGCAGGGCGGCAAGCGGCAGACCAGCGTTGCCGGTCCAGACCAGCCGGGCCATACGCCAGCCGGCGGCAACCAGCCATAACAGCGACGCCGACCAGAGCCAGTCCGGCGGCCTGCTCATGGCCGTCCCGGAAACGACGGCGAAAATGGCAGCCGTCGCGGCGGGATGAGCCAGCACCGCCAGTGCAACCGGTGAGCCGCCCGCGGCGATCACCGACACGGCATTGGTCGACCCGGTCTCCTCGGTGCCGAAATGCCAGACGGAAGCGGCCAGAAAGGCGGCAAGGGTGGGAACCGGAAGACAGTGCCAGGCCAGGAGCACCAGGGCTGACAGGCCCAGGTAGGGCAGGGCGAACACGCCAAACCAGGCCAGGCCGAAACGGGGCCGCAGCGCCGCGCGGGCAAGCTCGCCGTCCAGCGCCCCGTGCGGCACGCCGAGAACGATGATCGCGACCAGGGTGACCAGCGTGCGCTGGTCTGGCGGCAGCAGGCTAGCTGCCGCCAGGGCCGGTCCTGCGAGCAGGACCGGGTTCAGGCGAACCGGACGAAGCAGGTCCGGGGACGCGATGGAGGATGACACGGCCGGGAACGCTTCCCGGGATCGGGTCAGGCCGCCATGCGTGCGGTGGACGTCGTGCTCCGCGTTTCGGACAGGTCGCGATCCACCGTCTTGGTGTCGGACAGGGTGGTCATCAGGCCGTAGAGGACCTTCGCGGTCACATCGAGCACCGCGATGCAGAACACGCTGAAGGCGTCGCTGAATATCCGCAGGCCGTCCGGGGCGAAGAACAGCACGATCGGGTAGATGAACCACAGGACGGACAGGATCATCGCGTTACGGCTGTAGTTGCTGCGTACGTCGTCGCGCTCGAGGCGATTGGCCTCCATCTGCGACTTCCAGATGACGTAGTAGACGCCAAGGAAAGCAACGCAGGAAATGATGAACCAAGTCCACTTGATCCAGGCGATCTCGGACGCGCCGAAGAAGAAGGCGGTGGCGATCATGATCACATCGGCGACGATGACGCCGACGATGATGCCTGGGCGCTTGGGACCGGAATGCATCGCGGTCATCGCCAGCGTCGTCAGCAGGAGCGGGGTGGTGAACGACCAGTCGATGTAGCGTGCGAAGTAAAAGATGCGGGTGACACCGTCACCGGCGCCAAGAACCGGCAACACAACCTGACCCTGGCCAATCGCCATCGCAAAATAGGAGCAGGCGGCGATGATCGGCACGATGCCGTGCAACGCCGTGTGCAACTCCTCCGACGGCGTACGCCGCTTGCCGACAGCAAGGATCGCCAAGCCGCCGATCAACATGATGGCTGTTGTCAGCCATAGCCAAAATCTCGAATCCATAACTACCCCGTCCTTTTTGGAACGACGGCAGAAGACCCGGATGTCCTCCCGGTTGCTGCACCTTCACGATTGTGACCGGCGGCAGCAACCGGGTAGATGGCCTCAGTAGCCGTAGGCGCCGTAGGTCGGGGCGGCGTATACCGTGCCAACCGGGTAGCCATAGGCCGGATACGGTGCCACCGGATAACGGTAGGTCGGGTAGCCGTAGCCATAAGGAGCCGCAACCGCGGCGCCGATCGCGGCACCGGCCAGAAGGCCGACG
The DNA here is from genome assembly GCA_964242425.1 of uncultured Acetobacteraceae bacterium. Lineage (GTDB taxonomy): Bacteria > Pseudomonadota > Alphaproteobacteria > Acetobacterales > Acetobacteraceae > Lichenicola. Next base: position 10,122 of record CAXTCK010000076.1, on the reverse strand, counting down.
CCCAAGCCGCCGAACCCGCGATAGCCATACCCGCGATACCCATAGCCACCGCGGTAGCCGTAGCCGCCGCGATACCCATAGCCGCCGTGATAGCCGTATCCACCCCGGCCGTAGCCGCCATAGGCTTCTGCCGGCTGGGCCGTCGCCAGGGTCGCTCCGGCCAATCCCAGCGCGGCGGTGGCGATCATGAAGGACCTACGCATCATCAAACTCCGTCGGCTCTTGCCTGTGTAGATTAATGGTCCCGATCGGGACGAAACAAAGGCGCCACGGTGGCGGCAGCATGTCCGCCGGCAATCGTGATCGTGGCCAACACCAAGATGGGTCGATCATCCCGTGCGATCCGTGAGGAAGTGTGTCGCAACGATGCGGCACGGATCGGCGCCACGGCGTCGTGCCGATCCCAGGCTTCCTGCGCGACGTGCTGCATCCTGGCATGCTTGGACAGCATGCGCCCGGCGCTATACGTAGGCGGTCACATGGCGTCGGGTGACACCCGCGCAAGGTTCTGGCGGGGCGGCCGTCGTACGGGTCGTTCGGAAGGAAGCCGGTGGCGAGACAAACCAAGGAACGTGCGGAGCAGACGCGCGAACGGATCGTCGACGCCGCCGAGCAGGTGTTCTACCGGCGCGGCGTCGCCCGCGCCACGCTCGAGGAGATCGCGCGCGAGGCGGGCGTCACGCGCGGCGCGGTATACTGGCACTTCGCCGACAAGGTCGAGGTGTTCGGCGCCGTCGAGGACCGCGCCAGGCAGCCCTACGAGCAGATGCGGGCGGCGCTGCGGTCAAGCGTGCCGAGCGCCGGCAACGCCCTGGAAGCGATGCAGGCCCTGGAAACCAGCATCGTCGAGGCGTTCGAGCGCATCCAGTCGGACGAGGTGGCGCGGATGCGGCTCACCGTCATGCTTCTGCGCTGCGACTACGTGGACGAGATGGCGCCGGCGCTGGAGCGGCAGGCGCAGGTCACCCGCTCGTTCTTCAACGAGCTGCAGCACTATTTCAGCGTCGTGATCCCGCCCCCTGCGCCGGGATCGGGCTGGCAGCCGGAGGAGGCAGCCCAGGTGCTGGAGGTGGTGGTGCACGGCTCGTTCATGCGCTGGCTGCGCTCTCCGGACGAGTTCCCGATCGGCAAGGGCGTGGTGGCGATCAAGGCCTTCATCGCCGCCCTGCGCGAAGCCTGGATTCCCTCTGCCACGAGGAAGGACCAAGGCGGTCCTCGCTGACCACCGCATTCCTCATTTGACATACGTGCTAGGACGTATGTATGCGGCGGCGGTGAAACAGGATGTCGCCTCTTGAGCACGACGATCGAGCGGTCCGAAGCGGCTGCGCCTACCCGTCCAGGGCATGACGGGTCCAGGCCCCGCGCCGAGCAGGACGCGCCCGGGCGGGACAAGGCCGACTCCTCCGCCGGCGACGGAAATGAGGAGGACGCGGACAA
>CAXTCK010000076.1:6416-8582 GCA_964242425.1 uncultured Acetobacteraceae bacterium | reverse complement strand
AGGACGCGGACAAAAAGGACGGGGACGGGAAGCAGGACGGGAAGGACAAGCCGCGGAGCCGCTGGCCGCTGGTGGTGCTCGCGATCGTGGTGCTGCTCACGATCATCGGCGGCGCGATCTACTGGTTCCTGACGCGCAACTTGGTCGGCACCGACGATGCCTACACCAACGGGCGCTCGATCTCGGTGGCGGCCAAGGTGGCCGGCTACGTGACGGTGCTCGACGTGGACGACAACACGGTGGTCCACGCCGGCGACCTGTTGCTCAGGATCGACCCGCGCGACTACATCACTGCCCGCGACCAGGCGCGCGCCAACCTGGCCCTGGCGCAAGCGCAACTGGCGAGCGCCAGGGTCGCGCTGGAGGAAGCCACGATCCGGGCGCCGGCGACGCTGCTGCAGGCGCAGGCGCAGCTCAAGCAGGCCGAGATCAACCAGAAGAACGCCAAGCTCAACTTCGACCGGCAGCGCAGCGTCGACCCGCGCGCCACCACCAAGACCAACGTCGACCAGTCCACCGCCCAGTTCCGCGGCAACGTGGCATTGGTGGATTCCGCCAGGGCAGAGGTGCAGATCGCAGCCCTGGTCAACCAGACGATCCAGACCGCGGTGGAAACCGTGCACCAGCGTGAAGCGCAGGTGGACCAGACCCGGGCGGCCCTGGCGCAGGCGGAGGTCAACCTGTCCTACACCGAGATACGCGCGGCGCAGGGCGGCAAGATCACCATGCGCAACGTGGAGCGCGGCACCTATGCCCAGGTCGGCCAGCAGCTGTTCTACATCGTGACGCCGTACACCTGGGTGGTGGCGAACTACAAGGAGAACCAGCTGGCGCGCATGCATCCCGGCCAGCCGGTGTCGATGACGGTGGACGCCTATCCGGGGCTCAAGCTGAGCGGCCACGTCGACAGCATCCAGCAGGGCAGCGGCGCGCAGTTCTCCGCCTTTCCGGCCGAGAACGCGACCGGCAACTTCGTCAAGATCGTGCGGCGCGTACCGGTCAAGGTGATCATCGACCACGGCCTGGATCAGGCGCGTGGGCTGCCGCTCGGCATCTCGGTCGACACCACGGTGAACGTGCATTGAGCGGCGATCCGCGCGGCTGGACGCCGCGCGCCAATCCGTGGCTGGTGGCGGTGGTGGTGACGCTGGGCGCGTTCATGGAGGTGCTCGACACCACCATCGTCAACGTGGCGCTGCCGCACATCGCCGGCAGCCTGTCGGTGAGCAACGACGACGCCACCTGGTCGCTCACCACCTACCTGGTCGCCAACGGCATCGTGCTGACCATCTCCGGTGCGCTCAGCCGCCGGTTCGGGCGCAAGCGCTACTTCCTGATCTCGATCGCGGGCTTCACCGCCATGTCGCTGGCCTGCGGGCTGTCGAGCAACTTCGGCGAGCTGCTGTTGTTCCGCGCTGCCCAGGGCTTCTTCGGCGGCGGGCTGCAGCCGACGCAGCAGGCGCTGTTGCTGGACTACTTTCCGCCCGCCAAGCGGCAGCAGGCGTTCTCCATCGCCGCCATCGCCATCATCGTCGCCCCCGCGGTCGGCCCGGTGCTGGGCGGCTACCTCACCGACACCTATTCCTGGCATTGGATCTTCCTGATCAACGTGCCGCTCGGCGTGATTACCCTGTTCGCGGTGGTGGCTCTGGTCGAGGACTCGCCGATGGCGAAAAAGGACAAGGCGAACGCGCCGGCGATCGACTATGTCGGCATCGGCTTCATCGTGGTGGCGCTCGGCTGCCTGGAGGTCGCGTTCGACCGCGCCGAGAACTATGACTGGCTCGACTCCACCTTTATCCGCGTCATGATGGGCCTGTCCTCGGTCGCCTTCACCTTCGGGATCCCCTACCTGCTGATCGTCCGCCACCCGATCGTGAACCTGCGCGCGTTCAAGGACCGCAACTTCGCCATCGCCTGGTTCCAGATCGCCCTGATGGGCTTCGTGCTCTACGCGTCCGCGGTGTTGATGCCGCAATACGCGCAGCGGCAGGTCGGCTACAACGCCACCCTGGCCGGGCTGATCCTGGCGCCCGGCGCCCTCTTGCTGATCGTGCTGATTCCCATCATCAGCAAGGTGATGAACGTCGTCCCGGTGAAGTACGTGATCGCCTTCGGCGGCCTGGCCCTCGGCTCGGCGCTGTTCTTCTCCATGAACCTGGTGCC
>CAXTCK010000076.1:0-6316 GCA_964242425.1 uncultured Acetobacteraceae bacterium | reverse complement strand
TCAACCTGGGGGATTCGGCGCAGCAGGCGATGCGGGCCGCGCCGGGACAGGTGTTCCAGATGCTGCAAACCCAGTCGTCGGTGCTGGCGTACACGGACGTGTTCCTGCTGACCGGATGCGCCGCCTTCCTGTTCATCCCGACGGCCCTGATGCTGTCCGACGCCAGGCCCAAGCCGGGCGCCGGGGGACACTGAGCGATGCGCTTTGCGAGAAGGTCGATGGCCGGCGCCGGCCTGCTGGTCCTGGCCGGCTGCACGGTCGGGCCGAACTTCAAGCCATACCGCGCGCCGGTGGGCGCCAACTGGAACGATCCGTCCGCCCGGAAGATCAGCTTCAACCCGGTCACGGAGGCCAGCAACCCCGACCCCGCCTGGTGGAACGGCTTCAACGACCCGGTGCTGACGGCGCTGATCCACCAGGCGATCGCCGGCAACCTGGACCTGCAGCAGGCGCTGCTGCGCGTGGTCGAGGCGCGCGAGAACGTGGTCAGCGCGCGCGCCGCCGGCCTGCCCACCCTGAGCGGCACCGCCAGCTACAACCGCGAACAGCTCGGCCTGCGCGGCATCCTGGAGTCGGAGGGGCTCGGCAACCCGTCGAGCCTGCTGGCCGGCCAGTCCAGCCTGCTCGGCGGCCAGTCCGCCGCGGCGGGGCAGGGCCTCGACTCCGCCATCAGTTCGGCCGAGCAGCCGATCGACCTGTTCCAGTACGGGCTGAACGCGTCCTGGGAGCTCGACCTGTTCGGCCGGGTGCGCCGCTCGGTGGAGCAGGCCCGCGCCAACACCGAGGCGCAGGCCGAGGCCGCCAACGACTCCCTGGTGATGCTGGAAAGCCAGGTCGGCCAGGCCTACGTGCAGCTTCGCGGCGCCCAGGCGCTGTACGCGACGCAAGGCGAGAACATACGCGCCGCCACCTCCTCGCTCACCCTGACGCGTCAGCGCCAGGTCGGCGGGCTCGCCACCGAGCTCGACGTCGACCAGGCGCAGACCCAGCTCTACAACTACCAGCGCCAGCTTCCCGCCTACGCGACGCAGATCCAGCAGGCCGAGAACCAGCTCAGCGTGCTGACCGGCCAGGCGCCCGGCGCGCTGGACGCCCTGCTGTCGCCGCCCGCACCCTTGCCGCGTACCCCCGACGTGGTCGGCATCGGCATCCCGTCCACCCTGGCGCGGCGGCGCCCCGACATACGCGAGGCGGAAGCCAACCTGCACGCCGCGACCGCCAACATCGGCGTCGCCGTCGCCAGCTTTTACCCCGACGTTTCCCTGACCGGCAGCCTCGGCATCCGGGCGGTCGACGCCAGCTACCTGACCAGCTGGGCCAGCCGCTTCTACTCGGTGGGCCCGAGTGCGTCCCTGCCCATCTTCCAGGGCGGCCGGCTGACCTCCAGCCTGCGTCTCGCGCGCGCGCAGCAGAAGGCAGCGGTGCTCAGCTACCGCAGCACGGTGCTGAACGGGTTGCGCGAGGTGGAGAACGCGCTCGCGTCCTACCGCAACGACCGCGAGGCGCGCGACAGGCTGATCCAGACCGTGAAGTCGGGCGAGCTGTCGTTCACCTTGTCGCAGAACAGCTACCAGCACGGGCTGTCGGACTTCCTCACCGTGCTCAACGCCGAGCAGACCCTGACCAGCGCACGCCAAAGCCTGGACCAGGCGGAGATGTCGCTGGCGGAGGACGTCGTCACCCTCTACACGGCGCTCGGCGGCGGCTGGCAGCAATCCGTCACGCCCGTGACCACGCCCTCGATCGACAAGGCGCCCCCGTTCGTCCCGGCCGCCCTCGACAGCGTCGCGGCGGGAACTGCGCACACGAAGGCCGACTCGCAGTAGCCCTGCACGACGATGGTGGACATCACCACGCCGTAGCGGAACGCGAGGGACGCAGCGGACGTCGGTGGATCCGCGGCCGCGAGGCGTCGTGGAAGCGAAGATCGACGGGAAGCGTCCGGACACCGGGCCAATCGATCCGGCTTGACCGCCCCGCCGTGCCTGCTGGTCAACGTGTCCGGAGGACCAGGCCGATGTCCTGGCAGGTTGCCAGCCTAGCGGCCCAGGCCGCCTGCCATGAACGCCGCGATGTGCCGGTTCAGGAACGCGGCGTCCGCAGGGCTCGCCCCGGCCCCGGCCGGATGGCCCCACAGCGAGGGGATCGGCATCAGGATGCAGTGCGGGATGAACTGCGCCTCGTAGCGCGCATCCTCCACCGGGAAGTACAGGTCGGTGGCGGACGGCATGTAGAGCACCGGCACCCTGATCGAGCGCAGCGCCGCTTCGGTGTCGCCCTTGAACGGCGCGGTGTTGCCGACGTCGTTCGACTCCCAGGTCCGCATCTGCAGGATAAGGTTGTTGGCGTCGGCGCCGGCGAAGAACTCGGTCTTGTAGTGCTCGACCGCCTGCCCGAACGTGGTGCCGGGCGGGTTGTCGCCGCGCCACAGCTCGCGCCGCCACCATTCCTGCCCGTACAGCCAGCCCAGCCACACCAGCGACGTGGTCTCGATCCCCTTCACCGGCTCGGTCGTGTAGCGCCCGCCCTGGAACCCCGGGTCCTCGGTCAGCGCCGCGATCTGTCCTTCCAGACGGACGATGCCGTGCCCGTAGGTCCTGGCGGTGCCCGAGGTGGCGACGATCCGGTCCATGAACGCGGGGTAGCTCACCGCCCATTGCAGCGCCTGCTGCGCGCCCATGGAGAAGCCGATCACCGCGCGCAGGTGGTGCACATGCAGCTGCTCCGCCAGCAGCCGGTGCACCGCCTCCACGTTGTCGCGTATGGTCATCGCCGGGAAATCCGGGCCATGCATCGGCGCCGGGGTGTTGCTGGGCGAGGAGGAGCGGCCGTTGCCGAACAGCTCGCTCGCGACCAGGAACAGCTTGCCGGGGTCCAGCGCCTTGCCCGGGCCGACCAGCCACTCGTAGCCGTGCATGTCCGCCATGTAGTGCGACGGCAGCAGCACCGCGTTGTCGCCGGCCGCATCGAGAACGCCATAGGTGCCGTACACGATGTGCGCGTCCGGCAGCACCGTGCCGCCCTCGGTGTGGAAGTCGTGGATGACGAACTCGTGCTGCACCGGACCGGCGGGCTCGGCCGCGTGCGCTCCGGCCCAGGCCAGGCTCGACATCGCGATCCAGGCTGTGATCGCGGCCGCCTTGTTCATCATGCCGGATCGGCCTCGCATGTCTGGATGGTGCGCCGACATCCTGCCGGGCAGTGGCACGACGCGATCGATGAAGCTATAGGCGGGACCATGTGGAAAGGCGATCCCGAGCCGGCGGTGTTCCTGTCCCGTCGGTGTCGTGCCGGCTAGCGCGATGCGCCGGATCGCCACCGGCCTAGCCGGCGCCGGCGCGCTTGTCCTGGCCGCCGCCGCGATCGCCTGGCGGCCCGCGCTGCCGGTTGTCCTCCCTCGGCCCGCGTCCAGCTTCGATCCCGCCAGCGTCGAACGCGGCGCGGTGCTGGCGCGGGTCGGCGACTGCGCGGTCTGCCACACCGCGAGCGGTGGCCGCCCCTATGCCGGCGGCCGCCCGATCCACACCCCGTTCGGCACGGTGTATGCAAGCAACATCACGCCCGATCCCGGAAGCGGCATGGGGCGCTGGTCGCAGCCGGCGTTCGACCGGTCGATGCGCCGCGGCGTGGCCCGCAACGGAAGCCTTCTCTACCCGGCCTTCCCCTATACCCACTACACCGGGCTGGCCGACGGCGACCTCCGCGACCTGTACGCGTTCCTGATGACGCGGACCCCGGTGGTGGCGGCCAAGCCCGACAACCGGCTGGTGTTCCCGCTCGGCTTCCGGCCGCTGATGGCCGGATGGGACCTGCTGTTCTTCCGCCCGGGACGCACGGTGGCCGACCCGGCGCACGTGCCAAACTGGAACCGCGGCCGCTACCTGGTCGAAAGCCTGTCGCATTGCGGCGCCTGCCACACCCCGCGCAACCTGCTCGGCGCCGAGGAGCGCGGCCGCGCTTATGCCGGCGGCTGGTCCGACGGCTGGTACGCGCCGCCGCTGAACACCGCGTCCCCGGCCCGGCGCGCCTGGACCGCGGAGCGGCTGTCCGCCTACCTGCGCACCGGGCTCGACCGCAACCACGCCGCCGCCGCCGGCCCGATGGGGCCGGTCACCTACCAGCTGGCCCGCGTGCCCGACGCCGACGTGCGGGCGATCGCGGTGTATGTCGCCTCCCTGATGGCGCGTCCCGGCGGCGACCCGGCGCAGGAGCCGGACCATCAGGCAGAAGCCGACGCTTCCGAGCCGCAGGGAGCGGCCTTGTTCGCCGGCGCCTGCGCGTCCTGCCACGGCAATGGCGCGCCAATGATGCTGGCTGGCCGGCCTGCCTTGTCGCTCGGCACGCCGCTGCACGAGCGCGATCCGCGCGACGTGATCCAGATCGTCCTGCAGGGGCTGAACCCGCCGATCGGCCCGGCCGGGCCGTACATGCCGCCCTTCGGCGACAGCCTGACCGATGGGGAGGTCGCCGCGGTCGCCGCCTACCTGCGCGCCCGTTATGGCAATGAGCCGCCGTGGCGAAACCTCCTGCACGCGGTGCGAAGCGCCCGCAGGCAGGGCAGCGCCACATGACGGTCCTGATCGTCAACGGCACGCCGCGCGCGGTGTCCGCCGACCCGTCGACGCCGCTGCTCTACGTGCTGCGCGACGAGCTGGCGCTGAACGGGGCCAAGTTCGGCTGCGGCCTCGGCCAGTGCGGCGCCTGCACCGTGCTGCTCGACGGCGCGCCGGTGTTTTCCTGCCTGCTGCCGCTGGCGGCGGTCGGCAGCCGGCGCGTGCGCACGGTGGAAGGGCTCGGCACCGCCGCCGCCCCCGGGCCGGTCCAGGCCGCGTTCGAGGCCGAGCAGGCCGCGCAGTGCGGCTACTGCATCCCGGGCATGATGATGCGCGCGCAAGGACTGCTGGAACGCAACAACCGCCCGACCGAGGCCGAGCTGCGTGCGCACATGGCCCCGTCGCTGTGCCGCTGCGGCACGCACATGCGCATCCTGCGCGCGATCCGCCGTGCCGCCGTGCTAATGGGCGGCGGGGTACGCGACCCGGCCGAGCCGGTGCGGCCGCTGCCGCCGGCCGCCCGATGACCGTGTCCGCGCCCATGCTTGTGCTCGGCCGGCGCGGCGTGCTCGCCGGCGCGCTGCTGGTCGCGTTCTCCTCGCGCGGCTTTGGGCAGGAAGGCGGCGGCGGCCCGAAGCCGGTGGCGCCCGGCCTGCCGGGCGACCTGGCGAAGTTCCCGCTGCTGGACAGCTGGATCCGGATCGACGCGCAGGGCCGAGCCACCGTGTTCACCGGCAAGGCCGAGCTCGGCCAGGGCATCGGCACCGCGCTGCTGCAGCTTGCGGCCGACGAGCTGGGCGTGTTGTTCGCCACCGTCGCCCTGGTCACCGCCGACACCGCCCGCACCCCGGACGAGGGCGTCACCGCGGGCAGCCATTCGATGCAGCAAAGCGGCACCGCGATCCTCAACGCGGCCGCCAACGTCCGCCTGCTGCTGGCCGGCGAGGCGGCGCGACGCTGGGCGGTTCCGGCGTCGCAGGTGGCGATGCAGGACGGTGCTGCACACGCTCCGGACGGTCGCAGCCTGCCCTACGGCGTTCTCGCCGCCGCCTTGTCCCTGCACGTTCCCGCGGTGCCGGACGCGCCGCGACGCGCCGCACCCGGGCTGGTCGGCCGCAACGTGCCGCGCATCGACATCCCGGCCAAGCTGACCGGCGGACCGTCCTACGTCCAGGACCTGCGCCTGCCCGGCATGCTGCACGGCCGGGTGCTGCGCGGCCCCCACGACGGCACCGCCGTCAAGCCTGCCGACCTCGACGCGGCGGCGCGCCGGCCGGGCGTCGTGCGGGTGGTACGGGAGGGCCGCTTCGTCGCCGTGCTGGCGCAACGGGAATGGGACGCCGTGTCCGCTTTGCGCCTGCTGCAGGGGGCCGGCTGGACCCGGATCGCGCCGCCGATCGACCCCGGTGACCCGAATGCGATGCTCCGCCGCCTGCCGGCGCAGGACATCCCGATCTTCAACACTCCAGGTCCTCCCGCCGAGGCCGCGCACGCGCTGTCGGCCCGCTATACCCGGCCCTACCTGATGCACGGCGCGATCGGCCCGTCCTGCGCGGTGGCGCTGTGGCAGGAGGGCGGGCTCACGGTGTGGACCCACAGCCAGGGCGTGTCGCCGCTGCGCAGGGCGCTGGCCGAGCTGCTCCGCCTGCCGGCCGACCGGATACGCTGCATCCACACCCAAGGCTCCGGCTGCTACGGCCACAACGGCGCCGACGACGTGGCCGCCGACGCCGCGGTCGCGGCGCGCGCGGTGCCGGGCCGGC
>CAXTCK010000075.1:0-14930 GCA_964242425.1 uncultured Acetobacteraceae bacterium | reverse complement strand
CCGACCGACCAGGCGGCGGATCGGCGCCTATCGCACCGCCGCGTGCCTTATGGAGCTCGCGGCAGACTGTCGGCCAACCGTTTCCCCGATGCCGGCGATCCTTGTTCCCCAAAAGCGCCGCCAGACTGCCGGACCAGGACCTGCTGACGCCCGCGGACGAGCTTCCTGGTCCGGACGGGATGCCGGAGCAGCGACGCGAACGAGGCTGAGGCGCGATGCGTGGTCCCGGCGCCGCGTGTCGGCATCCCGCCCGCGTCCAGCCCCGCAGCATCCGCACCCTAGCCAAGTGACGGGTTTCTTGCTTCCCTGAATCGCATCGACGACAGCATCGGGTGGATGGAATGGCTCCTTCGCGCCTGGACCGGGCGGGCATCCACCCATCCGCCGGCGGATACGGGACACGATGAGCGGCCGGGATCCAACCGTCCTGGCGGCGGAGGCGGCAGCAGGCGGCTTGTTCGCGGGCTACGGTTCGCCACGCTTCTTCTGCGAGATCATGAAGGGGCTCGACGGGGACGAGCCGACGGTGCGGCTGCTCCGCGACCGGCTGCGCGGCCTCGACGTGGCCGAGCTGCGGCGTCGTGCCGCTGCCGCGGAAGCGGAGCTCTACAACCTCGGCATCACCTTCACCGTGTATTCCGAGCGCAACGCGATCGACCGCATCCTGCCGTTCGACCTGATCCCGCGCGTGCTGACGGCGCGCGAATGGGACACGATCGAGCGCGGGGTGGTGCAGCGGGTGACCGCCATCAACCGGTTCCTGTGGGACGTGTACCACGAGCAGTCGATCCTGAAGGACGGGGTCGTGCCGCGCGAGCTGGTGCTGGGAAACCCGAACTTCCGGCCGGAGGTGATAGGGTTGGACGTGCCGCTCGGCGTCTACGTGCACGTCAACGGCACGGACATCGTGCGCGACGACGACGGGCGGTTCCTGGTGCTGGAGGACAACGCGCGCACCCCGTCCGGCGTGTCCTACGTGATCGAGAACCGGCACATGATGCTTCGCGTGCTGCCGGACCTGGTGGCGGGCATCAACATTCGTCCGGTGGAGGAATACGGCGTACGGCTGCAGCAGGCGCTGGCGGCGGTGGCGCCGGCCGGCGTGCTCGACCCGCAGGTCGTGCTGCTGTCGCCCGGCATCTACAACGCCGCCTATTTCGAGCACGTGTTCCTGGCGCGCGAGATGGGGGTGCCGCTGGTGGAAGGGCGCGACCTGGTGGTGGAGAATGCGCGCGTGTTCATGCGCACCATCGCCGGGCTGCGTCCGGTGCACGCGATCTACCGTCGCCTGAACGACGACTTCCTCGATCCCGACGTGTTCCGCCCCGACAGCCAGCTCGGCGTGCGCGGGCTCCTGGACGCCTGGCGTCGCGGCAACGTGGCGATCGCCAACGCGGTCGGCACCGGGGTCGCGGACGACAAGGCGATCTACGCGTACATGCCCCGGATCATCCGCTACTATCTCGGCGAGGATCCGGTGCTGGACAACGTCGACACCCGGATCTGTCGCGAGCCGGAGGGCCTGCAGTACACGCTGGACAACCTCGAGCAGCTAGTGGTCAAGCCGGTGGGTGAGTCCGGCGGCTACGGGCTGATCATCGGCCCACACGCGACGCGGGCGGAGCTTGACGAGTTCCGCGTCAAGCTCAAGGCGGACCCGGCCAACTACATCAGCCAGCCGGTGATCAACCTGTCCACCGCCCCCACCCTGTGCGAGAACGGCGTGGAAGCGCGTCACGTCGATCTGCGCCCGTTCGCGGTGACGGGCGCTTCCACCTGGGTGTTGCCGGGCGGGCTGTCGCGCGTGGCGCTGAAGAAGGGGTCTCTGGTGGTGAACTCCTCGCAAGGCGGCGGGTCGAAGGACACCTGGGTGCTGTCGTGACGGGGCCCGAACGGTGAGCGGTCCGATGCCAGGTGCGTTGCAGGCTCCGCTGCCGGCGCAGGCGCTGCTGTCACGACACGCCGAAAGCATCGTGTGGCTCGCGCGCTACATGGAGCGCATCGAGAACCTGGCGCGCATCATCGACGTCACCGAAACCTTCACCCGCACCAGCCAGGTCGAGAACGGCTGGCGCTCGATCCTCCAGATCAACGCGGACGAGGAGGAATACGGTGCGGGGCGGCAGGACGCCGACATGCAGGGCGTGGCCGAGTTCTACGTGCTGGACGCGATGAACCCGAACTCGATCGCCAACCTGATCAACATGTCACGCGAGAACGCCCGCACCCTTCGCCCGTTGATCTCAACCGAGATGTGGACGCACATCAACGTCTTCCACGGCTGGGTCAGGCAGCTCACCGCCGAGGACATCCGCTCCTCGCGGCTGTCCACGCTGTGCGCCCGGCTGAAGCAGGAGTGCCAGACGCATAACGGCATCATCGAGGGCACGTTCTATCGCGACCAGGGCTGGTACTTCTACATGATCGGCAAGTACCTGGAGCGCGGCGACCAGACCACGCGGCTGGTCGACATCAAGTACCACACCCTGCTGCCGCGCGAGGCCGGGATCGGCAGCCCGGTCGATATCAGCCAGTGGAGTGCCGTGCTGCGTTCTGCGGCGGCCTACCACGCGTATCGCCGGGTGATGCCGCGCTCACTCACCGCACCGGCGGTGGCGGGCTTCCTGCTGCTCAACAACGCCTTCCCCCGCTCGCTGGTGCTGACCCTGCGCCAGGTCTACGGAAGCCTGTCGCAGCTTCGCACCGATTACGGCCTGCGTCAGGGCGGGATCGCGCTGGAGCGGCTGGAGGAGCTGCGTGCGGCGCTGTCGGACCAGACGGTCGAGCAGATCATCCTTCGCGGCCTGCACGAGTTCCTGGACTGGGTGCAGGTCGAGCTCAGGCATATCCAGAACGATGTCGCCGACGCGTTCTGGCCGGTGGCGCCGGCGGGACCGCGGAACGGGGCCGGCATGACCCAAAGCATGGGCGGGATGACGCAAAGCCTGGGTGACATGCGCCAAAGCTTCGGCGACAGCCTCTCGCCATCGCGTTGACGCAGGAGGGGTCGGCAAGATCGGGCAGTCGTGAGGCGATGAGCTGGCTCGCGACCTGAAGATCCGCTGCAGACCGACTATCGCCGGATCCAGATAAACCGGATCTCAAGGCGTCGCATGTCGACTGACCAGCAATCAGGTGGGGTCGGATCGTTGAGCATCGACAAACCTGTCGCCGGCTTTTTGAAAGCTCTGGGCGGGCGCAACCTCGCGGTGGCCACGCCCGCCCGGAAGCCTCAGCCCTGCGGGTTCGCCGCCGCCTTCTTCGACGCCTCGTGATGGCCGACCGCGCAGCCGGCCGCGGCGCCCATGCCGCCATGGCCAGCCATGTGTCCGGCCACGCCGCCGACTACGGCGCCCTTGATGCAACCCTTCGCGGATGCGGTGCCGGACAGGCCGGCGCCGAGCGCCAGGACGGCCGCGGCGGCGATGGCGACAGGAGCGAAATGCTTGGTCATCGGATGATCCTCCATGGGAAATCGTTCTCCTTCTACGCGTGAAACGCCCCGTCGTTCCGTACCAGCGTCCAGGAACCGGCCGAAGCAGCTTTGGCCTAGTCCGGTCGCCTGGCCCGCCAGATCTCGTGCGCGCGCCGGTCCGCAACCGACGGGTCCAGCCCCTCGTCGATCGCCAGCAGCGCCAGGGCGATGGTCCCCACCACCGTCTGCAGCGCCATTGGAGAAGCAGCCCCCTCCCCTCGCCACACCGACGCGAAGAAAGCCCGGGTGTCCGGAGCCGCCGGGCGTTCGGCGTCGGGAGCCAGCGGCGGCAGCAGCAGCTCGGACCGGCCGCGCTCCCGCCGCCACAGATGCACCGCGGTGGGCTTGGCGGCGGGGCGCTCCGCCTCGCCGCCGCCGCCCTTGATCACCACGAGCGAGCGGCGGTCGAGGCGCTCCGCGACGCCCAAGTGCAGCGCGATGTAGGGAGGGTGGAACACGCCGTCGACCGACACGCCGGCCGAGCCGGGATCGAGCAGGCGCGCCACCGTGTTGACCGGGGAGCGCAGCCCGAACAGCCGCCGCATGCCAAGCAGCCGGTCCAGCGCCGGGGACAGCGAGGCCGCCGGCCAATACGCGAAGCCGGTCTCGTCGAGCGAGCGGCAAACGGCGGCGGCGCCGATGCACGGGGTGCGGCCGATCGCCGCCAGCCCGTCCGCCACCGGGATGCCGCCGGTGAACTCGTTGGTGCCGTGCATCAGCACCCGGACCCCGGTCTGCGCCAACGCCAGCGCCGAAAGAAGAAACCAGGGTGCGCCGCGCGTGCGCCCGGCGCCGTAGCTGGGCCAGTCCAGCGCCACCGGACCGATGGCGAACGGTCCCGCGGCATCGTGGCGAAGCGCGGCGCGCGCCGCCTCGACCAGCCCGGTGATCTCGTCCGGATCCTCGCCGCGGTAGCGCAGCAGCATCATGAAGGCGCCGAGCTGCGCCGGGTGCACCGCGTCCGCCAGCACCAGGTCGAAGGCCTCGCGCGCCTCCTCGCGGGACAGCGCGCGCGAGCGTCCGGGGCCACGGCCCAGGGTCGCGACGAAGCCCGCGAACCGCGCCTCCGCTCCGTCTGCCATCCCGTCCATGGTGCTGCTCCCTCGGCCGGCCGCCGGTTTTCCCATCGAAATACGAAAGGTTTGTCGTAAGCTTCGGGCCGTGAACGCTTTAAGCCCCGTCAGCGGCCGCCAGACCATCGAGGTGGTGTACGACCTCGTATGCCCGTGGTGCTATCTCGGCGTCCAGCGCCTGCTCGGCGCGCTGGCGCAGCGCCCGGACACCCTGGTCGAGATCGTGTGGCGACCCTTCCTGCTCAACCCGGACATTCCGCGCGAGGGGGTGTCGCGGCAGGACTACGCGGTCCGCAAGTATGGCGGCGAGGACCGCGCGCGCCGGCTCTATGCCACCGTGAGCGAGCTCGGGCTGCAAAGCGGCATCGGCTTCCGCTTCGACCGCATGCGCACCATTCCATCCAGCATCGACGCGCACCGCCTGGCCGCCTGGGCGGCGCGCTTCGGGCTGGCCACGGCGATGGTGGGCACGCTGTTCGCGGCGCATTTCGTCGACGGCGCCGACCTGGGCGATCCGGAGGTGCTGGCCGGCCTCGCCGCCGGGATCGGGCTGGACGCGCAGGCCGCGCGGCGGTTCCTGCGCGGCCGGGACGGCGGCGAGCTGGTGCAGTCGGAGAACCTGCGCGCGCATCGTCGCGGCATCGGCGGCGTGCCGTGCTTCGTGTTCAACGGCAAGCTGGCGGTGTCGGGAGCGCAGGAAATCGAGGTGTTCCAGCGACTGCTCGACGTGGCGGCGCTGGACCCGCTGGCCGCCTGACCCGATCGGGCCCCAGGGTGGAACCGGTTCAATGGAACCGGTCCGACTACTTGCGCACCGCCGTGACCTCGATCTCGACCAGCCAGCCCGGGTTGGCGAGCCCTGCCACCTGGAACGCCGAGCGGGTCGGCAGGTTGGGCTGCGACGCGGTGCCGAAGAACTGGGTGTAGGACTTCATCATGCCGGCGAAGTCGATGCGGCCCAGCTTGGGGTCGGCGGCGAGGTACACGTGCATCTGCACCACGTCCGCCATGGACAGGTGCAGGCCCGCAAGCGCTGCCTGGATCTTGGTCAGGGCGCTCTTCACCTGGGTCTCGGTGTCGCCATAGGCCGCCAGCGTGGTCTGGGTCGGGCCGAGCGACTTGTCGAGCGGGTCCGCGCCCATGCCGGACAGGTAGATCGTGGTGTAGCCGGGCGGCACCTCGATGGCGGACGCGATCGGGAACTTGCCGGTGGCGTGTCGCACGACGGGGCCTGGCGCCACCTGGGCCCGAGCCGACAGGCCTGAAGCCGCCAGAACCAGAAGCAGCGCCGACCCTGCGACGCGTGGAAAGGTCTTGGTCATCGGCCTCATCTTTCGATCGTCGGGTTGGGGCCGCGCACGGCGGCGACGTCCTCGGGCTTCACCGGGTCGGCGTAGTTGTTGCCGAAATTGCTGCGCACGTAGTTCACCACCGCGGCGACCTGCGCGTCGTTCAGCATGTTGCTGAGCCACGGCATCGCGCCGTAGCCGTTCAGCACCACGTAGACCGGATAGCCGCCGTTCTTGAGCTTGGTGTTGCCGGCCAGCGCCGGGATCCGCGCGGCACCCACCCCGCCTCGGGCGTTGGCCATGTGGCAGCCCTGGCAGAGCTGGGTGTAGATCACCTGGCCGTCGGTGCTGGTGGTGGCACGCCCGACAACGTTGGCGGCCGCGTCGGCCAGGGCGCGGCCGGGCATCGCCGCGAGGCCCAGGAGCAGGAGGGCGCGCATCAGCTTGTAACGCACGGGACGTGTGTGCATGGAACTTGCGCGTATGAGATCGAGGCGCATCAGGCGGCTCCCACGGCGCGCTGGTGCATCCGGGTGATGGCGCTCACCGAGGACAGGATGGCCCCTTCCTGCCAGCAGCCGACATAGGACGCGTGCTCGCCCGCCAGCACCAGGCGGCCGTCGATGGCAGTCAGCGCCGCATAGTGCGCCTTGCGCGTTTCCTCGCTCCAGGTGGCGCAGCAGCCGAGCGTCCAGGGCATGCGGCTCCAGGCGACGCCGACGCCGTTGCTGAACTCCTGGCGATACTGCCTGTGCAGCACGCTGCCCTGCCGCAGGGCCTCCTCGACGCGCTGTTCCGGCGTCATGCCGGCAAAGGCGTAGGCGGCGGCACCGAACATGTAGCCGCCGAGCAGCACCGCGGGGGTGTCGGCGAAGTAGTTGGTGCTGGGATAGGAGATCTGGCTGATCGGCTGATCGGTGAACGAGATGCCGCCGTAGATCTGCTCGTCCTGTTCCCAGAAGCGGCGCTTGAACTCCAGGCCCACCTTGACCGAGGACGCGTAAGGCACGGCCTGGATCGCCGCCTTCATCGGGCCGCCGGCCTGCACGTCGATCTGGCTCAGCACCGACAACGGGATGGTGCACACGCACCAGTCGGCCTTGGCCTGCGTCACCGCGCCGCCGTGGTTGTTGTCCTCGAACGTGACGGTGACGCCGCCATTGTCCTGCGCGATCTTCGTCACCTTGACGTTGTGGGTGACGAGGTCGTTCACCTGCTTGGCGAAGCCCTTGCCGATCATGTCCATGCCGCCGACGGGCTGGAACATGGTGGTCTGGAAGTCGTAGCTCATGTTGAACGACAGCCATTCCCACAGGCCCGACTTCATCAGCTCGGCGCGGCCGAACAAGGCGGCCGGCACCGGCGCGCCGTCCGGACCTCCGCCCTGTGGCTTGGCAAAGCCGCGATGCAGGGACGCCAGGCTGCCGCTGCGATAGCTGTAGTCCCGGCCAAGCAGACCCCAGCCCTGCATCGCGGCGAGCAGGTCGTGCTTCTCGTCGTCGCTGATCGGCTGGTCGAGCTTGTTCTGGTTGATGGACTTGGCGAGAAGCTCGGCGGTGTAGCCGGTGAAATCGGCCTGCACCTCGCGGTAGCGCTGCGGCTGTCCGTTGAACGCGCTGCTGCTGTGCAGGAGCGCGTTGTGGTTGACCTCGATAAACGGCTCGAGCTGCACGCCGAACAGCTTGCAATAATGCAGCAAGCCCTGGTGGTGGTACGGGATGCGCCAGGGTCCGGGATTGATGTAGTTCCCGGCAGCGAACTTCACGTGCTGGGTGGCGCCGCCGAGCTCGGTCAGGGTGTCGCCGCCGCGCAGGCTGAAGTTGCGGCCGCCGGAGCGGCCCTGGTACTCCAGCACGCGCACGCTGTAGCCGGCGCGGCGTAGCTCGTAGGCGGCGAGCATGCCGGCAAGCCCGGCACCCAGCACCAGCACGGTGGTGCCGGGCCTGGCCCCGGACAAGGATGGCGAGCCGCCGAAGTCGGTGCCGGCGGCATGGCCGAGGCGGGTCATCGCCTGGTACATCGCAGCACTTCCGGCAGCCACGCCGATGCGCATCAGCAGCTGCCGGCGCGTCGGCTCCATCCCGTTCAGTCGATTCAAGGCGCTGTGCTCCCGCGATGCTGCGACCATGTGCTGCGGTGGAAGCTAGGCGCCCTGCTTTTGCCACGTCAAGTCGACCATTCTATAATCATATGATTATCTTATACTCACTAGCGGTGGTGCATATTTGTCGCATACGAGAAACTGCGTATTATTAAAGCAGATCCTGCCTTGCATTCCGTCTCGAAATTGGTGGAATCATCCCGAACGGGCAACGGATTGGCTGCGGCACGATCCGACGCCTTCGCGATGCGCCGCCCGGACCACCGGGCCTGGATGGAGATCGGGAATGCGAATGATGGGCGCGAGGGCCTTTCGAACCTTGCTGATGCTGACGGCATGTCCGCTCGCCGTGACAACCGGGGCGCTGCCCGCGCTGGCCCAGGCCTCGGCCGATGCCGCGACCGCCGCCCCGGCTCCCGCCGTCCACCGTCACGCCCACAAGGCGCACAGGAAGTCGGCAGGCACGCAGGTCGCTTCCGCCGCCAGCACCCCCTCGGCGATCGATCCCAACGCGGTGCCGGCCTCGACGGCGCCCGCCGGGCTGTCCACCACCCATAGCGGCGCCGCGGTGTCCGCCGCCGCCGTGGACAACGGCGAGAGCGTGATCGTCACCGGCACGCGCAGCCTGGGCAAGAAGGCGCGCGACAGCACCAGCCCGATCGACGTGATCTCGGCCACCACGCTGGCGCGCTCGGGCCAGCCCAACCTCAGCGACCAGCTCACCCGCACCGATCCGTCCATCAGCGTGCAGGCCTACGGCGCGGACACGCAGGCGCTGGTGGCGGCGATCCGGCTGCGCGGGCTGAACCCGAACGACGTGCTGGTGCTGATCGACGGCAAGCGGCGGCACGAAACGTCCAACATCACCGCCGATGCCGGACCGGAACAGGGTGCGACGCCGGTCGACCTGAACATGATCCCGGCCGCCGCGATCGACCACATCGAGATCCTGCGCGACGGGGCGGCGGCGCAGTACGGCTCGGACGCCATAGCGGGCGTGGTCAACGTCATCATGAAGAAGACCGATCACGGCGGCAGCGCCACCGCCTTCACCGGCGCGGACGCCTACAACGGCGACGGCTGGCAGTACCAGCTCGACACCGACGGCGGGTTCTCGTTCGGCCGGGACGGCTACGTGCACCTGGGCGGACAGATCTACCACGCCGACCATTTCGTGACGCAGACGGTGGACGACCGCAGTTCCGCCTTCAAGGCGGGCGGCTACACCGAGCCGTCCAACTCGAACAAGATCAACGGCCTGCCGGAGGAAACGCGCGAAACGCTGAGCGTCGAGTTCGGCAAGACGCTGATCGAGGACGCGTTCGGGGGCGTTGAGGGCTACGGACTGATCACCTATGGCCACCGCCACAGCGAGGCGTACGAGAACTACCGCGTGCCGAGCAAGCTGCCGCAAGTGTATCCCAACGGCTTCTCGCCGCTGGAAACCGACGAGGAGAACGACTACGCCGCCACCATCGGGGTCAAGGCGCCCGACGTGTTCGGCTTCCATGCCGACCTGAGCACGACCTATGGCGCCGACATCTCCAACATCGGCAACAAGCACACCGGCAACCCGAACCTCTACGCCGACGGCGACGCCCAGTACGGCTATGCCGTCGGCTTCACGCCGACCACCGTGCTGGCGCAAAGCCAGCAGAACGCGCAGTGGACCAACAACCTCGACTTCACCCGGCCGTTCACCGCGCTCGGCATGCCGATGAACTTCGCCTTCGGCGCCGAGGAGCGTTCGGAGGTGTACAGGCTGGGTGCCGGCGCACCGGCGTCCTACGTGCTGGGCGGGACCCAGGGTTTCGCCGGGCTGCTGCCGGCCAACGCAGGTTCGTTCTCGCGCAACGTGTGGTCGGGCTACCTCGACTACGACATCCATCCGCTGCCGCACTTGGATATCGACCTCGCCGGCCGTTTCGAGCACTACACCGATGCCGGCGACACCGAGAACGGCAAGATCTCCAGCCGCTACGACTTCACCAAGTGGTTCGCGCTGCGCGGCACCATCTCCAACGGCTTCCGCGCGCCGACGCTGGCGGAGGAGAACTATTCCTCGCTCAACGTGTCGCCGACCGGCGCCAGCGGCATCCTTGCCACCTCGTCTGCCGGCGCACGCTCGATCGGCGCGGTACCGCTCAAGGCCGAGCGCTCGACCAATGCCAGCACCGGTATCGTGCTGCAGCCGCTGCCCAACCTCAGCGTCACCGCCGACGTGTACCAGATCAACATACGCGACCGCATCGTGGGAGCCGGCGGCGTCACCGGCACCGCCGCCGAGACCGCGATCGAGGACACCGGCGCCACCCTGCCGCAGGGCATCCAGACCAACGACATCTCCGCCTACTACTTCGCCAACGGCGCCAGCACGCGCACGCAGGGGTTGGATATCAACGTCAACTACCTCACCGACTTCCGGCGCTATGGCACGGTGACCTGGACCGCCGGCATCGACCTCAACCGCACCCGGCTGCACCACAACGGCACCGACGCGTTCGGCAACCCGTTCCTGACCGCGCAGGGGATCAGCTACCTCACCACGGCGGCGCCGCGCTCCAAGATCATCCTCGACGCGTTCTGGAAGATCGGCCGGTTCGACGTGAACGGCCGTCTGACCCGCTACGGCCAGACCACCGACGACGTCACCTACGAGGACCAGGCGCCGGCGGCGCTGCAGTTCTCGGGCACGCAGTTCGCCGAGTTCAAGAACCTGCCGGAATGGCTGACCGACCTGGAGGTCGGCTACCGGATCTCGCCGCACTGGCACGTGGCGATCGGCGCCAACGACCTGTTCAACGTCCGGCCGCGACGCCTGCCGCTCGAGCTGTCCTACCTGAACGTCGCCTACTACGACCAGACCTCGTCCACCGTGCCGATCAACGGGGGCTTCTACTACGGGCGCCTGAACTTCACCTTCTGACCGGCTCCCCCACCACGGCCTGCCGCGCGTAGCGGCGGGCCAGCAGGGCGCAGGCGAACAGCTGTATCTGGTGGAAGATCATCAACGGCAGCACCACCTGCCCGACCATCGCCACCGGAAACAGCACGCCTGCCATCGGCACGCCGGAAGCCAGCGTCTTCTTGGAGCCGCAGAACACGATGGCGATCTCGTCGAAATGCGAGAAGCCCAGCGCGCGTGCGCCATAGCGGGTGGCGAGCAGCACCACCGCCAGCAACAGGGCATCGACCAGCAGCACCAGGCCGAGCTGCGACGCCGGCACCGCCCGCCACAACCCCTGCACCACCGCCTCGCTGAAGGCGGTGTAAACCACCACCAGAACCGAGCCGCGATCCGTCACGCTGAGCAGCGCCTTGTTGCGGATCGCCCAGGCGCCGATCACCGGCTGCAGCAGCTGGCCGGCGGCGAACGGCAGCAGCAGCTGCAGCACGATATCGAGCACGCCCCGTCCCGATACCGCGACGCCGTGCGCGCCACCGGCCAGCACCAGCCCGACCAGCAGCGGCGTCACTGCGATCCCCAGCAGGTTGGATGCGGTGGCAGAGCACACCGCCGCCGGCACGTTGCCGCCGCCGATGGAGGTGAAGGCGATGGAGGACTGCACGGTGGAGGGCAGCAGGCAGGTGAACAGCACGCCAAGCCACAGCGTCGGCGTCAACAGCCTCGGCAACAGCGCGTGCAGCCCGAGCCCCAGCACGGGAAACAGGACGAAGGTGCAGCAAAGGATCGACAGGTGCAGCCGCCAATGCCCGAGCCCGGCCAGCATCGCCGTACGCGACAGCCGCGCACCCTGCAGGAAGAACATGGCCGCGATCACGATCACGGTCAGGTCCCGGAACAGCGGCACCGCGTCGCCCCGGGCCGGCAGGAACGAGGCGAGCAGCACGGTGGCCACCAGCGCCAGCAGGAACGGATCTGGTCTGGGCATGAACATCCTGCATCCAATGGCGCGGCAAGACAGATGTGACCGGCGGCGCGAATTGCCACGATGCTGAGGCTGCGCCACCTTGCCAGCCGCATGACCCATCGCTCCGTTCCGGCATTCGCCGCCCTGCTCCTGTCCCTCGGGCTCCTGCCGGGAGGCGCGCGCGCCGCCGGCCTGTCGCTGCCCGGCTGTGCCGCGGTGCATGCCGCCGGCCTGCACGAAGGCAACCCGGGCAGGGGCGGCCCGTCCGGCGGCAGCCAGGGCGGGATCGGCTTCGAGGCGGACCGCGCGGACGTGCTGCTGCCGGCCGTGCGCGACGCGTCGCTGCATGCGGCGCACCTGCAGGCAAGCGGACACGGCGCCGGCCTGTCCAGCGCCGTGCTCGAGCAAGCGTCCACCGCGGCCGCCGCCGCCGTGCTCGTGGCCCTGTCGGACCGTCGCGACGCGTGTCCGGATCCCCTGCTCCACGGTGCTGCGGATCCGCTGGCGCGGGCGCTTGGCCATGGCGGCACCGCGGCGTTCACCTGGTCAGGCGTGTCGATCCGGTCGGGCAACACCCGCCTCGGCGCACGCCGACTGTTCCTGCGTCTGGACGGCGGCGGGCCGGCGGCGCATCTGACGGTCGCGGTCGAGGGGGCCGTGTCGAACCAGGCCGATGCCGGACTGCTGCCGGAAGCGCTGACGGTGCACGCCTCGACTCCGGCGGACCAGCTTCCCGCGCTGATCTCCTCGCCCGGCCATCCGTCGGAGCCCGTTCCGGTGACGATCGAGCGGGCGGAAGCACGGCGCGGCGACACCACGCTGGACGGCCAGGGCCGCGTCACCCTCGCGCACGACCCGAAGGACGACGACGGCGACGGCCATGTCACCGCGCACGGCTTCGACACGCTGCTCGACGCCGCCAACGCGTCCGGGCTGGGAGGGCTGCGCACCGCGCTGTTCCTGGTCAAGCTGGTGGCGCACCGCCAGGGCGATCAGGCGGACTGGGACCTCGCCCTGAAGCAGGGCGTGCTGACGATCAACAACGTGCCGCTGCCGATCCGTTGAGGCGAAAGGGCCCCTGGGCGCCACCGAACACGTCAACGAGAACAACGGCAGGATCAACATCGAGAACAGCAACGGCAGCCACGTCATCGAGCACAAGGCGGGCACCATCACCGTCGGACCGCCCGGTCCCAATGGCCGCGTTCACGTCGCGCAGCAGAACGGAACCGTGATCCAGTAATTCAATCCCGACTCGGCACTCGGCAAGAAGTATCCGAACGGACTCACCTACAACAAGACCGGATCGCACCTGGCATTGAACAGCCGCGGCCGCGCCGATTACTGGAACCCCAGGGCGTTCATAAAAGAGAGCCCGGCCAAGGCGACCGCCGCCTATGGCGGCACGACGTTCGCCTCGGTCATGGGCGTCGCGAACGCGCCCGGCGTGGTCGGCAACCTCGTCGGCGCGATCAACGGCATCAAGACCCGCACGACGGCTGAAGCGCGACGCTGCATGGAACGATGCGGCCTGCGGAGGCATCTTCGCAGGCCGGCCGTGGGCCGCTAGCGGTGGTTCGCCGGGCGTCATCCATGGCCTGTAGCCGGAATCAGTAGACGCCGCCGCTTCCGCCCGTGCCCTGGCCGAGCCCGTAGCGGGCGGCCAGGGCATCGCTGCCGCGCGACAACAGGGCGACGTCGGTGCCGACGGCGACGAAGCTGGCGCCGAGCGACATCGCGTGCCGGATCAGCGCCTCGTCGCCCATGATGATGCCGGCCGCCTTGCCGGCAGCGACGATGCGCCGCAGCCCGTCGTCGATCGCCGCCTGCGCCGCCGGCGCCGTGGGATCGCCCGGGTGGCCAAGCGAGGCGGACAGGTCGGCCGGGCCGATGAACAGGCCGTCCACCCCGTCCACCGCGGCAATCGCCTCCAGGTTGTCGAGCCCGAGCCGGGTCTCGATCTGCACCAGCAGGCAGTTCTCGGCGTCGGCGCGGCGCATGTAGCCGTTATCGCGGTCGAAGCCCGAGGCACGCGCGACGGCGGCGCCGACGCCGCGCCTGCCACGCGGCGGATAGCGCACCGCGGCGACCAGCGCCTCCGCCTGTTCCACGGTCTCGACCATCGGCACCAGCAGCGTGCGGGCGCCGATGTCGAGCAGCTGCTTGATCATCCAGGTCTCGCCGACCGGAACGCGCACCACGGCCTCGGACGGGAACGCCGCGACCGCCTGCAGCTGCGACAGGATCGACCGCAGGTCGTTCGGCCCGTGCTCGCCGTCGATCAGAAGCCAGTCGAACCCGGCCCCGGCGCAGATCTCGGCGGTGTAGCCGTTCGCGAGCGACAGCCAGAGCCCGATCTGGCTGGTGCCGTCCCGAAGCCGGTCCTTGAACCGGTTGCCGGTCGTTCCGCTCACGCTGCCCCCGCTCATGCCGCCCCCGCTCACGCCGCCTTGGCTCCCTCGGCCAGCAGGTTCAGGCGCCCGACCACGTCGCGGGCCAAGCCGATGCGCTGCGCCGTGGTCATCTCGCGCAGGATGGCCAGCTTGTGGTCCGGGCGCAGGCGCATCTCGCCGCCCCTGCTGCCAATCCAGGACACCAGCCCGGCCGGATTGCGGAAGCTGTTGCCGCGGAACTGCAGTACCATGCCTTTGGGCCCGGCTTCCAGCTTCTCCACCCCGGCCGCGCGGCACAGGCGCTTCAGCGTCACCACCTCCAGCAGGTTGCCGACCTCGTCGGGCAGCGGGCCGAAGCGGTCCACCAGCTCGGCCGCCATCGCCTCGGTCTCGGCGTCGCCAGGCAGGGCGCCGATGCGCCGGTACAGCCCCAGCCGCACCGGCAGGTCCGGCACATAGGTGTCGGGGATCAGCACCGGCAGCCCCAGCACGATGTTGGGGGTCCAGTCGCGGTCGGCGGCCTTGCGCTTGCCCTTCTCGCGGCGCAGGTCGTCCACCGCGTCCTCCAGCATCTGCTGGTACAGCTCGATGCCGACCTCGCGTATGTGGCCGCTTTGCTCGTCGCCCAGCAGGTTGCCGGCGCCGCGCAGGTCGAGGTCGTGGGAGGCCAGCGTGAAGCCGGCGCCGAGCTGGTCCAGCGTCTGCATCACTTCCAGCCGCTTCTGCG
>CAXTCK010000074.1:0-15071 GCA_964242425.1 uncultured Acetobacteraceae bacterium | reverse complement strand
CTGCGCGGCGCCTGGCCGCGGCCAGCTTGGCGCCGCTTCGTGCCGCTTCGACACGCGCCGCCGCATTACGCGTCGCCAGCGCCGCGCGCAGCGCCTGGAACCGCGTGTCGAGGTGTCGCCGCTCGACAGGGTGGACGCCTTCGGCGTGCGGCGCCGCCCGTCCGTGCCGCAGCGGTCTCGCCTGTGTCGTCGCCGGAGCGAGCAGCCCTGCTCCCAGCAGCGCGGCCAGGAGCGCCCGCACCGGCTGTGGTCAGCCGCCCAGCAGCGACCGTCCGGTCATCGCCACCGGCTGTTCCAGGCCCATCAGCGCCAACAGGGTGGGCGCGACGTCGGCAAGGCGGCCATCCGCGAGCGCCGCGTCATGCGGTCCGCTCAGCACCAGCGGCACCACGTTCAGCGTGTGCGCCGTGTGCGGCTCGCCGGTGTCCGGATCGCGCATCATCTCGCAGTTGCCGTGGTCGGCGGTCGCCAGCAGCACGCCGCCCGCCCGCCCGATCGCCTCGCTGATCCGGCCAAGCCCGTGATCCACCGCTTCCACCGCCTTGATCGCCGCCCGGAGATCGCCGGTATGCCCGACCATGTCCGGGTTGGCGTAGTTCAGCACGATGAGATCGTAGGAGCCGCTGTCGATCGCCGCCACCGCCTTGTCCGTCAGCAGCGGCGCCGACATTTCCGGCTGCAGGTCGTAGGTGGCGACCTTGGGCGAGGGAACCATGATGCGGTCCTCGCCCGGCAGCACCGCTTCCCGCCCGCCGTTCATGAAATAGGTGACGTGCGGATACTTCTCGGTTTCCGCCATGCGCAGCTGCCGCCGCCCGGCACGGGACACCACCTCGCCCAGCAGGTCGTCCAGGCTTTGCGGCGCGAACAGCACCGACAGCCGGGGAGCGAGGTCGTCGCTGTAGCGCGTCATCGCCACCACGCCGGCGAGCGTCGGCGCGGGCGGGCGCGGGAAGCCCGCGAAGTCGTGGTCCAGGATCGCGTTCAGCAGCTCGCGTATGCGGTCGGCGCGGAAGTTGAAGGACACGATGCCGTCGCCGTCCTTCATGCCGGCATAGCCGTCCAGCACGGTGGGCGGCACGAACTCGTCGGTGACGCCTTGGGCATAGGCCTGCTCCAGCACCGCGTCGGGGTCCGTCGCGCGCGGTCCGTCCGCCAGCACCACCGCGTCGTGCGCCAAACGCACCCGCTCCCAGCGGGTGTCGCGGTCCATGGCGTAGTAGCGGCCGGATACGGTGGCGAGGCGGCATGACGGCGGCAGGTCGCGGCGCAGCGCGGCGACGAAGTCGCGGCCGGATTGCGGCGGGGTATCCCGCCCGTCGGTGAACAGGTGGAGCACCGTCGGCACGCCGGCATCCGCCAGGATGCGCGCCAGTGCCACGGCGTGGTCCTGGTGCGCATGCACGCCGCCGGGCGACACCAGGCCCATGAGGTGGGCGGTGCCGCCGTTGCCCCGCAGCTGCTCGATCAGCCCACGCAGCGCCGGTGCCTGGGCCAGGGAGCCGTCGGCGATGGCGGCATGGATGCGCGGCAGCTCCTGCATCACCACGCGGCCGGCGCCGATGTTCAGGTGCCCGACCTCCGAGTTGCCCATCTGACCCTCAGGCAGCCCGACGTCCCAGCCGCAGGTGCGCAGGAAGGCGCGGGGTCCGTGCGCCCAAAGGCGGTCGAAATTCGGGGTCGCCGCCTGGGCCACCGCGTTCTCGGTATCGTCCTCGCGCCAGCCGAACCCGTCCAGGATCACCAGCATCACCGGACGACTGGCTTGGCGGGTCGGGGTCGTGGACGACATCGGCATCTCCTTCTTGTGCCGGTCGCGACCGGCCGCGCGAGTGTGCCACCAAAAGAAAAGGCTGCGAACCTTGCGGCTCGCAGCCTGCCCGACGGTGCGGGAGCGGTCAGTTCCGTCCCGGTTCGGCCGCACCCTCGTCATCCGGACCCGTGCTGCCGCCGATGGACGGCGGGTCGCTCGCGGGAAAGGTGTCCTCCACCGCCTCGTCGACCTTCTCCTCGGTGGTTTCCGGCTCCTCGCCGGCTTCCGGAACCCGCTTCGTGTCGGACATGATGCTTTCCCCTTGCCTGCGTCTGCGATGGAAGCGCCACCGGGCTGTCCGGGTTGCGCCGCGGCGGGGCGCCACCAAATCTCGTTGCCGACACCGCGAAGGAGTGCCGAGACCATGAGCGACCTGACCCTGGACGAGGAAGCGCTGCGCCAGCGCCTGACCCCGCAGCAGTACCACGTGCTGCGCGAGCACGGCACCGAGCGCGCCGGAACCAGCCCGTTGAACTACGAAAAACGCGACGGCCTGTTCCATTGCGCGGTATGCGACACGCCGTTGTTCTCGTCCGACACCAAGTACGAAAGCGGCAGCGGCTGGCCAAGCTTCTTTGCCCCGATACCCGACGCCACCGAAACCAGCACCGACACCGCCCACGGCATGCGACGGGTCGAGGTTCACTGCGCCAAGTGCAAGAGCCATCTGG
Organism: uncultured Acetobacteraceae bacterium; assembly: GCA_964242425.1. GTDB lineage: Bacteria > Pseudomonadota > Alphaproteobacteria > Acetobacterales > Acetobacteraceae > Lichenicola. The sequence continues at coordinate 12,587 of CAXTCK010000074.1, read as the reverse complement.
GGCACGTGTTCCCGGACGGGCCGCTGCCGACCGGCGACCGCTACTGCATGAACGGGGTTTCCCTCGCCTTCCAGCCCGCGGGCGGCTGAACGCGGTCCGGCCGTCGTGACATTCCGCTCCTCCGTGGTGGTGGTCGACCACCCGCTGGTGCAGCACAAGCTGGGCCGGCTGCGGCAGGCGGACACCGACACCGCGGAGTTCCGCCGCCTCACCCGCGAGATCAGCCTGCTGCTGGCCTACGAGGCGACGCGCGACCTGCCGCTGGAGCCGGCGGAGATCATGACCCCGCTGGAGCCGATGACGGGCCGGCGGCTGGCCGGCAGGACGCCCTGCTTCGTGTCGATCCTGCGCGCCGGGAACGGCATCCTCGACGGCATGCTCGACCTGCTGCCGGAAGCGTGCGTCGGCCATGTCGGGCTGTATCGCGACCCCGCGACGCTTGAAGCGGTCGAGTACTACCTCAGGCTGCCAGCGGACCTGGCCGAGCGGCGATGCATCGTGGTGGACCCGATGCTGGCCACCGGCCATTCCGCGATCGCCGCGTTGAGCCGGCTGAAGGCCGCAGGCGCCGCCCGCATCACCTTTGTCTGCCTCCTGTCGGCGCCGGAAGGCCTTGCCGCCCTCGCTGCGGCCCATCCGGAGGTGGCGGTGGTCACCGCGTCGATCGACCGCGAGCTGGACGGGCACGGCTACATACGGCCTGGCCTGGGCGATGCTGGCGACCGGTTGTTCGGAACCAGGTAGCGCTCCCGCGCGTCCGGCCGGTGTGCAACCATGGGAGCAAACTGTCATGACGGATCACGTGTACCGGGTGGTCGAGCTGGTCGGGTCGTCGGAGACCGGACTGGAGGACGCGATCAACGCGGCGATCGACAAGGCGGCCAAGACGGTGCGCCACATGCGCTGGTTCCAGGTGGTCGAGACGCGTGGCCACATCGAGAACAACAAGGTCGCGCACTACCAGGTGACGCTGAAGGTCGGCTTCGCGGTCGAGGACGAGGATGTCAGCCTGGCGCCGTGAGCGCCTGATCCTCAGGCACGCCGCACGATGTAGCTTTCGCGCAGCGCGTGGGCGATCTCCTCGGCGTGGAGCGGGTCGCGCGCTTCCAGCATGACCTCCAGTTCGGCCGCCTGCACGCTCGGGGCGGCGAACAGGCGCTGGTGCGACACCTCGATGATGTTGCCGCCGCGGCTGCCGATCGTGTTGGCGATGTCCGCCAGCACGCCCGGCCGGTCGGGGATCTCCATCACCAGACGCAGCAGCCGTCCATCCCGGAGCAGGGAGCGGAGCAAGGTATTGGCCAGGATGCGACTGTCGATGTTGCCGCCGCAGATCGGGATTGCCACCCGGCGCCCAGCGAAGAGCTCGCGGTTGGACAGGATGGCTGCCAGCGACGCGGCGCCGGCGCCTTCGGACACCTGCTTGGCGCCTTCGGCCAGAAGGGTGATGGCATCCTCGACCGCACGCTCGGAAACGGTCACGACGCGGCGGACGTGGCGGCGCAGCAGCTCCAGGGGCAGCCGGCCGATCTGCAGCACCGCCATCCCTTCCGCGATGGTGGCACCGCCGGGGGGCATGATCTCTCCCGCCGGAAAGGCGGACAAGGACGCGTAGTTCTCGACCTGCACGCCGATCACCTCCAGCTCCGGATGGAGCTCGGCAGCCACGGCGGCGCTGCCGGAGATGAGGCCGCCGCCGCCGATCGGCAGCACCAGCGCGTCGAGCGGCCCGGCATCCTCCAGCAGCTCCAGCGCCAGGGTGCCCTGTCCGGCCATCACCGCGAGGTCGTCATAGGGGTGCACGAACACGCGGCCCTCGGTCTCGCACAAGGCGTTGGCGTGGGCGGTAGCCTCGGCGAAGCTCAAGCCGTGCAGCACCACGCGGGCGCCCCAGGCGGCAGTGCGCGTGACCTTGGCCGCAGGCGTGAAGCGCGGCATGACGATCACGGCGTCGATGCCGAGCAGGCTGGCGTGCCGCGCCACGCCCTGCGCGTGGTTGCCGGCCGACACGGTGATGACGCCGCGGCGCCGCTCGTCATCGTCCAGCAATGCGAGCTTGTTGGCCGCCCCGCGCTCCTTGAACGAGCCCACCGCCTGAAGGTTGTCCAGCTTCAGGGTGATGACGGCGCCGGTGGCGCGCGACAGGGCGTGGCTGGGAACGCTTGGCGTGCGTATCACCCGGGACGCGATGCGCGCATGCGCCGCGCGCACCTCGGCGAGCCCGATCATGACGGCGCTAGCCGTAGGAGATCGACAGGATCTCGTAGGTGCGGTCGCCGCCCGGAGCCGGCACCGAAACGGTGTCGCCCTTCTTCTTGCCGATCAGCGACTTCGCCAGCGGCGCGGATACCGACAACAGGCCGGACTTGATGTCGGCCTCGTACACGCCGACGATCTGGTACGAAACCTCCTTGTCGGTTTCCTCATCCACCAGCCTCACCTGCGCGCCGAACTTGACATGGTCGCCGGACAGGGTGTGCGGCTCGATCACCTCGACCATCGAGACGATCTCCTCGAGCTCGCTGATCCGGCCCTCGACAAACGATTGCCGGTCGCGCGCCGCGTCGTATTCCGCGTTCTCCGACAGGTCGCCGTGGCTGCGCGCTTCGGCGATGGCGCGTATGACGGCCGGCCGCTCCTCGCTCTTGAGCTTGCGGAGTTCTTCCTCAAGCCGCTGCAGGCCGCGGCCGGTCATGGGGAATTTCTGCAACGAAGCGGTCCTCGGTCTATGATCGTGTCACGAAACGGATAAGGCGCGCGTGGGCAACGAGCCCGGAGCGACGCATGCCTGGGTCCGCTCAGAACGATCCGTGAAAATAGGACTGCAAGGGAGCGACTTCAAGCGGCCCGGCCCGCAACGCCGCTATGGCGTAGACGGCGGCACGGGCGCCGGCGATGGTGGTGAAGTGTGGCACGCTGTTGGTCAGGGCGCTTCGCCGGATGTCGAAGCTGTCGGCCACCGACTGCGCGCCGGCGGCGGTGTTGATCACCAGCTGTATGTCGCCGGAGCGGATCGCGTCCACGCAGTGTGGCCGCCCTTCCAGCACCTTGTTGACCACGCCGGCCTCGATGCCGGCCTCGCGCAGGGTGGCGGCGGTGCCGCGCGTCGCGAGCAGGGCGAAGCCCATGCCGACGAGGCGGCGGGCCAGCGCCGCGATCGCCGGCTTGTCGCCGTTGCGAACCGACAGGAACACCTGGCCCGCCAGCGGCAGCTTCACGCCGGCGCCGAGCTGCGCCTTGGCGAAGGCGCGCTCGAAGCTGGCATCAAGGCCGATCACCTCGCCGGTGGAGCGCATCTCCGGCCCCAGGATCACGTCGACGTTGGAGAAGCGGGCGAACGGGAACACCGCCTCCTTGACCGCGACGTGCGGCGCGATGGCGCGGTCGTCGAGGCGGAACTCCGCCAGCCTGGCGCCCGCCATCACGCGCGCGCCGATCTTGGCCACCGGCACCCCGGTCGCCTTGGCGACGAACGGCACGGTGCGCGAGGCGCGCGGGTTCACCTCCAGCACGTAGATCGCATCGCCCTTGATGGCGTATTGCACGTTCATCAGCCCGACGATGCCGAGCTCGCGCGCCATCGCTTCCGTCTGGTCCTTCAGTTCGGTGATGGTGGCGGGCGACAGCGAATACGGCGGCAGCGAGCAGGCGCTGTCGCCGGAATGGATCCCGGCCTCCTCGATGTGTTCCATGACGCCTGCGACATACACGTCGGTGCCGTCGCAGATGCAGTCCACGTCCACCTCGATCGCGTCGTTCAGGTAGCGGTCGATCAGCACCGGGCCGGATGCGACCTCCGGGCCCGCCAGCTGCAACGCCACGCGCATGTAGCGGTGAAGGCTGGAGCGGTCGTACACGATCTCCATCGCCCGCCCACCCAGCACGTAGGACGGGCGTATCACCACCGGGTAGCCGATGCGCTCGGCCACCGCCTCGGCTTCGGCGGCGGTTCGAGCGATGCCATTCTCCGGCTGGCGCAAGCCAAGCGTACGCAGCATCATCCCGAACCGTTCGCGGTCCTCCGCGCGGTCGATCGCGTCGGCCGGCGTGCCGAGGATCGGGATGCCGGCCGCTCCCAGCGACTGGCTCAGCTTGAGCGGCGTCTGCCCGCCGTACTGCACGATGCAGCCGAGCACGGTGCCCGCCTCCTGCTCGCGGCGTATCAACGCCACCACGTCCTCGTCGGTCAGCGGCTCGAAATACAGCCGGTCCGACGTGTCGTAGTCGGTGGACACGGTTTCGGGGTTGCAGTTGACCATGATGGTCTCGTAGCCCGCCTCGCGCAGCGCATACGCAGCATGGACGCAGCAGTAGTCGAACTCGATGCCCTGGCCGATGCGGTTGGGACCGCCACCGAGGATGACGATCTTCTCCCGTGTCGTGGGATCGCTTTCGCACTCCGGCTGCCCGTAGCCGCCCTCGAAGGTGGAGTACATATAGGGCGTGGCGGACGCGAACTCGGCAGCGCAGGTGTCGATGCGCTTGTAAACCGGGCGGACGCCGGCGCGCAGGCGCAAGTCCTGCACGGCACTCGCGTCGCTGCCGCACAGCACGCCGAGGCGCGCGTCGGAGAACCCCATCGCCTTGAGGCGGCGCAAGCCCTGCGCGTCGCGCGGCAGGCCGTCGCTCGCAATCACGCGCTCCGCGGCCACGATCTTTTCCAGCTCGCGCAGGAACCACGGGTCGAAGCGCGTGGTCTCGTGTATCTCGGCCACCGACAGCCCCGCGCGCAGCGCCTGCGCCGCCATCAGCAGGCGGTCGGGCTTGGGCTGGCTGAGTGCGGCGCGAAACGCGTCCGCGCCGCCGTCGCCCGGCACCTCGACCGGATCCAGCCCGGTCAGGCCGGTCTCCATCGAGCGCAGGCCCTTCTGCAGCGCCTCGTTGAACGACCGGCCGATCGACATCGCCTCGCCCACCGACTTCATGCTGGTGGACAGCAGCGCCGGGCTGTTCGGGAACTTCTCGAAGGTGAAGCGCGGGATCTTGATCACCACGTAGTCGAGCGTGGGCTCGAACGCGGCCGGCGTGGTGCCGGTGATGTCGTTGGACAGCTCGTCCAGGGTGTAGCCGACCGCCAGCCGCGCCGCGACCTTGGCGATCGGAAACCCGGTCGCCTTGGACGCCAGCGCCGAGGAGCGCGACACGCGCGGGTTCATCTCGATCACCACCATGCGGCCGTCGGCGGGGTTGATGCCGAACTGCACGTTGGAGCCGCCGGTATCCACGCCGATCCTGCGCAGGCACGCGATGGAGGCGTCGCGCATGCGCTGGTATTCCTTGTCGGTCAGCGTCAGCGCCGGCGCCACCGTCACGGAGTCTCCCGTGTGCACGCCCATCGGGTCGATGTTCTCGATCGAGCACACGATGATGCAGTTGTCCGCGCTGTCGCGCACGACCTCCATCTCGTACTCCTTCCAGCCGAGCACGCTTTCCTCGACCAGTACCTCGGTGGTGGGCGAGGCTTCCAGCCCACCGGACACGATCTGCTCGAACTCGGCGCGGTTGTACGCGATGCCGCCGCCTGTGCCGCCCAGCGTGAACGACGGGCGGATCACCGCCGGCAGGCCCACCTGCGCCAGGGCGTCGCGCGCTTCCGCCAGCGTGTGCGCAATCACGCTGCGCGGGCTTTCAATGCCGATGGCGGTCATCGCGTCGCGGAACTTCAGCCGGTCCTCGGCGCGGTCGATCACTTCCGCCTTGGCGCCGATCAGCTCCACGCCGTGCGCCTTCAGGAACCCCGAGGCGTCCAGCGCCATGGCGGTGTTGAGCGCGGTCTGCCCGCCCATGGTGGGCAGGATCGCATCGGGCTTCTCGCGCAGGATGATGCGCTCGACGAACTCCGGCGTGATCGGCTCCACGTAGGTCGCGTGCGCCAGGCCCGGATCGGTCATGATGGTGGCCGGGTTGGAGTTCACCAGGATCACCCGGTAGCCCTCGTCGCGCAGCGTCTTGCAGGCCTGCGCGCCGGAATAGTCGAACTCGCACGCCTGGCCGATGACGATGGGCCCGGCGCCGATGATCAGGATGGACTGGATGTCTGTCCGCTTGGGCATGATACCGCTCTCAGGTCGTGGCGGCGGCGGGAGCCGCGCGGTCGTTCATGAGCCTGACGAAGCGCTCGAACAGGTGGAAGCTGTCCGACGGGCCGGGGCTCGCCTCCGGATGGTACTGCACCGAGAACGCGGGCAGCCGTGTCGAGGCGATGCCCTCGTTGGAGCCGTCGAACAGGCTGACATGCGTCACCCGCACGTCGGGCGGCAGGCTCGCGTCGTCCACCGCGAAGCCGTGGTTCTGGCTGGTGATCTCCACCCGCCCGGTCAGCAGGTCCTTGACCGGCTGGTTGGCGCCGCGATGGCCACGGTCGAGCTTGAACGTGCGCCCGCCCAGCGCCAGCGCCAGCAGCTGGTGCCCGAGGCAGATGCCGAACACCGGCGTGCCGGCGTCGAGCACGCCCTGGATCGCCGGCACCGCGTAGGCCGCCGTCGCCGCCGGGTCGCCCGGACCGTTGCTCAGGAACACCCCGTCCGGGGCGTGGCGCAGGATCTCGGCGGCCGTGGTGTCGGCCGGCACCACCGTCACCCGGCAGCCGGCCTGCACCAGGCCGCGCAGGATGTTGCGCTTGGCGCCGTAGTCCACCGCGACCACGTGCTTCGCCGCCCCGTCCGGCCGACGCGGGGCATCGGCGGTGCCGGTCCAGGTGCCTTCGCTCCAGTCGTAGCTCTGGGTGCAGGATACCTCCCGGGCGAGGTCGGCGCCTTCGAGGCCGGGCCAGTCCGCGGCCGCCTCGCGCAGCGCGTCGATGTCGAACCGCCCACCCGCCGGATACGACAGCACCGCGGTCTGCGGTCCGTTGTCGCGTATGCGGCGGGTGAGGGCGCGGGTGTCGACGCCGCAGATGCCGGGGATGCCGCGCGCCCTGAGCCAGGCGTCCAGGGTCTGGGTGGAGCGCCAGTTCGACGGCTCGGTCAGGTTCTCCCGCACCACCAGGCCGCGAGCGGCGACGTTGACCGCCTCGTCGTCCTCGGGCGTGGTGCCGACATTGCCGATGTGGGGAAAGGTGAAGGTGATGATCTGCCCGGCAAACGAGGGATCGGTCAGGGTTTCCTGGTAACCGGTCAACCCGGTGGAAAAGCAGATCTCGCCCACCGACCGCGCATTCTCGGTGTGGGCGCCGAAGCCGCCCCCCCACAGCATGCTGCCATCCGCCAGCACCAGCACCGCGGTGGCACCGTCCGGCGGCGAGTCCGGCCCGGCCGCCGGCTCGACCAGGGGCAGTGCGGCCGGAGAACCGGACAGGTCGTGGACGCCGAGCCCGGTCGCGCGCAGGATCGCACCCCAATGCTTGGGTGGAACAACGCCCGCCTGCCGCCACTTGCGTATCGCCTCGGTGCCGACGCCGGTCAGCGACGCCGCCTGCGCCGGGCCGCCCAGCTGTTCTATGATGGCCTCCACCGACAACGTCATGACACACGCTTCCCATCCCGCTCCCGGATGCAGTAGCAAGCCAGCCACCAGCTGGGAAGAAATTTCCCAAGCCGTCCGGTTCCGGGAAATATCGTCCGGGGCCTGGGCGAAACATCAGGAGGTCCATCCCATGACGTTGCGAACCCGCTTCACCGAGGGCCTGAAGACGGCGATGAAGAGCGGCGATGCCCCTCGGGTATCCACGCTGCGCATGGTGCTGGCGCGGCTCAAGGACCTCGACATCGCCGCCCGCCCGAAAGGGGTGGAGCAGATCGGCGAGGACGAGATCGTGTCCATGCTGCGCAACATGGTGAAGTCACGCTCGGAATCGTCCGCGCTCTACCTGCAGGGTGGGCGTGGCGAGCTGGCGGCCAAGGAGGATGCCGAGATCGTGGTGATCGAGGAGTTCCTGCCAGCACCCATGGACGACGCAGCGCTGACGATGGCGGTCGCCGACGCGGTGGCGGAAACCGGGGCAGGCTCCATGAAGGACATGGGACGGGTGATGGCGGCGCTGAAGACGCGCCATGGCGCCGCCCTTGATCTTGGCCGCGCCAACGCCCTGGTGAAGGCCCGCCTGACCTGAGCGACGGGACGACCGGCTGATCCGACCAGCTGGGGCCAAGCCGGCCGGATCGCGGCCTGGGCTGATCAGGCCGTCCGCGATGCGTCCCGTTCCGCAAAAGCGCGGCGCGCGTTCTGGCACAGGCGCAGCCAGAGCCCGGCGTCGAACACCTGGGCGTCATGATGGGAGCCGCCGGAATAGCCGCGCAGCAGGTTGGGCGCGATCCATTCCACCGACCCCGACGGCCGCCCCTCGACCACCCGCGTCACCCAGAACAGCCGGTTCGGTCCCTTGCGCTGCAGCACGTCAAGGAACGCGAAGGCCTCGTTGATGTCGCCGCGGCTGCCGTCCTTCAGCAGCCAGATCTTCTCCCCGTCCTCCAGGTCCTCGATGAACTTGCGCTTCAGGTAGCGCAGCTTCTGCTCGTTGGCGGCGATTGCCTCGGCCTCCGTTTCCTGATCAGGGCCGCGAAAGGTGTGGAAGATGAAGCCCAGCCGCTCATCCGTCATGAAGAACTCCGGGATCACCAGCGGCGGCTCCGGGGTGCGGTAGAGCACCGCGTTGAGCAGCCTGGCGGACAGCGAGCCGGGCTCGCCCAGCCCGTCGAGGTCGGTCTCGATCAGCCGCAGCAGGTTGCGCATGTGCCCGGCGCCGGCGAAGCGGAACAGCCCGAGCGGCTCGATGCCATACTGCCGCTGCACGAACCCGAACTCGCAATCCTCGCCGAGGCTCTCAAACCGCGCCATCAGCGCCGCCGCGTCGCCATGGCCCGCCACTTCCGGCAGCGCAGGGCCCAGGTCGAGCGCCACCCGGGTGAGCAGCATGGCCGGGGCCGGCTGCAGCGTCGCGGGTGCTGTGTCCAGCCCGACCGTCACCTTGCCCGCCCCCGGCATTCCCGGTTCCAGGGTTCGCGCTTCCAGCGCCTCGGCCGGGATCCAGTAGTCGAGCCGCACGCCCTGCTTGTGCTCCGGCCCGATCCGGCTCGTGCCGACCGTCCAGCCATCCACCGACACGGTGAGCCGGCGCGGCGCGGCCAGTCCCGTCACGTCCAGGCTCAGCCTCGCATGCGCCGGGCGTCCGGGCAGCGGCAGCGTGATCGACGCGCGCTGCCCGGACAGCAGGGCCTGATGACCGTCCGCCCGGGACCAGGCGCCGCCCAGGGACCAGGCACCGGTCATGCCGACCGCCCGCCGGGACAGGTCGGTGGAGTCGAGCCGGATGCCGGGCCGCAGCGCTCCGGGCTGTGGCGGCAGGCTGGACAACGCCGTCGCCGGAAGCGTCCCGCCGCCGGCCGCCCCGGCATCCGCCGCGATCCAGAGCTCGATCTCCCGGCGGGTGTGCGGGTGCATGCGCCCGTACGCCTCCAGCGCGTGGTCGCGCGCCGGGCCGTGCGGGGTAGCAAGAAGGTCCTGCACGTGTCGGACCAGGCCGTCCCGGATCGCGGCCGGAAGCCCCGCCACCGTGTCGGCCATGTAGGTGCCGGCTTCGGTCAGGAACCAGTCGGTGTGGTGGCCGTCCGCGTGCGCCAGCGACAACCACAACAGCCGGTCGCAGCCGACATACAGCGCCGGCGCGCTCCAGCCCGCCTGCAGCCCGGCCGGGTCGCCGTGGCGCAGCGGGCAGACCAGCCGGCCGCCCAGGTGCAGGTGCAGCCGGTTGTCGATCAGGCGCAGCGGGTCGGGCACCACCAGGCGCCGCAGCGGCGACGTGGCCGTGACGACGTAGTCGTCCGCGCCAGCCACTTCCTCCAGGGCTGGCGGCGTGTCGTCGGGGGCAGGGGCCGGCCTTGCGAACAGGTCGATCATCGGCGCCTGGGCCGCGACCGGGCCGCCGGCCGGAACGCGCGGCGTGAACCATTTCGGCAGCAGCGGTCGCATCCGTCCCGTCCTTCCGTCCCGGCATCCAGCGCCCGGCCCGATCTCGTTTCGCCACTGCACCGTTGCCCGTCAAGCGGGCCGGGCGCGCCCCGTGCCGGCGTGACGCGGGGGAGGGGATGCGGGCCCGGGCGTGCGGCCATGATGGACCAGCCCGGATGGCGCCCCTACAACCGGCCGATGGCCTTCGATCCCGCCTTCCTGGACGAGCTGCGCGCGCGCACGCCGATCGCGGCCGTGGTCGGACGCAAGACCAAGCTCACCCGCTCCGGGCGCCAGTTCAAGGGATGCTGCCCGTTCCACGGCGAGAAGACGCCCTCCTTCTACGTGTACGACGACCATTTCCATTGCTTCGGCTGCGGCGCGCACGGCGACGCGATCTCGTTCGTGATGCAGGCGGAAGGGCGCTCGTTCCTGGAAGCGGTGGAAGGGCTGGCGGGCGAGGCGGGGCTGGAGGTGCCGAAGCAGGCGCCGGCCGATCGAGGCCGGGCCGAGCGAGCCCGCACCCTGGTCGACGTGCTGGACGCGGCGCAGGCGAGCTTCGTGCGGCGGCTGCATGGCGGGCAGGGACGGGAAGGCCTGGCCTACCTGCGCGGCCGAGGCTTGAGCGACTCCACGATCGCCGACCACGGGCTGGGCTGGTCCGGCGACGGCCGCGGCTCGCTTCTGGCCGAGCTGAAGGAGCAGGGCTTCCCGGTCGAGCTGGTCGCGGAAGCCGGGCTGATGCGCCTGGGCGAGGACGGGGCCCCCAAGGGCGAGCTGTTCTTCAACCGGGTGACGTTCCCGATACGCGACCGGCGCGGCGGCCTGGTCAGCTTCGGCGGCCGCATCCTGGGCGACGGGCAGCCGAAATACCTGAACGGGCCGGAAACGCCGTTGTTCGTGAAGCGCCGCACCCTGTTCGGACTGCACCGGGCTGCCTCCGCCCTGCGCGCGGTGAAGCCCGCGGCGGGCGGTTCGCCGCTGCCGCGCGAGCTGGTGGTGGTGGAAGGCTACATGGACGTGATCGCGCTGCACCAGGCCGGGTTCGACGGCGCGGTGGCGCCGCTCGGCACCGCGCTGACGACCGAGCAGATGGAAGCCCTGTGGCGGACGGCACCGGCGCCGGTGCTGTGCTTCGATGGCGATGCCGCCGGTAGGCGTGCGGCGATCCGGGCGGCGGAAACCGCGCTGCCTCTGCTGGACCCGGAGCGGACGCTTCGCTTCGTCCGGCTGCCGGAAGGCGAGGACCCGGACAGCCTGGTGCGCACGCGCGGCGCCGCGGGCATGGCGGCGGCACTCAGGCAGGCGGCACCCCTGGCCGACGTGCTGTTCGAGCTGCTGAGCGAGGGGGTGCGCGATCCGGGACCGGAGCAGCGGGCGTCGCTGCACGCCAAGCTCACCGCGGCGGCGGCCACCATCGGCCACAAGGGGCTAGCGTCGGAATACCGGCGCACCCTGCAGCAGCGCTTCTTCGAAACCTTCGCGCGCCGCAACGCGGTTGCGCGGCCAGGAGGCGCCGGCCAGTACAGGCAGCCGCCCGCCCGGGCCACGGCGGCGATGACCGCCGCCCGCCCGGTACCGGAAGCGGTCGGAGCACGGCTGGAGCGCATGCGCATGCTCCTGGCGATCCTGCTTCGCCACCCCGACCTGCTGCACGACGTCGAGCAGGCGTTCTGCCACCTGGAGCTTCCGGACGAGCTGGCGCAGGTCCGGGCAGCGCTGCTCGACTGGTCAGGCACGCCGTGCGGCACCCTCGACCCGCTCGGCCGGCCTGCCGGCGAGGACGCCCCGCCATCACGTCCACTTGACTCGGCAGGCCTCATGGCCCACCTGCAATCGGCCGGATTGTCGGCCCAGATGGACGTCATTCTGGCGCCGAGCCCCCTGCCAGTGGCGGCAGCCGCATCCGAAATAGCGATGCCTGCCGATGCCGAGGAGGCCTGGTGGCAGTTCTTCGGTCTTGTGAACGCTTCCGGCCTGCGCGACCAGGTCGCGGCAGCGCAGCGGGTTTTAACGGAGCGGTGGGATCTGGCAGCTCAGAAGCAGTTGATCTTGTTGAAGTCTGCCCTGATCGCCGTGGAACGGGGCGAGCAGGCCGGGGACGACGATTGAAGCGGCCGGCGGGAACACCGGCGGCGGGAACACCGGGACATGCCGCGACCGTGCGCGGCGCCTGGATCGGGTTGGAGTTGGGTTGAGCATGGCGACCAAGACGGCGGCGACCACGGAAGCGACTGCGAGCGAGCAGGACGCCGACGCCACCCTGCTCGACACGCAGTCGGCCTCGGTCAAGCGCCTGATCGCGCGCGGACGCGAGCGCGGCTACATCACCTTCGACGAGCTGAACGCCGTGCTGCCGCCTGACCAGATGTCGTCGGAGCAGATCGAGGACGTGATGGCGATGTTGTCCGAGATGGGCATCCAGGTCGTCGAGAACGAGGACAACGAGGAAACGGAAGCGGTCCGCGAGGAGGAGGAGGTCGAGAAGAAGGCGGAAGCCGACGAGACCGAGGCCCCGAGCGGCAACGTCGACGCCGAAAGCCTCGGGCGCACCGACGACCCGGTGCGCATGTACCTGCGCGAGATGGGCTCGGTGGAGCTGCTGTCGCGCGAGGGCGAGATCGCCATCGCCAAGCGCATCGAGGCTGGCCGCGACGAGATGATCGGCGGCCTGTGCGAAAGCCCGCTCACCTTCCGCGCCA
>CAXTCK010000073.1:0-15071 GCA_964242425.1 uncultured Acetobacteraceae bacterium | reverse complement strand
CCCGTCGCGCGGCCGCCTCAACCTGCTCGCGACTCTGCGCGCGGCGTTCCCGTGGCAGGCGCTGCGACGCCGCGAAGCCTCGGCCCTGCCCGGCCGCGCCGCGGTGGCCGTGGAGGTACGGCGGGAGGATTTCCGCCTCACCCGCTTCGCGCCGCGCCTGCGGGCCACCACCATCTTCGCCGTCGACGCGTCCGGCTCCTCGGCACGCCACCGTCTCGACGAGGCGAAGGGCTGCGTCGAGGCGCTTCTGTCGGAATGCTACGTGCGGCGCGACCAGGTGGCGCTGCTGGCCTTCCGTGGGCGCGGCAGCACGCTGGTGCTGCCGCCGACGGCATCGGTGGTCAGGGCGCGCAGGGCGCTGCAGGACCTGCCGGGCGGTGGTGGAACCCCCCTGGCGGCCGGGCTCGACATGGCGCTGGCGATGGCCGACCGGCTGCGGCGCAACGGCGAGCTGGCGCTTCTGGTGCTGCTGACCGATGGCCGCGCCAACGTGGCGCGCGACGGCACCGCCGATCGAGCCGTCGCCGGGCGGGAAGCGCTGGACAGCGGGACGCGGATACGCGCCGCCGGGCTGACCGCCCTGCTTGTCGACATCTCACCGCGTCCGAACGCCGCCGCCGCGGCGCTGGCCTCGCACATGGGTGCCGGCTACCTGCCGCTTCCGCAGGTCCGCGCCGAGGTGCTGGCGCGCACCGTGCGTGACATGATGCCGGCCTCGTGAGCGGCGTCCTGTCACGACCCGACGCCGACCGCCCGTCCTGGTCGGAGCATGGGCGGGACTGGCCCAACCGCGAGGCGAGCCTGTTCGTCCGTGCCGGCGGCCTGCGATGGCACGTCCAGCGCGCTGGCAGCGGCCCGGTGCTGCTGCTTCTGCACGGCACCGGCGCCGCGACCCATTCCTGGCGCGGCCTGCTGCCGCTGCTGGCACGGCGCATGACGGTGATCGCGCCGGATCTTCCCGGCCACGGCTTCACCGCCATGCCGGCGCCGCATCTGTTGTCGCTGCCGAACATGGCCCGGCTGGTGGCGACGCTGCTGCAGGCGCTCGGCGTCGAGGTGGATCTCGCCGTGGGCCACTCGGCCGGCGCCGCGATTCTGGCGCGCATGGTGCTCGAAGGCCGAATCAGGCCGCGCGGGCTGATGGCGCTGAACGGCGCGCTGCTTCCGCCGCCCGGCGTGCAGGCGCCGCTGTTCCCGGCGGTGGCGCGCCTGCTGGCCGGACTGCCGCCGGTGCCCGGCCTGATCGCCTGGGCAGCGGGCGATCCACAGCGCGTCACCCGCCTGCTGGACAACACCGGCTCGGTGATCGATCCCGCCGGGCAGGAGCTATACCGTCGGCTGATGCGCCATCCCGGCCATGTCGCCGGCGCGCTCGGCATGATGTCGCGCTGGGACCTCACCACGCTGCGGCGCGACCTGAAGCGGTTGAAGGTTCCGGTGACGCTGGTGGTGGGCGGCAATGACCGCATGGTCCCGCCCGCGGCGGCCAATGTTCTGATGTCCCAGCTCCGGAATGCCCGCCTGGTCCCGCTTCCGGGCCTCGGCCATCTGGCACACGAGGAGCAGCCGCAGGTGATCGCGGACCTGGTCGATGCCATGGCCGACGATATGCACGTTCCTGTGTAACCCTTGTGGCCGCGCTTCTCGGCGATCACGGGGCGCATCTGGTCGATCTGGTGCTGGTCGTGCTCCTGCTCGAGGCGACCCTTCTCGTGCTGCACCACCGCCGCACCGGCGGCGGCCTGGCGCCGCGGGACGCCGTTGGCCTGCTCGGGGCCGGGCTGTTCCTGGCGCTGGCGCTGCGCTGCGCCCTGTGTGGCGCATCGCTGGCCTGGGTGGCGTTGTTCCTGCTGATGGCGCTGCTGGCGCATCTCGACGACCTGCGCCGCCGGTGGCGGTAGGCGGGCAGGGACCGAAACCCTGTTTCCGCCTCAGAACAGCGCCCGCGGGATCCGGAACGGCAGCATCGCCTGCACCCAGGGGCGGGCGAAGCGGTCGCAGTCGAGGCTTTCGTGCATCGCCTCCGCCGTCTCGCCCAGCAGCCGCGTGCGGAGCACCGAGCGGGCATAGAACGGCGAGTCCACCAGCGTGCGGCTGACCGTGGCGGTGGCGCCCGCGTCGGCACGGGTGGCGCGGCGGACCCGCCATCGCGAGGACGGCAGGGCAGCCTCCGGCGGGGAGCGGATCGGCTCGACGGTTCCGTGCCGGTCCACCCGCAGGGCGATGGCGGTCCTGCCTTTGTCGCGATGCAGGGCGTCGTAGAGGATCACGGTGTCCCGGTTCAGCGGCGCACGGCACCAGTCCCAGGAACGGAAAGCGGTCTCGATCGCGCCGTCGCCGTTGTTGCCGTCGAGGTAGCCGGTCCCGGACCAGCGCAGCGACGGCCGGTCGAGCGCCACCTCGACGCGCGCGCGGGGCGCCAGCGGGGTCCAGCGGTGGCTGCCGGTGGCGCAGAGCAGCGCGTCATGCGTCGTCAGCGCCTCTGGATGAACGCGCACGGTGCCGCGGATCCGCGTCGGCAGCGGCATCGTCACCTCGTCGATCGCGATCGTCAGCGCGCTGCCGTCCCAGCGCAGCGCGCTCGGCCCGATCCGCAGGTGGGTCCTGTCCCGCTCGACCGCTCCGCCGCCGCGCTCCGTCAGCGCCCAGCGCCTGGGCGCGGTCCGGCCGCCGACGCGGTAGAGCGCCACGTGCAGGGCGCAGTGCCGGAGCGGATCGCCCTCGCCGAAACGGCGGCTCCAGGCATAGAACGGCGAGAACACGCTGCCGAGGAACGCGATCAGGGTGATCCCGTACTGGCCGTCGTCGCTCAGCGCGTCGACATACCACCAGCGATAGCCGTGCCGGCCGACTGCCTGGTCGAAGCGAGGTCCTGCAGGATCGCCGCCGCCGCCATCCGGCCGGACAGGGCCGCCATCGGCACGCCCGGCCCCGGATGCGTGCTCCCCCCCGCGAGGAACAGGCCCGGCATCCGGCTCCGCACCCCCGGGCGGCGGAACGTCGCCCGCCATCCGTGCGACGCCTGGCCATAGAGCCCGCCCCCGGTCGCGGGAAACAACCGGTCGAACCCGGTCGGCGTCGTCATCTCCGTCCGCTCCGGCTGCCGATGCACCGCGAGGCCGCAGCGGCGCAGCTCCGAAAAGGTCTGGGTCTCGCATTGCCGGATCTCCGCGTCGCTCGGGGAATGGGTGTCGCCGATGGGCGGCGCGTTGACGATCAGCAGCAGCCGTTCCGCGCCCGCGCCCGGTCCGCAGCCGGTCCTGTGCCCCCGGTCGTCGCGATCCTGGGCGCAGACATAGACCGTCGGCGCGCGGGGCAGGCGGCCTGCCCGGAGGTCGGCGAACTCCGCCGGGTAGTCGCGCGAGAAGAACACGGTGTGGCGGAGCAGCTCCAGGCCGGTAGCTTCCGCTTCCAGCGCCCAGGTGAGCGCCGACAAGGAGCGCCGGGCCGGCGAGGTCGCCGCCGTGGCGCCCCGGGCCGGCCGGCCGAGCGCTCCGGACGACAAGGCGGCGATGTCGGCGTTGCACAGCACCGCGTCGGCCTCGATCCGCTCGCCGCCGGCGAGCCGCACGCCGCTGCACCGGCCGCGCTCCGCGACGATCCCGGCCACCTCGGCGTCGTAACGGATTCGGGCGCCGCGTCCCGTCGCGAGCGACGCCATGACGGTCGCGATCCGGTGCATGCCGCCTTCGACCAGCCAGACGCCCGTCTGCTCGACATGCGCCACCAGCATCAGCGTCGCCGGCGCCAGGAACGGCGAGGAGCCGCAATACGTGGCGTAGCGACCGAACAGCTGCCTGAGGCGCGGGTCCCGGAAATGCTGTTCCAGCGCCGGCCACAGCCTGCCGAACGGGCTGATCCCGAGCAGGGCGCGTGGCCCCGCCCGGCGCAGCAGCCCCGTCATCGAGGGTGCCGGCCGGCGCATGAACGGCCCGTCGAGCGTGTGGTGGATCCGGCGCGCGCGCGCGATGAAATCGAGAAACCCGCGGGCTTCTGCGGCACCGGCCAGAACGCCGATCGCATCGGCCGAGCGCCGGACATCGGCGAACAGGTCGAGCCGCTCCGTCTCGCTCCAGGCATGGCGCGCGATCGTCTCGGCCGGCTGCAGCGTCAGGTGCGCGGACAGCGTTTCGCCCGCTTCCGCGAAGATGTCCGCCAGCACGTCCGGCATGGTCAGCACGGTGGGGCCGCAATCGATCCGCGTGGTGCCGAGCTTGGCCTCGCGCATCTTGCCGCCGGGCGCGCTGGCTCGCTCCAGCACCGTGACGTCGAGGCCGCGTGCGGCCAGGATCAGCGCCGCCGCCAGTCCACCGATGCCGGCGCCGATCACGACAACGCGCTGCGTTGGCACTGTTCGACATCCCTTCCAGATTGCTGTTGACGCAACTGTCTATAAACTCTGACAGTGTGACGTGACAACGCATGTTGACATCAGGCATGTCGAACGGAGCACCGGAAAGCCCATGTCGGACGCCCTGGAACGGATCGAGTTCTGCCTTGCCGACGCGGTGTCGCGTGCCGGCGCTCCCGATGCGCCGCCGCGCGTGGCGAGCGCGATCCGGCATGCGGTGTTCCCGGGGGGCGCCAGGATCCGGCCGCGCCTGTGCCTGGCGGTCGCCGCCGCCTGCGGCGATCCCCATCCGATGGTGTCGAACGCGGCGGCATCGGCGATCGAGCTGCTGCATTGCGCGTCCCTGGTCCATGACGACATGCCGTGCTTCGACGACGCGTCGCTCCGGCGCGGCCGTCCGTCGGTGCACCGCCTGTTCGGCGAGCCGGTGGCGCTGCTCGCCGGCGACGGGCTCATCGTGCTCGGCTTCGAGACCCTGGCGCGCGGCGCGTCACAGGCGCCGCATCTGCTGGCGCCGCTCGTGCTGATCCTGGCCGGGTGCTCCGGGATGCCGAACGGGATCGTCGGCGGCCAGGGCTGGGAATGCGAGCAGCGCGTCGATCTGGCCACCTACCAGCGCGCCAAGACCGGCGCGCTGTTTGCGGCGGCGACCATGGCCGGCGCCGCATCCGCGGGTGCTCCTGCCGAGCCGTGGCGGTTGTTCGGCGAGCGCCTGGGCGAAGCCTACCAGGTGGCGGACGACATCGGGGATGCCGTGTCGACCGCGGGCGAGCTGGGCAAGCCGGCCGGGCGCGACGGGGTGCTCGGGCGGCCGAACGCGGCGCTGCAGCTCGGCGTGCCCGGCGCCTTGCACCGGCTGGAAGCGCTGGTCGACGAGGCGATCGCCGTGATGCCGCCGTGCCGCAATGCGGCCCTGCTGCGCGGCCTCATGCTGATCGAGGTGCAGCGGCTGCTGCCCAAGAAGGCGGTGCTGCGCGCCGCCTGATCCGGTCCCGCCGGTGACCACGGCCATCCTGTCCGGCGCGGCATCCCGTCGCCGCTGGCGCGATCGCGTCGACGCCGCGATGGACCGGCTGCTGTCGAGCGGGGCGTTCCGGCGCCGGGCGGCATCGTTTCTCCTCACCCGTCCGGTAGCGCGCCGGCGCGTCCGCGCGCTGTTCGATCTGTGCGCGGGGTTCGTCTACTCGCAGGTGCTGCTGGCGGTGGTGCGGCTGCGCATCCCGCAGATCCTGCTGGACGCGCCGCTGACCGCGCCCGAGCTGGCCGGCCGGCTCGGCCTGGCGCCGCAGGCGGTCGAGCAGCTGCTTCGGGCGGCGGTGTCGCTGCGCCTGGCGTCGCACCGCGGCGGCGGCCGGTTCGGGCTCGGCGCGCTCGGCGCGGCGCTGGTCGACAACCCCGGCCTGGTGTCCATGATCGAGCATCACGGGATGCTCTACGACGACCTGCGCGATCCGGTGGCGCTGCTGCGCACCAACGCCGGCGAAACCGCGCTGGGTCGCTACTGGCCCTATGCCGACGCCGGCGCGACGGCCTCGCTCGCCGCCGTGCAGACCGAGGCCTACAGCGCGCTGATGGATGCGTCGCAGCCGATGATCTCGGCGGAGGTGCTCGACGCGTATCCGATCAACCGGCACCGGTGCCTGCTCGATGTCGGCGGCGGCACCGGCGGCTTCCTGGCTGCCGCCCTGCGGCGGGCGCCCGCCCTGCGGGGCATGCTGTTCGACCTGGAGTCGGTCGCGGCCACGGCGCGACGCCGCCTGGCCTCCGCCGGCCTCGAAACCCGCGCGGCGGTCCTGGCGGGCGACTTCGCGCGCGATCCGCTGCCCGGTGGGGCGGACGTGGTGTCGCTGGTCCGGGTGCTGCACGACCACGACGATCCCGCAGCCCTGGCGCTGCTGCGCGCCGTCCGCGCAGCCCTGCCGTCCGACGGCACCCTGCTTCTGGCGGAGCCGATGGCCGACGGCGCCAATGCCGGCCCCGTGGCCGACGCTTATTTCGGCTTCTACCTGCTGGCGATGGGCAGCGGCCGGCCCCGCCGACCGGATGAGATCAAGTCGTTGCTACGCGCCGCGGGGTTCTCCCGGATCCGCCTAGCCCGCACGCATACGCCCATGCTGGTCCGGCTCGTGGTGGCACAGCCCTGATGCAGATCTTTGCGAAAGCTGTTAATGCGGGTTTACATATCTGAGTGTCAGGATATCCTGACACTAGAATGCCGGAACAGGCCGAAGGGGGAGGGACGACATGCAGGCCGACGCCATCGTGCTGAACCAGCCCCATCGGCTTTCCGTGGCCCGTCTCGATCTTCTCGACCCCTGCGCGGACGACGTCGTCGTGGCGGTGGACTGGACCGGCATCAGCGCCGGAACCGAGCGGCTGCTCTGGTCCGGCCGCATGCCGAGCTTTCCCGGCATGGGCTATCCCCTGGTTCCCGGCTACGAGGCGGTCGGCCGGATCGTCGAGGCCGGTGCCGGCGCGGGCGTTGCCATCGGGACCACGGTCTTCGTGCCCGGCGCCCAGTGCTTCGGCGCGGTGCGCGGCCTGTTCGGCGCCGCTGCCTCCCGGCTGGTCGTTCCGGCTGCCCGGGTGTTGCGGCTCGACGGGCCATCCACCCCGGCCGCCGGCATCGATGCGATCCTTCTCGCCCTGGCCGCCACCGCGCATCATGCGATCGCCGCCGAGGGCGCGCTCCTGCCCGAGCTCATCGTCGGCCACGGCGTGCTCGGCCGCCTGCTGGCAAGGCTGACGCTCGCCGCCGGCGGCCAGCCCGTGGTGTGGGAACGCGACCCGCTCCGCATCGGCGGCGCTTCCGGCTACGAGGTGGTGGATCCGGAGGCCGATCCGCGCCGGGATTATCGCACGATCTACGACGTCAGCGGCGACCCAGCCCTGCTCGACACCCTGATCGGCCGGCTTGGCCGCAACGGCGAGCTGGTGCTGGCCGGCTTCTATGCCGGGCCGCTGCAGTTCGCGTTTCCGCCCGCCTTTATGCGCGAGATCCGGCTGCGCGTCGCGGCGCAGTGGACGCCGCCCGACCTTGTCGCCGTGCGCGACATGGCCGCCGCCGGCACCCTGTCGCTGGCCGGACTGGTCACGCATCGCCGGCCTGCGGCCGAAGCGCCTGACGCCTACGCGCAGGCCTTTATCGATCCTGCCTGCGTCAAGATGGTTCTGGACTGGAGAGCGTGCGCATGAGGCCGTCGACGGATTCCAAGACGCAGATCGTCGCCATCTACGGCAAGGGCGGGATCGGCAAGAGCTTCGCGCTCGCCAACCTGTCCTACTCGATGGCGCAGGCCGGCAAGCGGGTGCTCCTGATCGGCTGCGACCCGAAAAGCGACACCACCTCGCTGCTGTTCGGCGGCCGGTCCTGCCCGACCATCATCGAGACGTCGGCCAAGAAGCAGGCGGCGGGCGAGAAGGTGCAGATCGGCGATGTGTGCTTCGTCCGCGATGGCGTGTTCGCGATGGAGCTGGGCGGCCCGGAAGTCGGCCGCGGCTGCGGCGGGCGCGGCATCATCCACGGCTTCGAGCTGCTGGAGAAGCTTGGCTTCCACGACTGGGGCTTCGACTACGTGCTGCTCGACTTCCTCGGCGACGTGGTGTGCGGCGGCTTCGGCCTGCCGATCGCGCGCGACATGTGCCAGAAGGTCATCGTGGTCGGCTCGAACGACCTGCAGTCGCTCTACGTCGCCAACAACGTGTGCTCAGCGGTCGATTATTTCCGCAGGCTCGGCGGCAACGTCGGCGTGGCCGGCCTGGTGATCAACAAGGACGACGGCAGCGGCGAGGCGCAGGCCTTCGCCGAGGCGGTGGGCATCCCGGTTCTCGCCGCCATCCCGGCTGACGACGACATCCGGCGCAAGAGCGCCAGCTACGAGATTGTCGGCAAGCCGGGCGGCCGCTGGGCGCCCTTGTTCGAGGCTCTGGGGATGGCGGTCGCCGAGGCGCCGCCGCTTCGGCCCAAGCCGCTGACCCAGGATGGGCTGCTGTCCCTGTTCAAGGGCGACGCGGTCGGGCGCGGGGTCGTCCTGGTTCCGGCGACCATGGCCGACATGTGCCCCACGATGGTGCTGGACAAGCCGTCCCTCGAAGTCGTCTACGAGCCGGCCTGAGGTCATGGACGGTATCACCTCCCTCGGCACATCGCCCGACGCGGACGGCCTGTCCGGCTGCCATGGCGGGCACGAGATCCTGCTCGACGCAGCCGCCCGGGCCGGCAAGACCGAAGCGATGGCGGCCCTCATGCGCGACTACCCGCGCGGGCCGCACGAGCAGCCGCAATCCATGTGCCCGGCCTTCGGCTCGCTCCGAGTGGGCCTGCGCATGCGCCGCGTCGCCACCGTGCTGTCCGGCTCCGCCTGCTGCGTCTACGGCCTGACCTTCACCTCGCGCTTCTATGGCGCCCGCCGCAGCGTCGGCTACGTGCCGTTCAACTCCGAGACCCTGGTGCGCGGACAGTTGTTTGAGGACATACGCGCGGCGGTGTTCGAGCTTGCCAAGCCTGCCGACAACGATGCCGTGGTGGTCATCAACCTGTGCGTGCCGACCGCATCGGGCGTGCCGCTCGACCTCCTGCCGCGCAGCCATGACGGCGTGCGCATCATCGGCATCGACGTGCCGGGCTTCGGCGTGCCGACCCATGCCGAGGCCAAGGACGTGCTGGCGGCGGCGATGCTGCGCTACGCCCGCTCGGAAGCCGAGGCCGGACCGGTGGCGCGTCCGCGCGGTGCGGTGGACGGCGCGCGCACGGTGGCGCTGATCGGCGAGATGTTCCCGGTCGATCCCGTGACGATCGGCGCGATGCTGGAGCCGATGGGCCTGTCGGTGGCGCCGCCGACGCCGGCGCGGGAATGGCGCGACCTGTATGGGGCGCTGGACTGCACCGTGGCGGCCGCTGTGCACCCGTTCTATGTCGCCTCGGTGCGCGAGTTCGTTGCCGCCGGTCGTCCGGTGGTCGGCTCCGGTCCGGTCGGGCTGGACGGCACCGCCGACTGGCTCGGCGCGGTCGGGCAGGCGGCGGGGGTGCCGGGGGTGGCCGCCGACGCGACCAGGCATCAGGCGCTCCCGCCGCTTCGTGCGGCGCTGGAGCGGTGCCGCCTCGACGCCCGGATCACCGTGTCGGGCTACGAGGGCTCCGAGCTCCTGGTGGCGCGCCTGCTGATCGAGGCCGGTGCCACCATCCCCTATGTCGGCACGGCGTGTCCGCGCACGCCCTGGAGCGATCCGGATCGCGAGTGGCTGGAAGCGCGCGGCGTGCACGTGCAGTTCCGCGCAGCACTGGAGCAGGACCTGGCGGCGATGCGCGACGTGCGTCCGGACCTCGCTATCGGCACCACGCCGGTGGTGCAGAAGGCCAAGGAGCTCGGCATCCCCGCGGTCTACTTCACCAACATGGTGTCGGCCCGGCCCTTGTTCGGCCCCGCCGGCGTCGGCGCGCTGACCGCGATCGTGCGCGCCCAGACGCGTGGCCGCGAACGCTTCGGGCGGATGGTGTCGTTCTTCGGCACCGACGCCGAGCGCGCGGCGATGGCGGCGGGAGGCTAGGCCCGATGCTGGTGCTCGACCACGACCGGGCCGGCGGCTACTGGGGCGCGGTCTACGCGTTCAGCGCGATCAAGGGCCTGCGCGTCATCATCGACGGACCGGTCGGCTGCGAGAACCTGCCCGTCACCGCGGTGCTGCACTACACCGATGCCCTGCCGCCGCACGAGCTTCCGGTTGTCGTCACCGGCCTGTGCGAGGACCACCTGTCGATGAGCGGCACCGAGGGCGCGCTCGGCCAGGCGAACAGGGCCGGCAACACCAAACTGCCCGGCGTGGTGGTGACCGGCAGCATTGCCGAGATGATCGGCGGCGGCGTGGTGCCGGAAGGCTCCAACCTGCTCCGCTTCATTCCCCGCACCATCGACGAGGACCAGTGGCAGAGCGCCGACCGGGCGATCTTCTGGCTCTGGAGCCAGTTCGGCGCGAAGAAGGCGCCGCGCGCGCGCAAGCCCCGTCCCGCTGGCGCCAGGCCACGCGTGAACCTCGTCGGCGCTATCTACGGCACCTTCAACATGCCGTCCGACGTGGCGGAGATCCGCCGCCTGGTGGAGGGCATCGGCTGCGAGGTGAACCTGGTGTTCCCGCTCGGCAGCCACCTCGACCAGGTACCCAAACTTGCTGACGCGGACGTGAATGTCTGCCTTTACCGCGAATTTGGACGGCTGCTGTGCGAGGAGCTCGACCGGCCCTGGCTGCAGGCGCCGATCGGGCTGTTCTCGACCACGCGGTTCCTGCGTTCGCTCGGCGAGCTGGCCGGCGTCGATCCGGAACCGTTCATCGCCGCCGAGAAGGAGACCACGATCAAGCCGATCTGGGACCTGTGGCGCAGCGTCACGCAGGACTTCTTCGCCACCGCCCCGTTCGCGGTGGTCGCCACCGAGACCTATGCCCGCGGCATACGCCAGTTCTTCGAGGACGAGATGGGCGTGCCCTGCGCGTTCGCGGTGACGCGCCATCCCGGTGCCAAGACCGACAACCGCGCGGTGCGCGAGCAGCTGCGGACCAGCCCGCCCGCGGTGATGTTCGGCTCGACCAACGAGCGCATCTACATGGCCGAGCTCGGCACGCGCGCGGTCTGGGTGCCGGCCTCGTTCCCGGGCGCCATCATCCGGCGCGCCACCGGCACCCCGTTCATGGGCTATGCCGGCGCCACCTATCTGGTCCAGGAGTTCTGCAACGCGCTGTTCGACGGCCTGTTCGGCATGCTGCCGCTCGGACGCGACCTCGACCGCGTCGAGCCGACGCCGGCACACGCGCCGGACGGCAGCCGGGAACGGTCCTGGGATGCGGACGCGCTGGCGCTGCTCGACCAAGCCGTCGAGCGCGAGCCGTTCCTGTTGCGCATCTCCGCCGCCAAGCGCCTGCGCGACCGGATCGAGGCGGATGCGCGCCGCCTGGCCGAGGAGCGGGTGACGGCGGCGCGGGTGCGCGACGCGATCGCTTCGATGTCCCCCATGGCCGTGTCGTAGGTCATGCGGATACGCGAAACAAAACAACGGAAGGGATGTGGTGACGATGTCGGATGATCTGGAACGCCGCTCGACGTTGTCGGGCCTCAGCGTGGGGGAGGCAAAGGAGTTCAACCGGATCTTTGTCATCTCCTTCTGCATCTTCGTGGGAATCGCCATCGTGGCGCACATCCTGGCCTGGCTGTGGCGTCCCTGGCTGCCAGGCGTGCACGGCTACCAGACCTCCATGCTGGACGGGCTGTCTCTGACCCGCCACCTGCTCTCATCCTTCGGCTGAAGGGATCCAGACATGCACAACGTATGGCTCTTGTTCGACCCGCGCCGGGTTCTGGTCACCCTGTTCGTGTTCCTTCTGGTGCTGGCGCTGACGATCCATTTCATCCTGCTCAGCACCGATCGGTTCAACTGGCTCGACGGCCCGCACCACGACCAGTTGCACAGCAACTCGCAGGTGCAGCAGATGACGCCGCTGCCGCCCGGGCAGCAACCCTGACCGCGCGCCGGGCGGCCGGAAGCATTCCTTTCGCGCCGCCTGGCATTCGGACGCTCCGGAACGCCGCTTCGGACACGAGATCACCGTCATGTCGATGATGCACTTCGAGCACAAGTACCGGGTCCGCGGCGGCACGCTGGTCGGTGGCGACCTGTTCGATTTCTGGGCCGGGCCGTTCTATGTCGGCTTCTTCGGCGTCACCACCATCTTCTTCACGCTGATCGGCACCGCGCTGATCATCTACGGCGCCGCGATCGGGCCGACCTGGAACGTTTGGCGCATCAGCATCGCGCCGCCGGACCTGCGCTACGGGCTTGGCTTCGCGCCGATGCGCGCGGGCGGGCTCTGGCAGTGGATCACGTTCTGCGCGATCGGCGCGTTCGTGTCGTGGGACCTGCGCATGGTCGAGATCGCCCGCAAGCTCGGCATGGGGCTCCACACGCCGATCGCCTTCGCCGGCGCGATCCTCGCCTACGTGACGCTGGAGGTGATCCGGCCGGTGCTGATGGGCGCATGGGGAAACGCGTTCCCCTACGGGATCATCAGCCATCTCGATTGGGTTTCCAACGTCGGCTACCAGTACCTCCAGTTCCACTACAACCCGGCGCACATGATCGCGGTGACGTTCTTCTTCACCACGACCCTGATCCTGGCCATGCATGGCGGCGTGATCCTGTCCTCGCTCAACCCGCCGGCGGGTGAGCCGGTCAAGCCCGGCGCCTACGAGGACAGCTTCTTCCGCGACCTGATCGTCTACTCGATCGGGCCGCTCGGCATCCACCGGCTCGGATGGTTCTGCGCCATCAATGCCGGCGTGTGGAGCGCGATCTGCATCGTGATCAGCGGACCGTTCTGGACCAGGGGCTGGCCGGAATGGTGGTCCTGGTGGCTCAACCTGCCGTTCTGGAACTGAGGAGGGCAGGATGTTCGATTATCGCACCACCTTCGGCGTCGAATACCAGAACCTGTTCAACCGCACGCAGATCGAGGGCAAGCTCGACGAGGGCGCGCCCCTCGGATGGGGCAGGGAGAACCGGCGCGGCAAGCCGTTCTCGTCCTACCTGCTCGGCCTGATCGGCGCCCACCAAGTCGGCCCCTTCTACCTCGGCCCGACCGGAATCGCCTCGCTGATCTGCGGCTTCATCGCCTTCGAGATCATCGGCCTGAACCTTTTCGCCTCCGTGGGCTGGGATCCGGTGCAGTTCATACGCCAGCTGCCCTGGCTCGGCCTGCAGCCGCCGGCTCCCGTCTGGGGGCTGCACATCCCGCCGCTGGACCAGGGCGGCTGGTGGCTGATGGCCGGCTTCTTCCTCACCACGGCGATTCTGCTCTGGTGGGTGCGCGTCTACCGCAGGGCGCGGGCGCTCGGCATGGGCACGCACGTGGCCTGGGCGTTCGCCTCCGCCATCTGGCTCTACCTCGTGGACGGCTTCCTGAGGCCGCTGCTGATGGGAAGCTGGAGCGAGGGCGTCCCGTTCGGCATCTTCCCGCACCTGGACTGGACCGCGTCGCTGTCGATCCGCTACGGCAACCTGTACTACGACCCGTTCCACATGCTCTCGATCGTCTTCCTTTACGGCTCGACGCTGTTGTTCGCGATGCATGGCGGGACCATCCTCGCCACCAGCCGCTACTGGGCGGAGCGCGAGATCGAGCAGGCGGTCGACCGCGGCACCGCCGCCGAGCGTGGCGGCATCTTCTGGCGCTGGACCATGGGCTTCAACGCCACCTTCGAATCGATCCACCGCTGGGCGATCTGGTTCGCGATCCTGTGCACCCTGACCGGCGGCATCGGCATCCTGCTCACCGGCACCGTGGTCGACAACTGGTACCTTTGGGGGGTCAAGCACGGCTTCGCGCCGCAATATCCGCGCGTCTACGCGCCCATCACCGATCCGGGCCTGCTGCGCGCGCCCGTGCAGCCATGAGCCTTCTTCTCGCTCCGCTGCAGCTGGTGGCCGTCGCGATCGGCGCCCTGTTGTCCGGCCTCCGCCATCATGCCGGACGGTTCCTCCTGGCGCTGGTCGGCGCGGGCGTCGTCGCCGCCGCGATCGGCCTGGTCTTCACCCTGGAGCGTCCG
This sequence comes from uncultured Acetobacteraceae bacterium, assembly GCA_964242425.1. Taxonomy (GTDB): domain Bacteria; phylum Pseudomonadota; class Alphaproteobacteria; order Acetobacterales; family Acetobacteraceae; genus Lichenicola. The sequence goes on along the minus strand of CAXTCK010000073.1, from coordinate 1,131 downwards.
GCGCCGGAAAACGTGCAGCTCGGCTATCGCGGCACCGGCATGGGCCAGATCTACAACTCCCGCCTGGTCGCCGAGCAGCTCGGGCTGCAGCGCGTCGACGCGCCGCTGCCCCCCTCGATCCCGGCTGGGAAGACCGCCGCCCAGGCCTACAAGAACATCCAGGTGCTGCAGAACCTCGACGCCAACGAGTTCCTGCGCCTGATGGGCGCCATGACGCAGTGGATCGCCCCGCAGGCCGGTTGCGCCTTCTGCCATTCGCTGAAGAACATGGCTGACGACAGCGTCTACACCAAGACGGTGGCACGCCGGATGCTCCAGATGGTGATGGCGATCAACACCCAGTGGCAGAGCCATGTCGACGGCGTCGGCGTCACCTGCCAGACCTGCCACCGCGGCCGGGCGATCCCGGAAGGGTCCTGGTTCATCCAGCCCCCGCCGCATGGGGAGCGCAACGCCACGCAAGCGGACTCGGGTCAGAACCTGCCGGCACAGGTGGCAGGCCTGTCCGCCTATCCCTACGACCCCCTGACGCCGTTCCTGCTCAATGCGATGCCGATCCGCGTGACCGGCCACACTGCGCTGCCGGCCGGCAACCGGTCCTCGGTCAACCAGACCGACTGGACCTACTCCCTGATGATCCACTTCGCCGACTCGCTCGGCGTCAACTGCACCTACTGCCACAACACCCGGGCCTTCGAGGAATGGGACCAGGGCACGCCGAACCGCGTGCTCGCCTGGCATGCCATCCCGATGGTGCGCGACCTGAACCGCAACTACATGGCGCCGCTTGCCCATGTGTTTCCGGTCGAGCTGCGGGGCAAGCTGGACGATGCGCCGAAAGTGAGTTGCGTCACCTGCCACAACGGCGCCTACAAGCCGTTCTACGGGGCCAGCGGTCTGCCGTACTATCCGGAACTTGCGCATGCGGTGACGATGACGCCGGCGGCTGGAGGGAGGCCCTGAGACAGGCGATGGACGTGCGACCAGGAACGAGGGAACGCGCAGTGATCGGCAATCCTTGGCGCAGGGCGACGCTCGCGGCGGCCATCGCACTTGTGGCAGCCGGCGGACCGGCGGCGGCGCAGCCCCCGGCCGCGGCACAGGGCACGCCTCCCGCGCTGGGCTCGGCCG